>JAFAOG010000015.1 GCA_019237945.1 Deltaproteobacteria bacterium | reverse complement strand
CGCCCCAGATTCCGAGGAGGATGTATCCGAAGATCGACATCCAGCCTCCTTGTTCGCCATCAATCTGCGCATGAATTTCGGGAGCGCAAGCGGTCGGCGCGGATGTTGCCGTCCCGTCACAGGCTTCGCGTTTTCGCGTTTTCGCGTTAATCCGATCTTCGCAGTGCCTAGCGTGCGGCGCGGCACGCCCACAAGGCGCGGCGCAGGGCGGCCTCGTCGAGGTCGTCGCCGATGAGCACGATTTCGGTGCGGCGCGGCGTGTCGCCCCACGGCTCGCGGCGCTCGAGCGACGTGCGGACTCCGGCGCGCTCGACGAAGCCGCGGCGATCGTCGCCAGCGAGCACGACGAAGCCTTTCGCGCGCACGAGGCGCGGGCCGAGCGACTCGAGCACGGCGAGCACGCGCTCGGGAACGAGCGGCGCGTCGTCGGCGAACGTGACCGCGACGAGCTGGCCGCCGTGATGGTGGTGGTCGCCGTCGTGGTCGTGCGTGCGCGTCGTCCAGGCGCGCAGCTTGCGAGGCTCGAGCAGCCAGCTCGTCAGCGCGTGGTCCTCGCCGCGCGGAAACGATGCGCGCTCCGCCTCGCCCGCGAGCAGATCGAGGCGCGCGTGGGTCTGGCGGACGGCATCCGCGGATGCGACGTCGAGCTTGGAGATCAGCACGCGATCGGCGGCGGCGGCCTGCGCTTCGGCTTCCTCGCGCTCGGCGAGGGCGGCGGCGCCCGACTCGGCATCGACGACGCAGATCACGCCCGCGGGCACGATGCGCTCGCGCGCGGCGGCCTGCTCGCGGGCGCGCTTGGCGGCGATCGCGTCATCATCGGCCTTGAGCGGGGCGACCAGCGAGTCGAGGATCGCGGCCGGCTCGGCGATGCCGGTCGTCTCGAGCACGACGTGGTCGGGCGCGCTGCGCGCGACGATCTCGCCGATGCCGTCCCACAGGTCGTTCTTGATATCGACCTTGCAGCACACGCAGCCGCCGGCGAGCTCGAGCACGTCGCCGCCCTGCCCGACGATCAGCTGGGTATCGATCGAGATGCGGCCGAGCTCGTTGACGAGCACGGCGATGCGGCGACCGCCCGGCGCGGCGAGCATGCGGTTGAGCGCGGTCGTCTTGCCGGCTCCGAGCCAGCCGCTCAAGATCGTGAACGGCGTGCGCATCAGGGCCGCTTGAACAGCGCGCGCTCGACGACGTTCGCGAGCACCTCGCGCACGAACGGCCGCACGACGAACGCATCGGGGCCGCCGTCGGCGCCGACGTCGTAGATGTCGACGTAGTCCGACGTCATCATCACGACCGGAATCTTCTGCGTCGAGACTTCGGCCTTGAGGCGGCGGCAGACCTCGGCGCCGTCGATCTTCGGCAGGTCGCTATCGAGCAGGATCACGTCGGGCGCCTCGAGCTTGACGCGCTGGAGTGCGGTCGCGCCGTCGCGCGCGATCTGGACGATGTGGCCGCGGCCCGAGAGCACCTTGAGGATCAGCCGTACGACATCCGGCTCGTCATCGATGACCAGGACGCGGGCCATCTAGTCCTCGTCGATCACCGAGCGGATGCACGTCTCGGCGACCGGCGACTGCCAGTCGCGCTTGTTGACGAAGTACGCGCGGATGTTGCCGCGGCGATCGATCAGCGCCGACTCCGGCACCGCCGTGATGCCCCAGCTCGCCGCGATCGCGCCGATGTTCGAATCGCCGGCCGGCGGATCGAGGAACACGCGGAACGGCACCCCCGACGGCAACGCCTGCTTGTACGCATCGAGCGCCTGCTGGAACGTGACCGTGCCGCCGGGCAGCTTCACGTTGGGCGCGAGCGCATCGACGATCGCGGCGAGCACATCGGCCCAGCTGCGATCCGACGCGAGCGCGATGACGACGAACTGATCGCCGACGAGGTCGCCCGCCATCTTGTCGAGCTGCGGCTTCTCGGTCTTGCAGACGCCGCACCACGACGCCCAGAAGTTGAGCAGCACGACCTTGCCGCGGAAGTCGCTGAGGTGGACTTGCTTGCCGTTGTTATCGAACGCCGTGAAGTCCGGCGCCATCAGCGGGAACTTGCAGCCCTCGGCGCCGTTCGGGCACAGCGCCGGGTTCGGATCCGACGGGCGCAGCCCCGAGCACGCGGCGGTGGCCTCGCGCGCGGCCGCTTTCGGCACCATCCACAAGAACAGCCCGAGCACGACGACGCCGATCAGCGCCACGGCGCCGCCCGCGAGGAGGACCCGCGCGTCGAGCACGATGTGGGACCGACGCTCCATCACGAACAATGTACCGGAAGTTCCGCTATGCTCAAAGCGATGTCGTTGCGCGGGTCTCTGAGCACCATGTCCGCCGAGGACGTGCTCGACTGGATGGCCCGCCGCAAGGTCAGTGCGCCCGTCACGTTCGAGCGGCGCGGTCTCGCGCGCAGCCTCGTGATCGAGGACGGCCAGATCGTGTGGGCGAGCAGCAACCGGCGCGACGAGCAGCTCGGCGTGATCCTCGTGAAGTCGGGCATCGTCGCCGAGCGTGCGCTCGCGGATTCGCTCGAGGCGCGCGCCGAGACGGGCGTGCCGCTGGGCAAGGTGTTGCTCATGTCTGGGCTGATTACCGAAGCTGACCTCGTCGATATTCTCGCGACGAAGATCCGCGAGACGGTCAGCGACGTGATCACGTGGAACGACGGGCAGTTCGACGTCGTGCCGCGCACGAGCCCCGCGACCGGCGTGATCGCGCACCTCGCGGTCGACGTGTGCCTCACGGTCGCGCGCCGCCGCGCCGAACGGATGACCGAGATCATGGGCATCCTGAGCGCCGACGACGCGACGTTCTTCGTGCCACCGAGCGCGATGCCGCCGACGCCGAGCGATCGCGATGTCGTCGATGTCGCGAAGGTGTGGCTGCTCGCGGGGGAGCGCCATGCGGCGGCCGATGTCGCGTCGGCGTTTCGCGGCGAGCGCTTCGCGGTCTACGACAAGCTCGCCGCGCTCGTCACCGACGGACGGCTCGTCGTCGATCGCCGGCAGAAGGAGCGCACGAACAGCGCGGTCGAGCTCGCGGCCGGTGCGCGCGGCCGGCTGCGCCAGGGCGATCGGGCGGGCGCGCTCGCGATGGCGACCCAGGCGCTGCACCAGGATCCGAGCGATCCGGAAGTGCGCAGGACGTTCGCGCAGATCGAGCGCGCGCGCGTGGCCGAGGTCGCCAAGCAGCTGCTCGCCAGGCATCGCGTGCCGCGCAAGCTCAGAGAAGCGACGAGCGAGCTCGGGCTGTCGGCGGCCGAGGTCGAGCTCGCATCCCGCGTCGACGGCCGCTGGGATCTTCTATCGATCGTCAAGTCGGCGAACATTCGCGAAGCCGAAGCGCTGCTGGCGTTCGCTCACCTCGCCGAAGTCGGCGTGGTCGAGCTAGGGTAAGGACTCGTGGCCACCCCGACGCCGCCGCAGGCGACCACCCAACTCGATCGGCAGCGCCTGCTGCCGCGGTCGGGCATCGGCGTCGATGCGCCGTGGCTCGTGATCGCACCGCCGGGCAACCCGATCATCCGGCTCGATGCGCGCCTGCTCGATCGCGTCGAGCTGATCGGCCGCTCGCCGACCGTGCCGCTGATCGCATCGGGCGTGGCGACCGCGGGCGTCGCCGCGGCGGCGCTGTCGATCCTGCCGGGCGGCGTGTTCGCGGCCGCCGGCCTCGCGTACCTCGCGCACGAACGCTTCAGCGAGGCGCGCCGGCGCTCGAAATCCCGCGACCTGCTGCTCGCGCTCGGCGATCTCGAAGTCGCGCTGCACGTCGCCGACGGCCCCGAGGCCGCCAAGGGCATCGCCGAGCAGCTCGCACCGTACACGCGCGACGCCCCGATCACGCGCCCCGAGGTCTACGAGGATGCGAAGCGCCGGATGCGCGCGCAGGCGGAAGGGAAAGGCGAGGCGACCGCGCGGCGAGAGCTCGAGCATGCGCTGCTCGTCGGCCAGGACGTCGTGCACATGAAGGGCGACTACCTCCAGGTCGGACAGATCAGCTTCAAGATCGGCGAGGTCCGCGAGTACGCGCTGCGCGGCGCGAACCTGCCGCTGACCGGCGGACGCCTGCTGCAAGCCGCGATGGGCCTGCTCGTCGTCGCCGCCGAGGAGCGCGCCGCGGCGGGCGAGGACCTCGGCCTGCTCTCGAAGCGCGTCGCCGAGTACGAAGCGTGGAGCGGTCACACGGCAGGACGCTGATCGTCGCGGCCGTCACGGTCTGGGTGGCGGCGGCGGCGATCCGGTGGGCGATCGGCTCGCCACTCGGTCACGACGAGGCTCGCTACGCGCTGTCGGCGCGCGCACTGCTGCACGGCCATCTGCCGCGCTGGGCGTACGTGCCTCCCGGCGTCGCCGCGCTCGGCGTGCCCGGCATCGTGCTCGGCGCCGGCGAGCGCGCGTTGCGCCTCCTGCCGCTCGTCGTCAACCTCGGCGTGCTCGCCGCCGCATTCGCCGTCGCGCGCCGGTTCTCGCGCGAGACCGCGGCGTGGACGCTCGCCGTGCTCGCGGGAACGCTGCCGCTGCTGCGTCTCTCCACGGATCTGCTGTCGGATATTCCGAGCGCCGCGCTCGTGCTCGCCGGCCTCGCCGTGCTGCTCGGCGAGCTCGACTGGCGCATGCTCGTCGTCGCGCCGCTGTTCGCGGCCGCGTTCTACGTGCGCTACGGCAGCTGCGTGCCGATCGCGATCATCGCCGTCGCCGTGCTCGCGTGGCGCTTCCGCGAGCTGCGGCTCGGCCCGGTCGCCGCGACCGTCGCGCTGTTCGCGGTGCTGCTCGTGCCGCACGTCCTGATGTCGCGCGCGGCGACAGGAACCACGCTCGGCATCCTCCACGAGAGCGCCGCGATGCCCGCCCCCGGCCGCGGCCTCGCGAACTACGGTATCCGCGCCTTCTTTATGTTCGGCCTGCTCGGCCCGCCGCTGATCATCTGCGCGGTCGTCGGTGCGCGGCGCGATCGCCGGCGCGCGCTGCTCGTCACGATCGCGCTCGCCCAGATCCTCGTGCTCGGCATGCAGACGCAGGCGCAGCCGCGCTACGTGTTCGTCGCGACGGTCCTGCTCGCGATCGCGGGCATCGATACGCTCAAGGCGCACCTCGGCCGCCCCGCGCTCGCCCTCGTCGCCGCGTCGTGGCTGATCGTGATCGTCAGCGCGGTGCGCAGCCAGCGCGAGCTCGCGAGCGAGAACGAGCACACGCTCGCCGCAGCCGCGCTGATCCGCGCCGACGACGCCGGCCTCCCCTGCTTCGTCATGGGCCGCAAGCGGATGCAGCTCGAGTGGTACAGCGGCTGCGAGTCGACGCTGTGGCCGCACGACCCGCTCGGCCGCCTGTACGCCGTGCGCGACGACGCGGGCGGCCCCGACCAGCCCGACTTCACCAAGCTCCCCGGCACGCACACGGTGCTCGCGCCCGACGTCATCCGCTGCACCGCGCATTGAGCTCCCAGACCAGAGAGAGAATTACCGCCAAGAAGCGAAGGGGCAGAGAGCCAGCCACCAGACGCTATTGGGATCGGTTCTCGATCTAGACGCTCGGCTTCCTCGGCCTCTCGGCTCCTTGGCGGTAATTCTGATCTGCGACGCTAGGCCGTGACGAGACGAAGCTCGAACGCACAGCCTTGACCGGCGGCGGAGGCGGCATCGACGGAGGCGCCCCACGGGGCGAGCACCGAGCGCGCGAGGTCGCCCAGCGCGGTCACCTTGTCGCTGCCGTCGCCGTTGTCCGCGATCGTCACGACGCCCGTCCCCGGCTCGCCCGAGACGCGCACGCTGAGCGAGCTGCCGGGGACCGCGCGCGCCGAGCGGGCGCAGGTGGCGACCAGCTGGGCGACGAGCAGCGCGAGCGTCCCCGGCGTGCCGCGCACGGCGGGCACGTTGCCGAGGTCGAAGAGCAGCTCGATGCCCGGGCCGAGGTGATGGGCGGCGAGGCGCAGGCCGAGGTCGACGGCGCTCGCGAGATCGAACGCGTGCGGGACATCGTCGTGCAGCGCGCGATCGAGCTCCTCGAGGCGGCGCGCGAGCTGGGTCGCCTCGAGGTAGGCGCCGGCGAGGTCCTGGCGCAGCGTCGTCAGCGAGCGCCATGGATAGGGCGTGGGGCCGGTCGAGGTCGCGACGTGGCGTTCGAGGTGATCGACGACGAGGCCGAGGCGATCGCGCAGCGCGCGGATCGGCTCCGCAATCTGACGTGCGACTTCGACCGCGACTTCGCCGGCTACCTCTTTCATAGCGATCCGGTGAGCAGGAACCAGGTTTCGTTGAGGCCGCCGATCAGGCCGTGGGCATAGCCGAGCTCGAACGTCCCAGGAACGAAGTATCCGAAGAACGCATCGACGCGCAAGGCGGCGCCGAGCGATGTGCGGAGGTTCGTCGAGGCGTCGAAGCTCGTGTCGTAGGCGGTGCCGGTATCGGAGAGGATGCCGAGGTGCATGCGGCGCAGGTAGACCGGCAGCGTGCCGAGGCCGTGCTCGATCTGCCACAGCTCCTGCCGGTACTCGAGGTTGAGCAGGTGGTACTGGTTGCCAGCGACCGTGCGTGAGCCGTAGCCGTGCAGGTAGCCGATCGACGACGACCGCGTCGAGTTGACGATCGACTGCACGACATCCTGCGCCCCGACGCCGCCGAGCCCGAACCCACCGTTGCGCGCGAGATCGCCGGCGCGCAGCGCGCCCGAGACGCGCACCGCGAGCACCGGCGTGTCGCCCCACAGCCGGAAGTAGCGATCGGCGGCGTAGCTCAGCGTGACGTTGCGATACGTCGCCCCGATCGCCGGATCGTCGTAACGCAGCGAGACGCTCGCGTCGAAGCCGGTCGTGGGCCCCAGCGCGAAGATCCAGCTGCGTACGCTCGAGTACGCGACGCGAGCGGCGACGCCCGCCTGCACGTAGTCGGTCGCCGGCACCAGCGGCACGCGCTGGTTCGGATCGGGCATCGTCGCGCCGAGCGGAGCGCGCACGAGGCGGAAGTAGTCGACGTCGTAGTCGAGCGATGCGGTCCAGTGCGACGACGGCCGCGACTCGAACGGCACGCCGAAGCCGACCGTGCCCGACCAATCCTCCTCGTCATACGTCTTGCTGACGCCGTCGATGCGCCAGCCGCCGCGCGTGACCAGCGAGCGCGACGCGGCCGCGTGGAAGCTCGGTCGCCAGCCGTTGTAGTAGTACGACGCGCCGACGTCGGTGTAGCCGTGCAGGTAATCGACGCCGACCGCGAGCGAGTAGCCGTGGAGGCCGGCGAGGTCGCCGCCGCCTGTCGAGATCGTCGCGGCGCTGTTCGCGGCGTCGAGCGCGAGCGTCCACGACTGCGGTGACAGCGTCTCGAGCGGACGATACGGTCGCGGCGCACTGACCGGGTACGCGTTGTCCTCGACGTGGATCGGCGCCGGCTTGTCGTCGAAGTAGTCGCGCGCGGGCAGCCAGGTCGTGCGATCGATCGGAAGCTCGTAGAGATCGCTGCCGCCGGAGGGCACGAGCGCCTCGAACGCGAGCCGCGTGCCGTCGGGCGATGGCGCGGCATGAAACGCGCCGCCGAGCACGTTCGTCACCTGCCACGTCGCCTTCGTCGTCAGGTCGTACGCGTAGATGTTCGTGATGCCGGTGCGATCGCTGTCGAAGTAGAGCGTCCGGCCGTCGTGCGACCACGCCGGCGACATGTCGATGGCGCGATCGTGCATCAGCTCCTCGACGCGGCCGCTTGCGACGTCGACGATAAGGATGTCGCGGTAGCCGTCGGTGCGCCACGCCGAGATCGCGATCTTCGTGCCGTCGGGAGACCACGCCGGCTGATACGCGTTGTCGTACTTGTCGCCCTGCCACACGACGCGCACCGGCGCATCGGCCGCCATGTCCTGCACGGCGAGCACGCTCGCGTTGCGCTCGTTCATCGAGAACGCGACCTGGCGCCCGTCGGGAGACACCGCCGGATCTCTCGCGCGCTTGCCGGTCGTCAGCCGCTGCGTCACGCCCGTGCGGGCATCGCGCCAGAAGATGTCCTCGTACGAGTACTCGCGCCGGTACTGCCGGCCCTGCTCGTAGACGAGCGAGCCGTCGGGCAACAGGTCGTACGGGCCCATCGCATCGATCTGGATCACGTCTTGCGCACTCGCGACGTCGGTGCCGACCGGCATGCGGCGGATCGTCGGCAGCGAGTAGCCGTCGTACTGGCTCCAGTACAGCCACTTGCCGTCGGCCGACCAGTGCGACCACAGGTTCGACTCCGCGGAGTGCGTCAGCATGCGGCCGATGCGCAGGCCGCGCCGCTCGGCAGCCATCTCCTGCATGCCGTACTTGTCGCGCAGGTGCAGCTTCCAGTCGTCGTACAGCTCGGTGAACGGCTTGCCGACGACCTTCGCGATCTGGCGATTGATCGCGAACGGTGGCGCCCACGAGCCCGACGTGTGGCTCATCTGGCGCAGTGAATCGTCGCCGAACCGATCGAACACGTACGCGAGGAAGTGCGAGCCGTAGACGTAGGCCGCGTTGCCGCGCGGGAACTGGCGCGGCGAGCCGGTCGCCTGGTCGAGGCGCAGGTCCTTGTGCTCGTGGCGCGAGATCCGGATCCACTCGTCGAAGCGCGTACCGCGGTTGCGGCCGCCGGCGCTGCGCTTGCTCTCCTCGTAGACGGCGATGCCCTCGATCAGCCAGCGCGGCATGATCTGGTTCGGCGCCCAGGTCTTGCCGAAGATCGTGTTGTAGATCGTCGGCAGCTCTCCCATCGTGTCGAGGTGGAGGATGTGCGTGTACTCGTGCGACACGAGGCCGAACAGCCAGTCGTCGTAGTCGTCGAGCTCGGAGAACCCGGGCGGTGACGTGACGTTGAGCTGGATCGCGTTGCGCGGCAGCACGCCGGCGAAGCCGTTCGCGCTGTCGGTGTCGTCGGTCAGGTAGATCAGCGTCTTCTGCGTCGGCACGTGATCGAGAGCCGGCGACAGGATCTGGTGCGCGCGCTCCGAAACGATGCCGATCCGGTGCGCGACGTCGTCGAGTGCAGCCTCGTCGCCGCGCGGCGCCCAGTACGTGATGACGAAGTGCTCGGTCTCGACCGTCTTGTAGACGCGCAGCGGATCGCCGGCGTACGCCACTCGCGCGAGCAGCAGCAAGACGAGCAGAGACTTCATGGCTTGGGAGCCATCAAGCCGAACACGTAATCGGTGACGACCGCGCGCACGTCACTCGCGGTGGGCAGGTTCTTCACCCGCGCGACGAGCTTCTCCGCCTCGTCGCTGTGCATCTGGCGAACCGTCGCCTTGACCTCCGGGATCGAGACGGCGCTCATCGACAACTCGCGCACGCCGAGCCCGATCAGCACCGGCGCGATCATCGGCTCGCCCGCCATCTCGCCGCACACCGTGCACGGGATGTTGTGCTCGCGCGCCGCGCTGACGACGCCTCCGATCAGCCGGATCAGCGACGGATGCAGCGGCTCGTACAGGTACGACACGTACTCGTTCACGCGATCGACCGCCATCGTGTACTGGATGAGGTCGTTCGTGCCGATCGAGAAGAAGTCCGCCTCCTGCGCGAGCAGGTCCGCGGTCAGCGCCGCCGACGGCATCTCGATCATGATGCCGAGCTTGACGTCCTTGTCGTACGCGATGCCCTCGGCATCGAGCTCCGCCTTGACGTCCTCGACGACGGTCTTGACGACGCGCAGCTCCGCGACCCCCGAGATCATCGGGAACATGATCTTCAGCGGGCCGTGCGCCGACGCGCGCAAGAGGCCGCGCAGCTGCTGGCGGAACAATTCGCGGCCGATCTCGCTGAGGCACAGCCGGATCGAGCGCAGCCCCAAGGCGGGGTTCGCCTCGTCGAGCTCCGCATCCTTGAGGAACTTGGCGAGCTTGTCGCTGCCGAGGTCGAACGTGCGGATCGTCGCCGGCTTGCCCTTGAGCTTCTCGAGCACGGCGACCGCCGTCTTGTAGTGCCGCTCCTCATCCGGCAGCTCGGTGCCGGTCATGAACAGGTACTCGGTGCGGAACAGGCCGACGCCCATCGCTCCGTACTCGACCGCATCGTCGAGCTCGTCGGGGCCGTCGATGTTCGCGAGCAGCGCGACGTCGTGCGTGTCGAGCGTCCGCGCCGGCAGATCGCGCATGCTCGCGAGGTGGACGCCCGCCGCGACCTGGCGGCGCTGCTCCTCGCGATAGGACGCGACGGTGGTCGCGCTCGGGTTGACGATCACGATGCCGCTGGCGCCGTCGAGCAGCAGCAGGTCATCGGTCTCGACGAGCTCGGTGATGTTCTCGAGCGCGACGACCGCGGGGATCTCGTGCGCGCGCGCGATGATCGCGGTGTGGCTCGTCTTGCCGCCTGCGTCGGTCAGCAGGCCCGAGACCGCCGCCTTGTGCAGCGTGGCCGTATCGGCCGGCGACAGGTCGTACGCGACGACGATCGCATCCGGCGGCGGCTGCAGCGGGCCCGTATCGCGCCCGAGCAGATTGCGCAGCACGCGCTCGAACACGAACTCGACGTCGCTGCGCCGCTCGCGCAGATACTGATCCTCGATCGAGTCGAACACGCCGCGGATGTCGTCGACCGCGCGCCGCAGCGCCCACTCCGAGTTGATCTTCTCGTCGCGGATGTACTCGACGGCCGCGCCGACCAGATGCTCGTCGTGGAGCATCATCTGGTGCGCGGTGATGATGTGGTAGTCGCTCTCGTTCTCGCTCGCGAGCTTCTCCTTGATCTTCGCGAGCTGCTTGTCGCTCGCCGCGATCGCCTTGTAGAGGCGCGCGACCTCCGTATCGATGTCGTCCTGCTCGATGTGATGGCGCGGCGCCTTGAGCGTGTCGCGGCCGATCAGATACGCGCGACCGAACGCGATCCCCGGCGAGACACCGAGACCCGTGCGCCGGATCTCCTGCCGCTCACTCACCGGTCTTCCCCGAACTTATCGTCGATCAGCTTGGCGACCGCCTCGATGCACTCCGCCGCCTTGTCACCCTTCGCCTTGAGCACGACCGTCGAGCCCTTGCTCGCGACGAGCATCAGGACCCCCATGATGCTCTTGCCGTTGACCGTCTGGCCGTCCTTGGTCAGCGTGAAGTCGCACGGATACTTTGTCGCGAGCTGGACGAGCTTCGTCGCTGCGCGCGCGTGAAGGCCCAGCTCGTTCTGGATCTTCATCGTCTTCTCGACCACGTCTGCCACTACGGCCCCCGCTCCACGTCGCGATGACGCACCAGGATGTCCCACTCGCCTGCGAGCCGCCTGCGCAGCTCCTCGATCACAGCCACCGACCGATGTCGGCCACCGGTGCACCCCACGCAGATCGTGACGTACAGCTTGCCCTCTTTCTGGAACTGGGGCAGCGAGAACCGCAACAGGCCCTCGATCTGGCGCACGATCTCGGTGCCCTCGGGCCCGAACACGAACTTCGAGACCTCGGGATCGCGGCCGTCGAGGTGCGTCAGCGTCGGCTCGAAGTACGGGTTCGGCAAGAACCGCACGTCGAAGACGAGGTTGAACTCCAGCGGCAGGCCGTGCTTGAACCCGAACGACACGAACGTCACCGCGAGCTTGCCGGTGCCGCCGTAGCGGTCCTGGATGATCGCCTTGAGCTGGTGCGAGTTGAGGTTCGACGTGTCGACGATCGCCGCGCCCTGCCGCATCTCGCCCATCAGCTCGCGATCGCGGCGCACGCCGTCGAGCAGGTCGTCGCCGCTGAGCGGATGGCGCCGGCGCGTCTCGGAAAAGCGACGCAGCAGCACCTCGTCGCTCGCATCGAGGAACATCACTTCGAGGCGGTGGCCCGCGCCGCGCAGCTTCGACATCGTTGGCGCCCACTGGATCAGGTTGCGCCGCTGGCGCGCATCGATCGCGATCGCGAGCTTGTCGCGGTCACCCTCGTGGGCGAGATGGTCGACCATCTGCACGACGAGCGGCACCGGGATGTTGTCGATGCACGTGAACTCGATGTCCTCGAGCGCACGCAGCGCGGTCGACTTCCCCGCGCCCGACAAGCCGGTGACGATCACGATCTGCATCTACTCGACCGCCTCCTCGTTCATCGCGCGATGCAATTGATCGCGGAATGCACGGGCGGAGTGAATGCCCTGGAGCTTCAAGAGTTGATTACGAGCGGCGACCTCGATGAGCGTCGCGAGGTTGCGACCGGGGCGAACCGGGACGCGCAGCTTCGGGATGTCGACATCGAGCAGCTTCTCGACGTGCTCGTCGAAGCCGAGCCGGTCGTACTCGACCGCCGCGTCCCACTCGTGCAGCTCGACGACGACCTCGATCTTCTTCGCCTCGCGCACGGCCGCGATGCCGAACAGGTCCTTGATGTTGATGATCCCGAGGCCGCGGATCTCCATGTGGTGGCCGAGGATCCCGCCCGACCGGCCTTGCACCGTGTTGCCCCGGCGCCGGATCACGATCACGTCATCGGCGACGAGCCGGTGGCCACGCATCACGAGATCGAGCGCGGTCTCGCTCTTGCCGATGCCGCTCTTGCCGACCATCAACACGCCGATGCCGAGCACGTCCATCAGCACGCCGTGCAGCTGCGTGGTCGGCGCCAGCGCATCGGTCATGAACGCGGTGACGCCCGCGATGAAGTCCGCGGTCACCAGCGAGCACGCGAGCACCGGCACGCCGCGCGCCTCGCCCTGGGCGACGAGCTCGGCCGGCGGCGTCAGGCCGCGGCACACGACGATGCACGCCGGTTCGCTCGCGAGCAGCGTCTCGATGCCGACGCCGCGCGCGCCCGGATTGCCCTCGAGCCACTCGATCTCGGTGCCACCGAGGACGAGCACGCGCCCCGGGTGCAGCTGCTCGGGCCAGCCCGTCAGCGCGAGCCCCGGCTTCTGGATCCGCGGCACGGTGACGGTGCGCGAAAGCCCGGCCTGGCCGGCGACCGCGGTCACGCCGAGCTCCGCCCGTTCGAGCAACTCGCCGACCGTGATCGCGACGCCCATCTAGTACTTGGCGTCCTCGTCCGCCACCACGCTGTACATCGTCTCCGCATCGCCCGCGGCCATGAGACGGCGACGGAACTCGGGATCCTTGAACACGCGGCTGATCCGCGCGAGCGCCTTCAAGTGCGCGCCGGTCGACGACTCGGGGGCGACCAGCACGAAGAACAGGAACGTCGGCTGGCCGTCCATCGAGTCGAACTCGACGCCAGTCGGCGCACGCCCGAGACACGCGACGATCTCGCCGACGGCTCCGAGCTTGCCGTGCGGGATCGCGACGCCCTCCCCGATCGCTGTCGACGCGAGCTGCTCGCGCTCGATCAACACGCGCGACAGCGCTCCGCGATCGATGCGCGTGTGATGCGCGGACATGTACGCGGCAAGCTCTTCGAGGATGCCGCGCTTGTCGGTCGCCTTGAGCGCCGGTACGACCATGTCGCGCTTGATCAGGTCGACGATCTTCATACAGCGATGGCATCGACCCTACCACGCCGCCGCAGGCTTTACGACGAGCCGGACGGTGTCTCGATGAGCCCGTAGCTGCCGTCCTCGCGCTTGTAGACGACGGCGACGCGACTGTCGGTGTCGTGGCGGAACACGAGGAAGGGCTCGTGCAGCAGGTTCAGCTGGACGATCGCATCAGCCACGCTCATCGGCTGCGCGTGGAACTTCTCGGTCTTCACGACGGTGAACTCGGGTTGCCGGGTCCCCGCGGACTCGACCGGCTTCGCGACGGACTTGCCGTTGCCGCCTTCGAGCTCGTGGAACGCCTCGTCGATGATCGAGTGCGACCATGGCAGAGGCGTGACGTCGTGCGGGCGCGCCCGCATGCCCTCCAGCTTGCCCTTGTACTTGCGGACCTGGCGCTCGATCTTCGCGATGCACAGGTCGATCGAGCTGTACATGTTCTCGGTCGTCTCGTGACCGGCGATCGAGAGCCCGTTATGGAGCTGGAAGTTGACGTCGATGCGGTGGTGATGGCGCTCCGTGGAGAGCACCACATGACAAGCGATGGGATCAGGCAGGTACTTGCGTACTCGTTCCATCCGTTCTTTGGCGTAAGCCTTCAGGGCGTCGGTCGGTTCCATGTGGCGGAACGTCACCGCGAATTGCATCGAGTCGCCTCCCAGAGTGGTTGCGAGAACGATGATACCGCCCTGCTTGCCCCAGATCACCGACGGTAACCAGGGACTTTTTCGCGAGCGAGCGTAGTCTACATTAACCAGCTCCCGATGTCGCGAGTCGTATGCGACATGCGGTTCGCCTCGTTTGCACTCGTCGTTCTCGTCGGTTGTGGCAGTGACCTCAGCCGGGATCAGGCGTGTTCCGATCTGGCCACGGCGCGCTGCGGCCAGCTGATGACATGCAGTCCCGCCGACCTCACGAAGCGATGGCCCGACGTGATGACGTGCGAAGCCCGCGAAAAGCTGGCGTGCATGGACGCGCTGGCCGCGCCGCAGACCGCCGCGACACCCGCCTCCGACAAGGCCTGCGCCGACGCCCTCGCCGGCGAGACCTGCAGCGCGTTCCTGACGACCGCCTCGCCGCCCGACGCCTGCCTGCCCCGCCACGGGACGCGCGCCGCCGGGGCGCCCTGCGCGTTCTCCGCCGAGTGCGCGAGCGGGTTCTGCTCGGTCGCCGACGACGCCCTGTGCGGCACGTGCGGCGATGTACCGGCGGCGGGCGCCTCGTGCGCCACGAGTGGCTGCGGGCCGACGATGATGTGCGTCAAGTCGACGATGACCTGCCAGGTGCCGGGCGCGGCGAACGCGACGTGCAGCAAGGACCTGCCATGTGGCGCCGGCCTCGCGTGCGTCGCGAGCACGAACACCTGCCAGCCCGAGGTCGCGACCGCGGGCGCCACGTGCGATCCGAAGCGAATGACGGGCCCCGACTGCGACCCCGGCTCGGGCCTGACCTGCGACACGCAATCGCTGCAGTGCGTGACCCAGCCGATCGTCGCCGCCGGTCAGCCGTGCGGCCTCATCGGCACGACGCGGACGGCCTGCTCGGCAGGCGCGACGTGCTCGATCCCGCAGGGCGAGACGATGGGCACGTGCATCGCGCCGGCGGCCGATGGCGGTGCGTGCAACACGGCCGCGGGGCCGTTCTGCGAGACGCCTGCGAAATGCGTGAACGGCGCGTGCGCGCTGCCGGGCACGCAGACCTGCAGCTAGAAGACTTGCTTGCGCTTGCTGCTCGACAGGATGCCGAGCTGCTCGCGGTACTTCGCGACGGTGCGGCGCGCGATGTCGATGCCGCTCTTCTTGAGCAGCTCGACGATCTTCTGATCGGAGTGCGGGCGCTTGGCGTCCTCGCCGTCGACGAGCTCCTTGATCTTGCTCTTGACGGCCTGCGACGCGAGGTCCTCGCCATTCGTGCGCGAGATTCCCGAGTTGAAGAAGAACTTCAGCTCGAAGATGCCTTGCGGCGTGTGGACGTACTTCGCGGTGGTCACGCGCGAGACCGTCGACTCGTGCATGCCGATGTCCTCGGCGACGTCGCGCAAGATGAGCGGCTTGAGGTGCGCGATGCCCTTGTCGAAGAACTCGCGCTGGAACTTCAGGATCGACTCGGCGACCTTGATGATCGTGCGCTGGCGCTGCTGGATGCTGCGGATCAGCCACTGAGCGCTGCGGAGCTTGTCCTGGACGTAGTCCTTGGACGCGGCGCTGTTGCCCATCGCGTTCTTGTAGAAGCCGCTGATCTTGAGCTTCGGCAGACCGTCGTCGTTCGGCACGACGAAGTACTTGTCGCCGACCTTGTGGATATAGACGTCGGGCGTGACGTAGTGCGGATCGTCGCTCGAGTACTGGCGACCCGGGCGCGGGTCGAAGTCCATGATGACCTTCGCCGCCTCGTAGATCTCCTCGAGCGGCTGCTTCAGGTCGCGCGCGATCGCCTGGTAGTTCTTCTTCTCGAGGTTGCCGAGGTGGCTGCGGATCATCTTGACGACGAGGTCGTCGTCCTGACCGCACGCCATCGCCTGGATCAGCATGCACTCGGCGAGATTGCGGGCGCCGACGCCGATCGGATCGAAGCTCTGGATCTTCTCGAGCACTTCCTCGCAGAGCGTCTCGTCGACGCCGAGGTCGGCCGCGAGCTCGTGGAGCGGCGGGTCCTTGAAGTAGCCGTCGCCGTCGATGTTGCCGAGGATCGTCATGCCGATCTCGAGCTGCTCGGGCGACATGTCCGTCATCTTCAGCTGCCACGCGAGGTGGTCGTGGAGGCTCGCCGGCTTCGTCAGCGTCGCTTCGAGGCTCGGCATCTCCTCGCCGTCGCCGCGGAACGCCGGCATCGGCGGGCCCATCGAGTAGTTGTCGAGGTAGTTCTCCCAGTCGATCTCGTTGACCGCCGTCGCGTCGCCCTTGATCTCCGTCTGGGCGACGCCATCGACGACCGAGCCCTCGACGGGCGTCTCGGTCTGGCCCGCGCCTTCGAGCTGGTGGAGCTGCTGCTCGTCACCGCCCATCTCGTCGCGCTCGCGGGACCTCTCGTTCTCGAGGTCCATCTCGTCGTCGAGGATGGGGTTCTCGAGCATCTCGTCATGCACAAGCTCAGCCAGCTCCATGCGGCTCAGCTGGAGGAGCCGGATCGCCTGTTGCAGCTGCGGTGTCATCACCAGCTGCTGCGACAGCTTCAGTTCCTGGCGCATCTCCATGCCCATGGGTTTCTCCTTGAACTTCTAGCTAGTTGCGGTTAGCGCTTGACAAGTGGCCCACTATCTCCTGCACCGGTGCGACCTTGGTACGACGCTTGAAGGAAGCGTACGTTGGAATGGTGGCACTGTAAAGGGTCCATGGCCCGGCTCTTGCTCGGGGCCTAACCACACCCTCACCTAGCTATGCAGGCGGGCCGCGGACTTAGCAGCGAATCCCGGAGATCCGCTAGGCCGGCTGGCGGCGCGACTTGTAGTCGACCGAGGCCCGGATGAACCGCGAGAACAGCGGATGCGGGGCGCTGGGGCGGCTCTTGAACTCGGGGTGGAACTGGCACGCGACGAAGTACGGGTGCTGCGGGATCTCGATCATCTCGACCAGCCGTCCGTCGGGCGACAGGCCGGACAGCACCATGCCGTGGCGCTCGAGGGCGTCGCGGTAGTTGTTGTTGATCTCCCAGCGATGGCGATGCCGCTCGCTGATCTCGGTCGAGCCGTACAGCTCCGCCGCCTTCGTGCCCTGCTTGAGCACGCACGGATACGCGCCGAGCCGCATCGTCGCGCCCTTGTCGGTCACGCCGCGCTGGTCGGGCATCAGATCGACGACCGGATGCGGCGTGGCCGGATCGATCTCGGTCGAGTTCGCCTTGTCGAGGCCGCACACGTGGCGCGCGAACTCGATGCACGCCATCTGCATGCCGAAGCAGATGCCGAAGTACGGCACCTTGTTCTCGCGCGCATAGCGGACCGCCGCGATCTTACCCTCGGTGCCGCGCGCGCCGAAACCGGGCGCGACGAGGATGCCGTCGTACTGCGCGAGGCTCGCGGTGCCCGTCTTCTCGAGCTCCTCGCTATCGATGTGCTTGATCTCGACCTTGCAGTCGTTCGCGATGCCGCCGTGCAAGAGGGCCTCGTTGAGGCTCTTGTACGCCTCGACGAGCGACACGTACTTGCCGATGAAGCCGACGACGACCTTCTTCTTCGGCTCGGTGACGCGCTTGACGACCTCTTCCCACGCCGAGAGGCGCGACGCGCGCGACCAGATGTTCAACAGGCCCGCCAGCTTCTGATCGAGCCCCTGCTCGCACAGCATCACGGGCAGCCGGTAGACCGTATCGACGTCGATCGACTGGAACACGGCATCGCTCGACACCGAGCAGAACATCGCCATCTTCTTGAGCGCGTCTTCCGGCAGCTTCTGCTCGCAGCGCACGACCAGCACGTCGCACTGGACGCCGATCTCGCGCAGCTTCTGAACCGAGTGCTGCGTCGGCTTCGTCTTGAACTCGCCGGCCGCGCGGATGTGCGGCACGAGCGTCAGGTGGACGCTCACGCTGTTCTGCGTGCCGAGCTCGACGCGCAGCTGGCGCACCGCCTCGAGGAACGGCAGCGATTCGATATCGCCGACGGTGCCGCCGACCTCGACGACGAGGACATCGAGGCCCTCGGCGCAGCGCAGGATGCGCGCCTTGATCTCGTCGGTGATGTGGGGAATCACCTGCACGGTCGATCCGAGGTACTCGCCGCGCCGCTCCTTCGCGATCACGTTCGAGTAGACCTGGCCGGTCGTGATGTTGTTGAGCCGGCTCATCTTCGACGACACGAACCGCTCGTAGTGCCCGAGGTCGAGATCGGTCTCCGCGCCGTCATCGGTGACGAACACCTCGCCGTGCTGCGTCGGGTTCATCGTGCCCGGATCGACGTTGATGTACGGATCCAGCTTCATGTTCGCGACCTTGAGGCCGCGATTCTCCATCAGCGCGCCAATGCTGGCCGAGACCATGCCCTTGCCGAGCGAGCTCACCACACCGCCGGTCACGAACACGAACTTCGTCTGCTGCGCCATGAGAACCTCTCCGGCGCAAGTAGCAGGTGTGCGCCAGACGGTTTCTACCCGATCGCTATGACAAAACACAATGGCCTCGGCGATCCCCGAAAACTTCTAGTCCGATCGCGCGCTAAACCTCGCGAATGATCACGCAGCTGATGCGCGCCGAGGGCGACGTCCTCGTCGCGATGGCATCTCCCGGCATCGCGCCGCTGCGGATCGCCGGCCACGCGAGCACCGCGCTCGCGCTCGTCGACATCGAGGACGGCCGCGCGACGTTCGTCCGCCCGCTCGCGCCGCCGCATCCGACCGACCTCGCGCGCCTGCAGGCCGAGCTCGCCGCGTTCGCGCGCGCCGGCTACCCCGACGTCATTCCGGATCCCGCCGCGGCGCTCGCCACCGCGCTCGATCGGCTCGCGCTCCCGGCGGGCCGTCCGCTCGTTCACGATCACGTCGCGTGGGATCCGCGCGCGTTCGTGCTCGGCCGCTTCCTGTTCCAGGCCGCCGAACGAGACGAGCTCTATCCGCTGACGTTCTGGGAAGACGTGCCCGCGATCGGTCTCGAGGAGCTCGAGGCACAGCTCGAAGCGCACCTCGTGCGACCCAAGTGGTCGCGGCGGCAGCTGCTCGCGCCGGCGGCGGATCGTCACGCGTACGTCGCGCGCTGGATCGCGGCCGCGAACGAGCGGCTCGCCGAGGTGCTGTCGCCGTACCGGATGTGCGGGCCGTTCGAGCTGCACGACGAGCCCATGTGGCTGTGGGCGGAGCCGGCCGCCTACGAGACGCTCGTGCGCGAGCGACTGCTACGATCAGCGTAGCGAGCGGCGCCAGCCGGAGATCTCGGACGACGGCGGCAGCGGCGCGTGTCCGTTCGTGCCGTTCGCGACCGGCTTCGCCGCGTGCGATGCCGTGCCCGACTCGAGCGCGGCCGCGATGATCGCGGCGGTCAGCTCGCGCTCGTCGGCGCGCGGGTGCAGCTCGGCGGCGTTGCGGCCGATGAAGCCGGTGTCGTAGTCGCCGGCGACGAACGCGGCCTGCCGGAAGCAGCGGCGGTGGAACGCGAGGTTCGTCTCGATGCCGCGCACCTGATACTCGTCGAGCGCGCGGCGCATGCGGGCGATCGCGCGCGGGCGGTCCTCGCCCCACACGACGAGCTTGGAGATCATCGGATCGTAGTGGACCGGGATCTCGGAGCCCTCGTAGCAGCCGCAGTCGTTGCGGACGTACGGGCCGTCCGGGATGCGCAGGTGCGTGATCTTGCCCGGCGACGGGAGGAACTTCACCGGATCCTCGGCGTAGACGCGGCACTCGACCGCAGCGCCGCGGCGGCGCGCATCGAGCTCCTGCTGCGTCATCGGCAGCGGCTTGCCCTCCGCGACGTCGAGCTGCCAGCTGACGAGATCGAGCTGGTAGATCATCTCGGTCACCGGGTGCTCGACCTGCAGGCGCGTGTTCATCTCGAGGAAGTAGAAGCTGCCGTCGGCGCCCATCAGGAACTCGCACGTGCCCGCGCCGACGTACTTGACCGCGCGGCCTGCGGCGATCGCAGCGGCGCCCATCTTCGCGCGCGTCTCCGCGGAGACGACCGGCGACGGCGACTCCTCGATCACCTTCTGGTGACGGCGCTGGATCGAGCAGTCGCGCTCGCCGAGGTGGACGATGTTGCCCTGGGTGTCGCCGAAGATCTGGATCTCGATGTGGCGCGGGCGTTCGATCGCCTTCTCGAGGTAGACGGTGCCGTCACCGAACGCGGCGGTCGCCTCGCGCTGCGCGCCCTCGAGCGCGGCCGGCAGATCGGCCTCCTTGTGGACGAGGCGCATGCCCTTGCCGCCACCGCCGGCGGCCGCCTTGAGCATCACCGGGTAGCCGATGCGCTTGGCGGAGGCGAGCGCGGCCTCGGTCGTCGGGAAGCCGTTGCCCTCGGGGCCGTTGTCGCCAGGGACGACCGGCGTACCGGCGGCGCTGACCGTCTTGCGGGCTTCGGTCTTGCTGCCCATCTTCCGCATCGCGTCGGCCGACGGACCGATGAACGTGATGCCGGCGGCGGTGCAGGCGTCGGCGAAGTCTTCGTTCTCCGACAGAAAGCCGTAGCCCGGGTGGACCGCATCGGCGCCGGTCTGCTTGCAGGCCGCGATGATCTTCTCGATCACGAGGTACGACTGCGCGGCGGGCGCCGGACCGATGTGGACCGCATGGTCGGCCATCTGGACGTGCGGGGCGAGGCGATCGACGTCGGAGTAGACGGCAACCGTCTCGATTCCACGTTCCCTACACGTGCGCATCACGCGGACAGCGATTTCTCCACGGTTGGCGACGAGGACGCGGCGGATCGGCGACGACATGGCGCGCAACTTACTACGAACTGTGTAGAATCACAGGCGGGAGAACGCCTTGGCCGATACGAACACCCGTCAGGGGAAGCGCACGCCGGTCACGCTCAAGATCAAGTTCAAGAGCGAGACCCTCGAGCAGTTTATCGAGAGATACGCGGTCGACGTCAGTCAGGGCGGAATCTTCATCCGCACGAAGGAGCCCCTGGCGGTCGGCACGCAGATGAAGTTCGAGTTCCAGCTGCGCGATGCGTCACCGCTGATCGCAGGCGAAGGAACTGTCGTGTGGACGCGCGAGAACGATCCGTCGCGCCCCGCGATCGCTCCCGGCATGGGCGTGCGCTTCGACAAGCTCGCCGAAGGCAGCCAGCAGGTCCTCGAGAAGATCCTCGCCGAGAAGGCGAAGCAGGCACCGCAGCGCGCGCACACCGAGCAGACCAAGCCGCCGATGTTCGCGGACACGCCGACGCGCGTCGCTCCCGCCCCGGTGCAGGACGCGCTGCTCGGCTCGCGCGACAGCAAGTCGAAGATCCCGCGCGCCCGCAGCGACAGCGAGCAGACTCCGCTTCCCAAGCCGATGCCGTTCCACTCCGATGCCGACGAGTATCCGGAGGAGGCGTTCGAGGAAGCGACGAAGGTCCGCTCGCTCGACGAGCTCGTCGCGCAGACTGCGGAGGCCGAGGGCAAGGCGCCGGTCGCGACCGTCGTCATGCCGCTCGACGAGCTCGCGCAGCGCCGCCAGGCCGGCCGCGCCGACTCGACGCTCGCCGATCCACCCTCGCCCGCCGAGCCGCCCGAGGCCAAGACGACCGAGATCGATCGCGAGAGCGCGCCCGGCCTGCCGAGCCCGCCCGCCGTCGACTCCGCACCCACGCGCAAGCCGCTCGACACCTCGCCGTCGCCGCGCCAGCGCCGCCCGTCCGAAGAGAGCGCGCGCGCATCGCGCCCGTCGTCGCCGCCGGCCTCCGAGACCGCCGCGAAGACGAAGCTCGGCATGGAGCCGGCGAAGGCCGCCACCGCCGCGCGCGAGGCCGACGCGAAGACGCCGATCGAATCGACCGAGGTCCGCCCGAGCAAGAGCGGCCCGAGCGCCGCGCCGATCATCATCGGCGTGCTGGTCGCGGTCGCCGCGGGCGTGGCCGCACTGTGGTTCTTCGTGCTGCGCGAGCCGGCCGCCGAGAAGGCCAAGCAGGATCAAGGCAGCGCCGCCGCCGTGATCGCGCCGGGCAGCGACACCGGCAGCGCCGCGATCGCCGTCGGCAGCGACACCGGCAGCGCCGCCGTTGCGATGACCGGCAGCGCGGGCAGCGCCGTTGCGATGACGGGCAGCGCGGGCAGCGCCGCGGTCGCCGGCGTCGACACCGTGATCTCGTCCGCCGCGCCGAAGGCGACGGTCGACGTCAACGGCCAGTCCGGCCCCGCGCCGTTCACGGCCAAGCTCGAGAAGGGCAAGCCGTTCAAAGCGCACGTCACCGCGCCCGGCTTCCTCGCCAAGGACATCGACGTCAAGGGCGGCGAGAAGGCGACCGCCAAGCTCGATCCCAAGCCGCGCGTCCTCTCGGTCTCCAGCGATCCGCCGGGCGCCGAGATCTTCGTCGACGGCGCGTCGACCGGTCAGCAGACGCCCGCCGACGTCAAGATCGCGGCGACGAAGACGAAGGTCCGCGTGACGCTGCGCAAGGCGACGTTCAAGGCCAGCGATCAGCAGGTCGACGTCGCGACGTTCACCGAGGACGATACCAAGCTCTCCGGCAGCGTCAGCGCCAAGCTCGAGAAGGCGCCGGTCGTCGTCAACAACGGCGGCGGCGCGACGGGCGGCGGCACGACGCACACGGGCGGCGGCACGACCGGCGGCGGCACCACCGGGGGCGGCACCGGCTCGGCGACGCCGGCGAACGGCGGCACGGGCGCAGGCTCCGCGACGACCGGCGGCACGGGCACGACCGGCGGCACCGGCACGACCGGCACCGGCACGACCGGCACCGGTACGACCGGCACCGGCACGACCGGCGGAACCGGCACGACGGGCACGGGCACGACCGGGACCGGCGCGGGCTCGGCGAAGGGTACCGGCGGCACGGGCACAGGGTCGGCAGGCGCGGGCGCCGGCACCGGCGGCACGACGGGCACGGTCGGCGGTAGCGTCGGCGTCGGCACGGGCGGCAGCACGACGGGCGGCGGCACCGGATCGGCGAAGACGGGCAGCGAGCCCGAGCCCGACTGGTCGAAGCAGAAGTAGACGGCGTGCGAGCGCTCGCGCTGATCGCGCTGGCGTTGTGCGCGTGCAAGCCGGGTGGATCGTCGTCGGCGAACGGCGGCGGATCGCAGGCGAGCGCGCAGCCGCCACCGCAGCCGCAGCAGCAACCGCAACCGCAGCCGCAGCCGCAGCCGCAGCCGCAGCCGCAGCCGCAGCTGCCGCCGAAGTCGGCCGCCGGCTCCGCGACCGGCAGCGCGACCGCGGCAGGCCCCGCGCCGACCGGGCCCCTCGACGCGAAGGCGGCGCTTGCGTTGCTGCCCGAGCTCGCCGCCGATCCGATCATCGGCCCCGCGGCGACCGGCGACGGCCAGCAGCTGCACGGCACGTGGTGCCTCGACGGTAGCGGCGCCGACGGCGTCGCGCGCGACCTCGCGGCATCCCTCGGCGGTGCGGGATGGACGAACGTCACGACGCGCGGCGACACAACGAAGGCCGGCGTGTCCGGAGAACGCGGCGCGTATCGCGCGAGCTACGTGATCTCGGCGTCGACCGCGAACAAGTGCCGCGCGCCCGGCCACTACTTCGCGAGCCTGACGCTGTTTCGCGCGAAGTGACGCGCGGCTAGCGCGCCATCGCCTTCATCCAGCGCGACGGGTCGCCGACCTTCGGCTTCTCGCCGCCGCGCACGAGGTAGCGGACCGCCTGGGCGAGGCCGTCGAGCGTGAGCGCGTACATCGGGAACACCGAGGCGATCACCTCGATCGTCGTGCCGGCCCAGTAGCGATCGGGCTCGGGGTTGAGCCAGGCGGCGCTGCGGAAGTGATGTGCGAGGCGGCGCAGCCACTCGATGCCCGAGGCGCGATTCTGGTTGTACAGGTACATCGAGCCGCCCGGATCCATCAGCTCCGCCGGGTGCATCAGCGCGTCGCCGACGACGACCAGCTTCTCGTCGCGGTCGGACGTCGCGAGGAGGTCCGCGGTCGTGACGCCCTTGCGGAAGAGCGCGTCCTCGTAGACCGAGTTGTAGACGCAGTTGTGGAAGTAGTAGCTGCGGAACTTCGCGAAGCGGCCGTTGCGCGAGGCAGCGGTGAAGAGGCGCGACATCAGCTCCGAGTGCGGATCCATCGAGCCGCCGACGTCCATCAGGAGCAACACCTTGACGCGGTTGCGGCGCGGCGGGCGGAACACGATCTCGAGCTCGCCCGCGTTGCGGCAGGTCTCGTCGATCGTCTCGTCGAGATCGAGCTCCTCGTGCGCGCCTTCGCGACCGAGCTTGCGCAGGCCGCGGAGCGCGACGTCGATCTGGCGGACGTCGAGCACGACGTCGCGGCGGTACTCCTTGAAGCGGCGCTCGTCGGCGACCGCCATCGCGGAGCGACCGCCACCGCCGCCGAGGCGCATGCCGGTCGGGTTGTTGCCGCCGGTGCCGAACGGCGAGGTGCCGCCGGTACCGATCCAGCGGTTGCCGCCGTCGTGGCGTTCCTTCTGCTCGCGCAGGCGCTGCTCGAACAGCTCGCGCAGGCGCTCGAGATCGAGAGCCTTGAGCGCATCGCGCTGCTCCTGGGTCAGGCCTTCGAGCGCGCGCGGGTTCGCGAGCCAGTCCTGAAGCTGCTTGGTCAGCTCGAGCGCGTCGGTGTGGACGTCCTTGAAGTACGCGAGGAAGGCCTCGTCGTAGGCGTCATAGAGCGCGATGTCCTTGACGCACAGCGTGCGGCACAGGTGATAGAAGCCGTCGAGCGACGATTCGTGCAGGCCGAGCGCCATCGCCTCCATCAGCGCCATCCACTCGTGCGTCGACACCGGAAGCTTCCGGGCGCGCAGCTCGAACAGAAAATCGATCAGCAAGTCAGGCCTTCGCTCGCTTGCCGACGAGCTCGACGTCCGCCTCGGTCTTCAAGAGTGTCCCGAGGAACGGGATGCCGTGACCGACCTTGGAGAGGTCGACGCCCGCCTTCTTGAGCGCGCAGATCCAGTCGATCAGCTCGGAGGTCGACGGCTTCTTGCGGAGCTTCGGCGTCGAGCGCAGCGAGAAGAACGTCTCGAGCGCGTTGTCGAGCACGCGGTCGGTGATGTCGGGGTGATGGACGCGGACGATCTGCGTCATCAGCTCGCGATCGGGGAACTGGATGTAGTGGAACACGCAGCGGCGCAGGAACGCGTCGGGCAGCTCCTTCTCGTTGTTCGACGTGATCACGACGACCGGGCGCTCCTTCGCGCTGATCTCGCGGCCGGTCTCGTCGATGCGGAAGCGCATCGCGTCGAGCTCGAGCAGCAGGTCGTTCGGGAACTCGATGTCGGCCTTGTCGATCTCGTCGATCAAGAGGACGACGCGCGACGGCGCCGCGAGCGCCTCGCCCAGCGGGCCGAGCTTGATGTACTTCGCGATGTCGCCGACGTCGCCGCCGAAGCGCGAGTCGTGGAGGCGCTGCACGGTGTCGTAGACGTAGAGGCCGTCCTTGGCCTTCGTCGTCGACTTGACGTGCCAGCGCAGCAGCGGCATGCCGAGCGCGGCCGCGAGGTTCTCGGCGAGTAGTGTCTTGCCCGTGCCGGGCTCGCCGCGGACGAGCAGCGGGCGACCAAGCGCGACCGCGACGTTGACCGCGTGCTTCAGCTCCTCGGACGCGATGTAAGTGGCGGTTCCGCGAAACTGATCGAACTGCTCGTCGCCGGACGTCATGGACATCCGGCAAAGACTAGCGCTTTTTCTTGCCCTGGATATACGCGTCGCCGACCGCGTAGATGTGCGTGCCGGCGTGAACGATGCCCAGGATGCCGCCGATCAGCGGCAGGCCGCCGAGGAACGCGGCCGCGGTCGCGACCGAGACAACGAACACGCCGATCGCCTTATCGGTCTCGCCGTTGATCAGCTGACCGACGCCGGGAACGAAGAAGCTCGCGACGGCCGGCACGACGCCACTGCCCTCACTGCCACTGCTCTTCACCAGCGCCTTCGACATGCCGCCATCATGGCATCAGAAGTGATACGAGGCACCCAAAAGGAAGAACAGGTAGTGCGACTTGAAAGTGCCCTCGTTGACAGGGTTTTCCGTCTGCACGCCCGGCACGACGATCGGGTTCGTCGGATCGGGACCCGAGCGCACCGGCCGGCCCGCATCGCCCGGCAGGCGCCAGCCCTCGACGGTGCCCTCGACTCCGGTGCCCGTGCAGCCGATGCCCGCGCCCGCCGTCGGGTTGCACGTACGCGGATCGGTACGCGTGCCTTCGAGGATCACGCCGAAGCCGGCGTCGAGCGAAAGCTGGTTCATCTTGTACGACGCGCCGCCCGCGATCATCGTGCGCGCCGCGCCGTCGACATCCGCGCGCTCCCAGTACTTCTTCGCCGCCGCCGTGTCGTAGCCGACACCCGCGCGCGCGACGACCGCGTTCTCACCGGCCGGGAAGATCCAGCTGCCGCCGAGGCGCGCCGAGTACGTGTCTTGGAAGCCGTGCTGGATCAGCTGGTCCTTGACCGGGAGGCCGTCGGGGTTCGTCGTCGTGCCGACGACCGCGTCGATCGTCACGTGGTACGCGCTCGGATCGAGGCACGTCGGATCTTTCGTGTAGTCACACGTCGCGGCCCAGTGCTCCCAGCCGAGCTGCAGCTCGACGTCGCCCTTCAGCTTGCCGTTCGCATCGTTGATCTTGTAGCGACCGGCGACCTCGGCGTGCATCGGGATCTCGACGTCGACGCAGCCCTTGAGCTTGGCCGCGGTGCCGCCCTTGTCGCAGCGCGCGGCGGCGTCCTGCGGCGGATTGATCGCGACGGGCGCGCCGTTGAGCGTGACGGCCGGACCGTTCGTCGTCGTCGCGTCGCCCTTGGCGTGGATGTAGATCGGCGCCGTGTACGTCGCGGCGATGTCGATCACCGGCGTCGCGTGGAACGTCGTGCCGAGCTGCCAGTTGTAGACGAAGCCCTTCGCGTCGAGCGTGAACAGGCCGTCCTGCTTGACGTCCTCGGGGAAGTTGTTCGGCAGGCCCCACACGGCGACCGTCGACTTGAGGGTCGCGATGCCGGCGGAGAAGCGCGCGCCGACGTCGACCTTGTCGTTGATGCGATAGCCGGCCGCGATGCCCGGCAGGATGATCGCGGCTTCCTGCTCGATGATGTCGTATCGACTCGACGGCGGCGGGCCTTCGTACGTCGTCGGGAAGTCGAAGCCGCCCGCGCTGTTCGGGATGAAGAACGGCTGGCCGTTCACCGTGTTCATGTTGCGGAACGGGTACGCATTCGGCGCGTACAGGCCGAAGGCGCCGTGGAGGCCGGGCACCTTGCCGCCGAGGTCAGAGACGACCGCGATCAGCGGCACCGGCTGCACCGGCCCGATGCCGAGCGGCGGCTTCGCGTTGTTCTGGATGCCCGGATAGCTCTGGCCCTCGTACGGGCGCGCATCGTTCGGGATGTAGTCGTAGGTGCCGTTGCGCTTGAACGACATCCAGTAATCGATCGCCGAGATGCCGAGCTGGACGAACGTGCCCTCGCCCGCCGACGCGAGGCCCGCGGGGTTGAGCGCGATCGCTTCGCCGTCGTTCGACGACGCGGCGCCGGCACCAGCGCGCGCGGTCGAGATCGCGCCTGCGCCGGGGAGGAGCAAGCCACCCGCCGACGCCGCACCCGCCATGCACACGAGACCCGTACCAACCAGAAGCTTCATAAGGGTGCGTCACCCTACATCAGCTGCGTTTCGGGTTGAAGCGGCTAATCCCATGGGGATTCGCTCGCCCTAAGGATCCGGCCCATCTCGCAGACTCGACGGGCCGGGCGATCCCTTGGGCTCGCTTCAGCGCCTGTGCAGGCGATCAGGCGTCGGTCGCCTGGGCTCGGCGCCGCAGGCTGATGTGCGTGAGCAGGATCGCGACCGCAGCCGGCGTGATGCCGCTGATCCGCGATGCCTGCCCGACGCTGCGCGGCCGCACCTGCTCGAGCTTCTCGACGACCTCGCGCGACAGCCCCGGGATCGAGCGGAAGTCGAGCTCGTCCGGAACCCGGACGGCATCGGCCTTCTGCAGCCGCTCCGCGTCGGCCTCCTGGCGCCGCAGGTAGCCGGCGTACACGAGCTCGATCGACACGCGCTCCATCACGGCCGGCGCGTGCTCGGCGGGGACGAGACCCGCGGCGGCGGCGACCTCCTCGACGGCGCGCCAGTCGAGCTCGGGCCGGCGGTGCAGCTCGGCGAGCGTGACGCGGCGCCCTTCGATCGGCGCGGTGCCATGGCGGGCGAGCACGGCGTTAACGGCCGGCGTGCCGGTGACGCTCGCGCGCTCGCTGCGATCGTGCGCGGCGGCGAGCTCGCGCTGCCACGCCTCGAAGACGCGCCAGCGATCGTCGTCGACGAGTCCGAGCGTGCGGCCGAGCGGCATCAGGCGATCGACCGCGTTGTCCTCGCGCAGCAGCAGCCGGAACTCCGCGCGCGACGTCAGCATGCGGTACGGCTCCTTGGTGCCGCGCGTCGTCAGATCGTCGACGAGCACGCCGATGTACGCCTGATCGCGACGCAGCACGAGCGGATCGCGGCCGCTCAGGGCGAGCGCGGCGTTCGCACCGGCGATGAATCCCTGGACCGCCGCCTCCTCGTAGCCGCTCGTGCCGTTGATCTGGCCGGCGAAGTAGAGCCCGCGCACGCGCCGCGTCTCGAGCGTCGCTTGCACCTCGCGCGGATCGATGAAGTCGTACTCGACCGCGTAGCCCGGGCGCGTCATCTCCGCGCGCTCGAGCCCGGGGATCGTGCGGATGAACGCGAGCTGGATGTCGAACGGCAGCGACGTCGAGATGCCGTTCGGATAGATCTCCGCCGAGTCGATGCCCTCGGGCTCGAGATAGATCTGGTGGCGGTCCTTGTCCGCAAAGCGGACGATCTTGTCCTCGATCGACGGGCAGTACCGCGGGCCGGTTCCCTCGATCTCCTTGCGATAGAGCGGCGACCGCGGCAGGCCGTCGCGGATGATCGCGTGCGTCTTGTCGTTCGTGTACGTGACCCAGCACGTCACCTGCGGCAGCGCCGGCTTGTCGCGGCCCGCCCACCGGAACATCGGCGGCGGATCGTCGCCGGGC
This sequence comes from Deltaproteobacteria bacterium, assembly GCA_019237945.1. Lineage (GTDB taxonomy): Bacteria > Myxococcota_A > Polyangia > Haliangiales > Haliangiaceae > JABFXX01. The sequence goes on along the minus strand of JAFAOG010000015.1, from coordinate 5,223 downwards.
TGCACCTCGAGGCCCGCGATGTCGATCGTCTTGGCATCGATGCGGCACGGCGTGCCCGTCTTGAGACGCGCGAGCGGAAACCCGTGCTCGGCGAGCGACGCGGAAAGGCCCATCGCCGGCGCCTCGCCCGCCCGACCGCCCGCTGCGCGCGCCTCGCCGACGAAGATCGCACCGCGCAGGAACGTGCCGGTCGTCAGGATCACGGCGCGCGCGCGATACGTGATGCCCATCGTCGTCGTGACGCCGCGGATCACGCCCTCGTCGACGAGCAGCTTCGCCGCCTCGCCCTGCCGCAGCGCCAGTCCCGGCTGATTCTCGAGCCGCATGCGCATCGTGTCGCGGTAGCGGCGCTTGTCGGCCTGCGCGCGCGTCGACCGCACGGCCGGGCCCTTGCTCGCGTTGAGCCGGCGGAACTGGATGCCGGTCTCGTCGGTCACGCTCGCCATTTCGCCGCCGAGCGCGTCGAGCTCCTTGACCAGATGTCCCTTCGCGACGCCGCCGATCGCCGGGTTGCACGACATCTGCGCGACCATGTCGAGCGACCCGGTCAGCACGAGCACGCGCATCCCCATGCGCGCCGCGGCCAGCGACGCCTCGCAGCCGGCATGGCCGGCTCCGACGACGATCACATCGTACGCGTCGGGGTACTCGAACATCGCCCCGTTGGGTAGCACGCCACGGGCGTCCCGTGGCAGGCCGTTCTCAGGGGACGCCGGGACAGTGCTGCTGCGGCGGCGCCGGCATGCAGACGTGGTTGTTCGCGGCGTCGCCGACCCCGCAGAACGCGGACTTGCACTGCTCGCCGAGGTTGTCGCAGGGCTGGCCGTTGTCGTGGCGCGGCTCGCACCGCTTGCCCTGCGGATCGCAGAACCCGTCGCGCCCGCACGAGGTGACGCCGGGCTCACACGCCTCGCCGGTCCGCGGCACGGCCGCGCACTTGCCACCGACGCACGTGCCATCGAGCCCGCACTCGCTCTGCGTCGTGCACGCGGCGCCGCGCTTCTTGACGGCATCGCACGTGTGCGACGTGCGGTTGCAGTAGAGGTCGGCGTACGCGTCGCACAGCAGATAGACCGGCGCGGCGGTGTCGGCCTGCTGGCGCACGACCGCCTGCGCGAGGATCTCGCCGTAGCACGGGCCGGCGCCCGCCGTGCGCGTCGTGCCGCGCAGCTGACACACGCCATTGCTGCACGCGTACATGCAGTCGCTGTCCTCGGGTGCGAGCTTGCAGTCGCGCACGCTCGTGCACGCGGCGCCCGCGCTGCCGCTGCCGACGCCGGTGACCTCGGCCGCATCGGCGTGCTCGGGGCCTGTCGACGGCGCCGTGGATGTGACCGGTGCGCTCGGCTCGGCGTTGTGCAGCGGCGCCTGCTGCGGAGGCGGAGGCGGAGGCGGCGGCGCCGGTTTTTTCTCGTCGCACGCGGCGAGCACGAGCGCGATGGCGATCAGGTGCCGCATCACTCGGTCTTGCCCTTGCCGCAGTCATCGCCGTGCGGCTTGTCGGGCGCGAACTTGTAGACGTTCAGCGTCAGCCGCACGAGCAGCTCGCTCGGATGCATGTTGTCGGGCGCCTTGCCGGTGTCCCACGACACGCCCTTGAGCCGCGTCGAGCCGCACGCGTCGCGCAAGCCGCGCTTGTAGCCCGCGTACTCGGCCTTCTTCGCGTCGATCTCCTCGAAGCTGCACACGCCCGGGTTTCCGCACTCGAAGCGAAACGTGTCGTACCAGCTCTTCGTCTGCGTCCCGAGCTCGCTGATCATCCACTCCGCCGACACGCCGTTCGGATCGCTGGCGCGCAGCTCGACCGGCGAATCACCCGCCGGCAGGTCGACGTAGAAGCACGTCTCGGGCGCCTCGGCGTTCTTGAACAGCTTGTTGCCGCGCACCGTCGCCCACAGCGCCTGCGCGCTCTTGAGCCGGATCTCGAACCGCTTCGTGCCGTCGGTCGGGAACCCCGCGTCCTCCGCGCCCGTGCGGCACTTGCAGTGATCGCCCGCGCACAAGGGGCCCGCGAGCACCGCCTCGGTCGTCTTCCCCGGGGCCGGCCCGATCGCGATCTGATGACCGCTGCTGCCACACCCAACCAGCGCGAATACCAAGGCAAGTCGCATACCTTCTTATAGGCAACCCATCCCGGAGATGGAAGGTCTGTGCTATGAGGCCCTCGTGACCCGCGCGATCTTTGTCCTTGTCGTGGCCCTCGCGGCCGCGTCATGTGGCGGCAAGAACGGCGCGGCGTCGGTCGATTACTCGGTCTCGGCCCAAAAGAACTACGAGAAGGGCATGAAGGAGCTCGAGCGGCAGGACTGGATCGCCGCCTCGAAGTACTTCGGCTTCATCAAGTCGCGGTTCCCGTACTCGAAGTACGCCGTGCTCGCCGAGCTCCGGCTCGCCGATGCCGAGTTCGGCGCCGAGCAGTACCTCGAGGCGATCGACGCCTACCGGCTGTTCATCAAGTTCCACCCGACCCACGAGATGGTCGCGAACGGCTACGCCAGCTATCGCATCGGCGAGGCCTACTACAAGCAGCTCCCGACGGACTTCTGGATGTTCCCGCCGTCGTACGAGAAGGACCAGTCGTCGACGGAAGACGCGGCGAACGAGCTCAAGAGCTTCCTCGACAAGTTCCCCGACTCGCCCTACCGCGACAAGGCGAAGGAGATCCTCGTCAAGGTCGGCAAGCGGCTCGCCGATCACGAGTGGTACGTCGCCCGCTACTACTGGCAGCGCAACAAGCCCATGGGCACGGTGCTCCGGCTGCGCCGGCTGCTCGAGCGTTACCGCGGCGTCGGCTACGACGAAGAAGCGCTGTGGCTGCTCGGCCGCGCGTACGTCGCCGTCGACATGCCGGATCGCGCGAAGCTGACGTGGCAAGAGCTCGTCGCGAAGTATCCGAAGAGCGATCGCGCCGGCGACGCGCGCAGTGCGCTCACCAGCTTGCACTGAGTGTAAGCTCGGTGGTGGATGACGGACCTGGAGCGAAGCGACAGGGAGAGCGGGTAATGAGCAAGGTCGAGGAGCTGATCGCGCTCGGGCGCGAGCACTACCGCGCCGGCGAGTACGAGCGCGCCGAGCCCTACCTCGCCGAGGCCGCGAGCGCGCGCCCGTCGTTCCCCGACCTCTACAACATGCTCGGCGTCATCTATCACGCGCAGGGCCGCTTCTCCGACGCCGAGGAAGCGTTCGAGAACGCGCTGCGCCTCAACCCGCGCTACACCGAGGCCGCGCTCAACCTCTCCGTCACGTACAACGACCGCGGCAAGTACGACCGCGCGCGCGAGGTCTACACGAACGCGGTCAGCGCCAGCGTCGGCCAGCCCAACGCCCTCGATCGCTATGCGCGCGGCAAGCTCGCCAACATGCATGCCGACCTCGGCGCCGCGTACGCCGGGCTCGCGATGTTCGACGAGGCGGTCCGCGAGTACTCCAAGGCGCTCGACCTGTGCCCCGACTTCGCCGACCTGCGCGTCAAGCTCGGCAACGTCTATCGCGACATGGGCATGTTCCACGCGGCCGTCGCCGAGTTCGAGCACGCGAAGAAGCTCAAGCCCGACTTCGTCCCCGCGCGCATTCACCTCGGCGTGACGATGTACTCGCTCGGCCGCAAGGAGCACGCGATCGCCGAGTGGCAAGAAGTCCTGAAGATCGATCCGTCGAACAAGTCCGCACAGCTCTACATCCGCATGGCGAACGACCAGAACGGCCCGCAGCCCGGCTCCGCGCTGCCGCCGCGTTGATCCGGAACCGGATTAACGCGAAGCCGCGAAAACGCGAAGTTCCGGACCGGAAAAGCCAGAAGCCCAGACGGCGGCTCGGCGTACTGGCGAAGCGCCAGTTCGCCTCGCCCACTGGCTCCGAAGAAGAGATCCTCTTTTTCGCGTTTTCGTGTTTTCGCGTTAATCCGACTTCTTCTCTTCTTCGATCCCTGGCGGCATCTCGAGCACGACGATGTAGTCGTTCATCGGCTTGGCGAGCGCCTCGGCGACCGAGCCTTCCTTGTCATCGATCACCGAGCGAATCGAGACGACCTTGTCGATGCCGCGGCGCTTGATCCGGTTGACGATCGCGGAGTCGTGGCAGTGGCCGCCGCCGGCGAGGATCACGAGGTGGCCGTCGGCGTGGGCCTTGAGCCAGGTCGCGGCGGTGTCGGCCATCGTCTCGTCCCAGATCACCTGCACGGTGTAGATGCGATCGGCCGACGGCATCTCGGGCGCCTCGCCCTCGGTGTGCTGCGGCGCGGGCTTCGGATCGTTGGCGGCCGGCGTGTGCGCGTGCGCTTCGCTGCCGCCCATGTCTTCCATCAGCGCGTCGAACCACGCGCGGTGCGCCTTGTCGTCGAGGTCGAGCTGCGGGACCTGGGCCTTCTGGTCGGGCGACAGCGACTCGAGGCCGTGGTGGACGACCTGCTTGGTGAGCTCCTTGGCGGCGTTGAGCGCGAGCAGGCTCGCGTGGGCGCCGAGCGCGGCGTGGATCGTCGGGCCGTAGAAGTTGTAGTCGTAGCCCCAGCGATCTTCCCAGCCGACGCGCGCTCGCATGGCGGCGTCGTCGATCTTGTGGGCCGCGAAGTCATCGAGCACGCCCTGGAACGGCCGCTGCACCATCTCCATGCCGAGCGCGAGCACGGGCCAGTGCGGTGCGAGGTGCTGCACGACGGCGAGCTGCACCCAGTGGTGATGCGGGTTGTTGTGCTCCTCGCCGACGCACACCGCGCGCTGCGCGCCGAGCTGGTCCCAGAACGCCTTCTCGTCGAGCTGGTGACCCGTGCGATCGAGCACGTGGAACGGCAGCGCGGCGGCCTCGATCCCGCGATGAGGCGTGGTCGGGTGCGCGGAGTGGCACGCCGTCAGGATCGCGACACACAGCAGGCGCGCTCGCATGCCGCGATGCTACACCACGGGCGCGTGGAGCTGCCGCATCTGACCGCCGACCTGCCGGGCACCTGTGGCGTGCTGCGCGCGCAGGCCGAAGACTTCGTCGTCGACGAAGTTCCTGCGTATCCGCCGAGCGGCACCGGCGATCACGTGTTCGCGCGGATCGAGAAGCGCGGCCTGAACACCGCGCAAGCGGTGCAGCGGATCGCGCGGGCGCTCGGCGTCGGCGAGCGCGATGTCGGCGTCGCCGGCATGAAGGATCGCCACGCGGTGACGCGGCAGTGGATCTCGCTCCCGCCGCCGATCACGCCGGAGCGCGTGCTCGCGCTCGACGTCGAGGGCGTGCGCGTGC
>JAFAOG010000415.1 GCA_019237945.1 Deltaproteobacteria bacterium | reverse complement strand
ACAAGACGTTCGAGATCGTCGACATCGCCGCCGAGCAGCGGCTCGACATCGTCGCCGAGGTGCAGACCGCGATGGCGACGAGCTGGAAGCTGCCCGAGCTCGGCGCATCGCCGGTGATCGAGAGCGTCGCGCTGCTCGACGGCGTGCGCGCGCAATGCCGGCGGCCGTGGACCGAGTACCTGCCCGAGCTGCGCAACCGGAGAGTGCGCGAATGAACGAGCCGCGCCAGATTCCCGTCGAGCGCTTCCTGCTCCGCGCGGTCGGCCGCACCGACGTCGGCGCGCAGCGCACGCAGAACGAAGACGCGATGTACTACGACGACTTCCTCGGCGTGTACGTCGTGTGCGACGGCATGGGCGGTCACGCGTCGGGCCAGGTCGCGAGCGACATCGCGATCCGCACGATCGTCCACGCACTCAAGACCGGCGACCCGCCGCCGGCGCCCGGCCAGGATCCGCTCGTCGCGGCGATGAAGGCGGCGAACGCGGCGGTGTTCCAGCGCTCGCTGAGCGATCCGGCGTGCCACGGCATGGGCACGACCGCGGTCGGCCTGCGCTTCGAGGAGAACCTCGTCCACATCTGTCACTGCGGCGACTCGCGCGCGTACTTGCTGCGCAACGGCATGCTGCAGCAGCTGACGCGCGACCACTCACTGCGCAACCTCTACCAGGATCGCCCCGACCTGATCGGCACGCTCGGCCCCGCGACCAGCAACGTGATCATCCGCGCGGTCGGCCTCGATGCATCGGTCGAGATCGAGCACAACCAGATGATGCCGGAGCACAACGACGTGTTCCTGCTGTGCTGCGACGGCCTGTCGGACCTCGTCGACGACTGGATGATCCGCGAGATCATGACCAGCGGCGAGGCGCTCGAGGTCGTCGCCGAGAACCTGATCCGCGCCGCGAACAACAACGGCGGCACCGACAACATCACCGTCGTGCTCGCGCAGGCGTTCGTCGATCCGCTGTGGGTGCCGCAGCCTGCGTACGCGCAGGGCATGCACGGCTACTGAGCTCGCCGCCTGCCCGGCCCCGGAGGCAGAGTAACGCGAAGGTCGCGAAGCCCGCGAAGGGCAGAGAAGTCGCAGCCCAGAGCCCAGACGGCGGCTCGGCGTACTGGCGAAGCGCCAGTTCGCCTCGCCCACTGGCTCCAACGCTCTCGAAGTCCTTCGCCGGCTTAGCGGATTCGCCGCGCCTCGCGATCGCTAGCCCGGTCGCTCGTCGAAGCGCAGCAGCCCGTGTCGCTTCCATCCGGTCGCGAGCAGCCACGTCGCCGGCGGCGCCGTCGGCCATGGCTGAGCGACCAGCTCGCGCTTCCACACGTCGTCCGTGCGCACGCGCTCCGCCCACGCGCCCGACCAGGCGGCGCTCGAGCACGGGTCGATCCAGAACCGGCCGTAGCGCTTCTCCGCGTCGTGATGCTTGCGGTTCAGCAGCACGTACGCGAGCACGTTGCGCGCCTCACGCGGTGTCTTGAGTGCGCGCGCGTGATAGCGGTGTGCGAACAGCTTGCCCTTGCGCATCAGTGCCGAATTCAAGCGCCGCGCGGCGCTCACGCAGAAGCCCTGTACCCCGCGCGCCAGCACGTCTTTGTTCGCAGCCTCGACGAGCAGGTGGAGGTGGTTGCCGAGCACGTTGAACTCGACGATGCGGAAGCCGCCCGCGGACGCGAGATCGCGCGCGTCTGCCGCCAGGCGCTGCGCGTCGAGCCGGCCGCCGCTCGCATCCTTGTGGGAGCCGCGCACGACGCCGCGGATGATCTTCATCAGGCCTTCGCGCGCCAGCGACGGCACGCCTTCCTGGATGCGCAGCGTGACGTGCTGCGGGAACCGCCCCGGCTGGTTCGCGCGCGTCGCGTGCGAGACGGCGCCCGGCTTCGCCGGCCGACCGGCGCCCGGGCGCCAGCCGCCATGCTGCCCGTCCGGCCTCCGCGCCTGATCCAACGAGAGTTGAACGTGCCGCTTGCGAGATCCGCGCCTCATGATTTTGGCACTGTTTCATATGGGTCTGACAACCGGCTTGCGCATGCGATCGCAGCGCGGCCAGCTTAGTACGGCCGAGACTGGGCACCGGCCACCTGGGCACGGCAGGCGCCGCGTTGCCCCCCGCACCGCCAGTGGTAGCGCGAGCGCCTTGCGAATCTCGTCGCGAACGATGGCTTACTTCGCCGACCTCACGCGCTACGCCTACGGCCGTACGACGGTCGACGACGCTGGCGATCTGAACGTGGGATGGCTCGAGCGGAACCGCGACTTCGAACGCGGCGACGCGCCTGGGGGCCTCGTCGATGCCCTGCTGCTATGCGCGACGCGCCCGGCGCGTAGCAAGCGCGGGTATCACGGCTGCGATCTGTGCCCTTCCCTCGGCAGCTTCGTCGTGACGTCGATGGCGCTCGATGGACGGCAGGTTCGCCTCGGGAACGGCGAGGTGCGCGTCCGCGGGGCGGAGGGTCAGTGGTATGCAGCGCCGACGCTGGTTGCGCACTACGTCGCACAGCATCGCTACTTGCCGCCTGCGCCCTTCGTCGCTGCGGTGTTGCGGCGAGCGCGAGAGTTCTACGTGGTGGCCGATGAGCAGCTCGCTCGACTAACGGCGCTATCGATCGACGAGCAGCTCGAGGTCTGCATTCGCGCCATCGCCGCGTTTCCGACGAGCCAGCCGGATGTGCTCGCGGCTGTATGCGAGGAGCTGCGCAGGCGGGACGCTGCACCGCTGCGAGGCGCGGACAAGCTCGACATGCTGTCGGACGCGGCCAGACACGCATGCTGGGAGACGTTCCATGCGTTCACCCGCCTGAAAAACGTGAGCGACGAGGAGCGGCAGTCCCTTGCACGTGCATGCGTGGTCTGCGTGCTCGAGCTCGCATCCGACCTCGGCGTCGACGCCGCGGCGTTCTGACTCCGGCTTCTCTGCGCTTAGCGGCTTCGCGAACTTCGCGTTACCTCAGGGTCCGAGCCTGCTACTGCGACCGATAGATCACGCCGATCGACGGCAGGAGCGGTAGGCCGGTCGTATACGTGCGCGTGCGGTAATCGGCGCCGTAATTGACGCCCTCGACGTTCTCGTTGTTCGTGATGTTCTGGATGTCGAAGTAGAGGTCCCAGTGTCGCCACGTGCGATCGAGGCGCAGGTCGAGCTGCGCGAATGCCGGCAGGCGCTCCGACATCACGGCGCCGTCGATCGCGATCCACTTGTGCGACGCGATGTCGTAGTAGCTGCCCGCGACCGGCGTGATCGGGTTGCCGCTCGCGAGGCGCAGCCGGCCGCCCAGTCGCCAGTGCGCGGAGATCGGGCGCGTGCCGACGAGCGTCAGCACGTGCGGCTGATCGAGCACCCACGGATACTCGACGGGATCGATGCGCGGATCGCGCGTGCGGTACGCGCGGCTGTACGTGTACGCGATCCAGCCGGTGAACACGCCGACCTCGCGCCGCGCCATCAGCTCGAGGCCGTAGGCGTAGCCCTTGCCGACGTCCTGACGATACGAGTAGCTGCCGAACTGCGCGTCGACGAGCTCGCGCGCGATGCCGAACAGGCCGCCGGCCTCCTCGCCGCCGTTCGCGGAGATCGGCGTGGCGCCGGTGATCACGTCGACGGGCAGCGAGTCCTGCTGCTGGTAGTAGGCGGTCGCGCGCCCCTCGAACAGGCCGAAGAAGTCGGTCTCGGCGGCGACCGCGGCCTGCGTCGACTGCGGCGCCGGCAGCGAGTCACGCATGAAGATCGGATCGAGATCCGTGATCAGCGGCGACTCGTGATACATGCCGAGCGACTCCGTCAGCGTCGCGCCTTGCAGGTGCTCGACGACCGAGAGCCGCGGATCGAGCGACGGCGTGCCATCGAGATCGAAGTAGTCG
>JAFAOG010000248.1 GCA_019237945.1 Deltaproteobacteria bacterium | reverse complement strand
GCGGGCTTCGCGGACGCCGTCGGCGCGGCGGGTTCGGCCGCGGCCCTCGTCGCCGGCGGCGGCTTCGGCGGCGCGGCACGCGCAGCTTCGGGCGCGGGCTCCGGGTCGTCGAGCGCGGGGACGCTGAGGTCCACGAAGCGCGGGTCGCTGTGCACGGCGCCGTGCGCGACGTAGCTGGCGGCGCGCGTGTGCGCAGACATCGGCGCGAGCTCGAGCTCGTCGAGCGGCGCGACCTCGCCGACCGGGCGGACGGTGGCGGCGTCGAGCTGCAGCAGGTCGAGGTCGTGCGCGAGCGCGGGGTCGGACGTGGTCGCGCGCGTCTCGACGAGGAGCGCGAGCACCGTCGGATGCGATGGCGCGTGCTCGGCGACGACGGCGGCGTACGCGCGCGCGGCGGTGGAGTCGCCCGCCTCGACGCAGATCGCGGCTCCCAGTGCGGCGAGCCAGACGCGGTCGTGATCGGGGAGCGGCGTCTCGAGCGCGCGCATGATCAGGGCGAGCTGCTCGGTGCGGCGGCCGTCCTGCGCGGCGGCGGCGTCGAGGAGGGCCCACATCGCGAGGTGGCCGGGGATCTCGGAGAGGCCGCTGTCGTACGCGCGGTCGAGCGCGCCGCGGAGCAGGCGGCGTGCGAGGCCGCCGTGGCCGGAGGTCGTGAGGCTGACGCGGGTCGCGATGTCGCGCATGACATCGCAGGTGGTCGCGGTGTCGGCGTTGACGAGGCGCAGCTTCATCACGTCGAAGATCGCCTTGCGATCGCCGCTGGTGAACGCGTGGTCGGTGAGCATCGCGCCCGCGAGCGCGTGCCGTGGATCGGCGGCGAGCGCGGACTCGAGGTGGCTCGTCCAGTCGGGGCGGCCGTCGGCGCGGGCGAGGCGCGCGGTCCAGACGAAGACGTCGGCGGCGGCGCGGCCGGTGAGCGTGCGGGCGTACTGGAGCCAGCGCGGCCAGTCGGCGGTGTTGCCGGCGAGCTCGGCGCGCAAGGTCGCGAGGGCGGCGTCGCCCTTGACGTCGGCGAGGTGGGCGTCGGCGAAGATCCGGCGCGCGAGCTCGGTGTTGCCCTGGTTGATCAGCGCGCGGCAGGTGACGAGGAGGGCCTGGAGATCGCCGGTCGCTTGCAGCTCGACGTGCGCGATGCGGGCGACGGCGGCCCACCAGCCGAGCTCGGTGGCGAGGGCGCGGCTGCGGCCGTTGTCGCGGCCGGCGCCGGCGAGCTGGTAGGCGCCGATCGCGCGGCGTCGATCGGGCTCGACGTGCTCGAACGCGGCGCCGAGGTCGCGCGCGGCGCGGATGCGATCCTCGGGGAGCTCGCTGATCTGCGATGCGATGCGCGGGAGAGCGGCGCGCCAGTCGCTCTCACGACGCAGTAGCTCGAATAGCCAGGCCGCGATCATCGGGGGACTCAGGTGATCGATGGCGAGACGGTCGCGTCGGTGGCGGGCGCGAGCGGCTGGAGCTGCGCGAGCTCGGCTTGCACCCAGCGCGCGATGTCCTTGTCCGTGGCGGCGAGGCCGTTCTTCTTCATGACCTGCTCGAGCGTAGCTTCGAACACCGCGCAGTCGGCGGGGCGGCGATCGCGCTCGAACGCCATCGCGCCCAGCAGGATCTGATCGAGCTCGGGCGGCAGCTGCGGGCGCAGCGAGGTCGGCGGCGGAAGGTGCGGCCAGTTCTCGACGCCGAGATGCGCGAGCGCGGCGAGATCGAGGTTGACGCCGTGACCGGTGAGGACCTCGTAGCCGACGGCGGCGACCGCGTAGACATCGGCGCGCACGTCGACCTGCTCGCCGACGCGCTGCTCGGGCGCCATCATCGACGGCGTGCCCTTGGTCTCGCCCGCGACCGTCATGTGCGACTGGCTCGCGGCCTTCGCGATGCCGAAGTCGACGACCTTGACGCCGCCTTGCTTGGAGACGAGCACGTTGGCGGACTTGACGTCGCGATGGATCACGTTGAGCGGCGTGCCGTCGGGCGCCTGCGCCTTGTGCGCGGCGTTGAGGCCGTCACAGATGCGGCACATGATCGCGAGCCCGACATCGAGCGGGACCTGACGGCCGGCGATGCGCGCGCTCGCGAGCAGGCGCTCGAGGTCGACGCCCTCGACGTACTCCATCACGATCACGTAGTCGTTGCCGATCTTGCCGAGGTCCTGGATCTGGACGACGTTGGGGTGCGAGATGCGTGCGGCGAGGCGGGCCTCGTCGAGGAAGTGCTCGACGGCGCGCTCGTTGCGCGCGAGGTGCGGATGCATGACCTTGATCGCGACGAGCTTCTCGAAGCCAGCCTCGCCCTTGCTGCGTGCGAGATAGACATCCGCCATGCCGCCGGAGCCGAGGCGCTTGATGATCTCCCAGCGACCGACCATCGCGCCGGCGCCGAGCTGGTTGGGGCCGACCGATGTGGATCCGCTCGTGCCGACCGGCGACGGCGTGCCCGCGCCGAAGCCCGCCTGCGAGATCTGGGTCTGCGCGGTGCCGAGCGCCGACGACGGCGACGGCGCGGGCGCAGCGTCTTGCTTCTTGCCGCCGATCGCGCCGGCGACGATCAGGATCAGGCCGACGAGCGCACCGGCGCCTCCGCCGGCGAGCGCACCCATCGGCATGTTCTTGACGGTCGGCGGCACCGCGACGACGAGCTTGACGTCGGGCTGCGACGGCAGCGTCTCCTCGTGGACCATCGCGCCCGTCGGCATCTGCCCGACCGGCACCGATGCGGCGCCGATCTGAAACTTGCCGGTGAGGCCGGCGGCGACGAGCTTGTCGACCTCGGGCTTGAGATCGAGCGGGCGGCTGACCATGACGTAGCCCGGGCCCTTGCTGTCCTTCGGCGATGCGGGCTCGACCGCCGCGACCTCGGTGATCGCGAGCGAGCTGCCCATCAGCTCCGCGTAGCTGCCGGGCGAGCCGGCGTGCGAGCCGTGCATCGCGCCGTTCGGCTGGATCAGGAGCGTGACCGGATCGCCGCCGGCGGCGGGCGTGTAGCCGAGCTCGATCACCTCGCCGGGACGCGGATCGAACTTCAATTCGCCCGTCTGCAAGTCCTGCTCCGCGGTCGCCTTGTCGGTCTGCACGGCGGCGCGCACGGGCAACAGGCCCGCGAGCGTGGCCGCCTTCTCTTTCACCGTCGCGCGCGCGGCCTTGATGTCGCCGTCGAGCAGGTTGACCGCGGTCGTCATCGCGGTTGTCGCCTGCGGCGTCATGCCGCCGGTCGCCTCGCGCGTGACCGCGTAGCCGATCGCACCCGCGCCGCCGAGGAGCAGCACGGCACCGAGCGCGACCAGCGCGCCTCTAGCCACGCTTGCCTCCGAACTTGTCGGGCGGCGCGCCCGCGGGCGCATCGGCCGCGACGCCGACCTGCACCGTGTTCGCACCGACCTTCACCGTGACCTCTTGCTCGATCGGCGCCTTGGAGCGCTCGCTCCACGCCTTGAGCTTGTACTTGCCCGGCGCGAGATGCTTGAACGCGAACGCGCCGTGATCATCGGTGACGACATACGCGGGCGCGGCGACGACTGCGATGTACGCGCTCATGTTCGCGTGCAGGTTGCAGCCGAGGCGGACGATGCCTTCCTTCTGGAACGTGTACTCGCGCGCTTCGCCCTGCTTGTAGATGCCGAGATCGAACGCGGCGAGCGGCGACGTCGAGAACACGTTGTGAAAGACGGTGTCGAAGTTGGGGAACGCAACCGTCGAGCCGACCGGAATCGCCATGATGTGCGGCAGGAACTCGCGGCCGCGCTGCTCGATCGTGCGCTTCTTCGGCGTGCGCGCCGGCCACTTGCCGCTCGCGGGCTCGAGCGTGACGAGGCCAAACGCACCGGTCAGCGGCTTGCCGTCGATCTCGACGGTGCCGGTCAAGCTGCCCTCGACCTTCGGCGGCGCGACCTTCGCCTCGGCGTCCTCGGCCTCGCTGCTACCGACGACCTTCGGCTGCGGCGCCGCGGCCGTATCGACCTTGACCGTCGGCGTGGTCACGCGCGGCGGCGCGCCCTCGCGAAACGTCGGAGCGAGGCTCGCGAGCGCATCCGCACCGACGAGCAGCTCGGCGGTCGAGAACAGCTGCTCCGCGAAGTTCTTGTTGCCGCCGTCGAGCGCGGCCCCTGCCTTGTCGAGCAGGTCCGCGGCCTGGCGCAGCGCGGCTGCCTTCTCGCCCGCGGGAGTCAGCTTGCCGCTGGGCGCGGCGGCCGGCTTGGTGTCGGGCGGCTTCGAAGCGTCTGCGGCCTTCTCGCCGGGCTTGCAGTCGTAGTAGCAGTCCTCGAACTTGCCGCTCGTGGCGTGAGGCTTGCTCGTCGACGAGCACGCCATCAGCACCACCCCGGCCATCAGGCCGTGCACTTTCATCGAGCGTATTGTACGCGCCACGGGCCTGCCCAGATCAAATCTGGTAGCTTCCGCGCAGAATTTAGGTGCTTTTATGGTGTTTGGCCTGTTCTCCAAAGAGCGCGCGCTCCAGAAGACCATCGAGAAGGCGACGAACAAGCTCGCCCAGCAGCAGGACCGCTGGTCCGCGCTCGAACGCCTTCGCGAGGACGGCTCCGAAGAAGCGCTCTACGGCCTGACCAAGCGGTTCGGGATCACGTCGCTCAAGGGCGTCGAGGACGAGCAAGAGAAGAACTGGGTCGTCGACGTGCTCGTCGAGAAGGGCAACGCCTATCCGGCCGCGGTCACCGGTCAGACGACCGAGCAGCGCGACGCCGGCCGCAAGCAGAACCAGGAGCGCGTGCTCGCCGCGCTCGTGCGGTTCATCAAGAGCAGCACCGAGCTGTCGCTGTCGTATCCGCTGCGCGTCGTCGAGAAGGTCGCCGATCACGACAAGGTGATCGAGCTCGTCGACAGCATCCTCGAGAGCGAGCCGCCGGGCTACGCGCGGTTCCCCGAGCGCCGCATCGATCTCATCAAGTGGTTCTGCGAGTGGAAGGGCGCGAGCGACGACGAGATCCTCCCGCGCATCACGCCCTACCTCGCCGACTTCGACGAGAACGTCCGCTTCACCGCGATCGACGGCCTGTCCTCGCGCGCACCCGACCGGCTCACCGGCCCGCTGATCGACGCGCTCGTCCGCCCCGAAGAGGAATCCGGCCGCATCCGCCGTACGATCGTCGAGGTGCTCGAGCGCAAGAAGGTCCCGCTCGCCGCGCGCGCCCAGGAGGTCGCGGGCGTGCTCAAGGGTCCGCTCGCCGAGGACTTCAAGGTCGACGCCGGCCTGGTGAAGAAGAAGTAGATGCCGGCGACAGCGGAAGTCCTCGCCGAGGTCCCGCTGTTCGCCGACCTCGACCCCGCGGATCTCGCGCTGCTCGCCGAGCGCGTGGACGTCGTCACGATCGAAGAGGGAGAAACCCTCTTCGACTACGCCGACCCGGGCGACTGGATGGGCATCGTGCTGCGCGGCGCCGTCGAGATGACGGTCAAGACGAAGACGGGCGAGTCGGTCTTCCTCGAGCTCGCCGAGCGCGGCGACTTCTTCGGCGAGATCTCGCTGCTCGACGGCGGCTCGCGCACCGCCAAGGCCAGCTGCTGCAAGACGGGCGAGATGATCGTCGTCGACCGCGGCGACCTCGACGAGCTCCTGCGCATGAAGCCCGCCGCCGCGATGCCGCTCCTCAAGGCGACCGGCAAGCGCCTCCGCGCGAACGCTCAGCTGCTCCGCAACACGGCCGCGAAAAACAGCTACGAGGTCGCCGAGGAGCAGCAGAACATCATCCAGCGCGCCGCCGACTGGGTCGCGAACTTCTCGGGCTCGCTGACGTTCCTGATCATCCACATCATCGGCTTCTCGATCTACATCGCGCTCAACGTCGGCTGGTTCGACTTCGGCAACTTCGACCCGTTCCCGTTCGGCCTGCTGACGATGGCCGTCTCGCTCGAGGCGATCATCCTCTCGACCCTGCTCCTCTACTCGTCGAACCGCCAGACCGCGCGCGACCGCGTCCGCTCCGACATCGAGTACGACGTCAACCTCAAGGCGGAGCTCCAGATCCAGCACCTGCACGAGAAGATCGACCAGATCCACGCGCAGATCCTCGGCCGGCTCGACGCGCTCGATCCCAAGCGCCGCCCGCCGGGCGCGGCGTCCGTGCCGCAGGACATGAGCGGCTAGCGGATCGCGCTCCCGACGAGAAACATGGAGTTGCGGGCGCGCCGCCTGCGAGATCGGACGGCCGCGGGCGGTCGGCGCACGCCGCGGTTGAATCGGGGCTCCGGGGGCGGTAAACGGTTGTCCCGATGCCACGTCGGAAGGATCTGGAGTCGATCCTCATCATCGGGTCCGGGCCGATCGTGATCGGTCAAGCGTGCGAGTTCGATTACTCGGGCACGCAGGCGTGCAAGGCGCTCCGCGAGGAGGGGTTGCGGGTCATCCTGATCAACAGCAATCCGGCGACGATCATGACGGATCCGGAGCTGGCGGATGCGACGTACGTCGAGCCGCTGACCGTCGAGGTGCTCGACAAGATCCTGGCTCGCGAGAAGCCGAGCGCGATCTTGCCGACGCTGGGCGGGCAGACCGGGTTGAATCTGGCGATGGCGGCGAGCAAGGCGGGCTTGCTCGAGAAGCACAACGTCGAGCTGCTCGGCGCGACCGTGAAGACGATCGAGATGGCCGAGGATCGCGAGCTGTTCAAGCAGGCGATGACGCGGATCGGGCTGGCGTGCCCGAAGAGCCGGCTCGTGACGAGTGTCGAGGAGGCGCGCGGGGTCATCGACGAGATCGGGTTTCCGGCGATCTTGCGGCCGAGCTTCACGATGGGTGGGAGCGGCGGCGGGATTGCGTACAACCGGCCCGATTTCGATCGGATGGTGCAGTTCGGGCTCGATATGTCGCCCGTGCACTCGCTGCTCGTCGAGGAGAGCGTGCTCGGGTGGAAGGAATTCGAGCTCGAGGTTGTCCGCGACAAGAAGGACAACGCGGTGATCGTGTGCTCGATCGAGAACCTCGATCCGATGGGCGTGCACACCGGCGACTCGATCACGGTCGCGCCCGCGATGACGCTGACCGACAAGGAGTATCAGCGCATGCGCGATGCGAGCATCGCGATCCTGCGCGAGATCGGCGTGACGACCGGCGGCAGCAACGTGCAGTGGGCCGTCGATCCGAAGACCGGGCGGATGCTGGTGATCGAGATGAACCCGCGCGTGTCGCGAAGCTCGGCGCTCGCGAGCAAGGCGACCGGGTTTCCGATCGCGAAGATCGCGGCGAAGCTGGCGATCGGGTACACGCTCGACGAGCTCACGAACGACATCACGCGCGTGACGCCGGCGAGCTTCGAGCCGACGATCGATTACGTGGTCGTGAAGTGGCCGCGGTTCGCGTTCGAGAAGTTCCCGAGCGCGACGCCCGTGCTCGGGCCGCAGATGAAGAGTGTCGGCGAGGCGATGGCGATCGGGCGGACGTTCCGCGAGGCGCTCGGCAAGGCCATCCGGAGCCTGGAGACCGGGCGTGCGGGGTTCGATCTGCCGATGAAGGCGCACGGCGATGACCTCGCGTGGCTCGAGCGCGCGATGGCGACGCCCAGTCCCGACCGCCTGTTCCAGGTCGGCCGCGCGTTCCAGCTCGGGTTGACCGCGGAGCGCGCGCACGAGCTGACGCGCATCGACCCGTGGTTCCTGCATCACATCCGCGAGATCGCGCTCGCCGAAATGGACGTCGCGGCGAATGGGCCGAAGGATCTGCGCAAGCTCAAGCGGATGGGCATGAGCGATCGGCGGATCGCGGCGCTGACCGGCAAGAGCGAGACCGACGTGCGTGCGGAGCGGCACAAGCAGGGCGTGCGGCCCGTGTACAAGCGCGTCGATACGTGCGCGGCCGAGTACGAGTCGCACACGCCGTACATGTACAGCTCGTACGAGCAAGAGGACGAGGCGCGCCCGACCGACAAGCGCAAGGTGATCATCCTGGGTGGCGGGCCGAACCGGATCGGCCAGGGCATCGAGTTCGACTACTGCTGCGTGCATGCCGCGATGGCGCTGCGCGAAGAGGGCATCGAGTCGATCA
>JAFAOG010000214.1 GCA_019237945.1 Deltaproteobacteria bacterium | reverse complement strand
GTGAACGTCGGCATCTCGGTGTCGCGCGTCGGTGGCGCCGCGCAGACCAAGGCGATGAAGAAGATCGCCGGTCGCCTCCGCCTCGAGCTCGCGTCGTATCGCGAGAAGGCGGCGTTCGCGCAGTTCGGCGGCGATCTCGACAAGGCGACGCTGGCCCAGCTGGCGCGCGGCGAGCGCATGGTCGAGCTGCTCAAGCAGGCGCAGTTCCAGCCGATGACGATGGAAGAGCAGGTCGTCGTCATCTACGCCGGTACGAACGGCTTCGTCGACGACTACCCGGTCGCGGTGCTCGGTCGCTACGAGCAGGAGCTGCTGAGCTTCGTCAAGGCGCGCAAGGCCGACGTGCTCACCGAGCTCAAGAGCAACGGCAAGCTCGAGGGTGACCTCGAGAAGCGCCTGCGCGATGCGCTCACCGAGTTCGCGAAGCAGTTCTCGACGGAAGACAAGAAGTAGGCAGCCATGCCGAGCCTCAAGGCAATCCGTAAGCGGATCGCATCCGTCAAGAACACGCGAAAGATCACGCGTGCGATAAAGCTCGTCGCGGCTGCGAAGCTGCGCCGTGCGCAGGACACGATCATTGCGGCGCGCCCGTACTCGGCCGCGATCTCGTCGGTCGTGTCGGAGCTCTCCGGCGTCGCCGGCAAGGAAGCGCACGCGCTGTTCGAGGAGCGCGAGCTCAAGCGCGCGGCCGTGATCGCGATCTCGGCGGACCGCGGCCTCGCGGGCGCGTTCAACACGAACGTGATCAAGGCCGTCGAGCGCTACGCGGCGAACGAGCTGTCGAACGCGCAGGAAGTCACCCTGCGCATCATCGGCAAGAAGGCGAACCAGCACTTCACGCGTCGCAACGCGCGCGTGGCGAGCTACGAGCCGCTGCCGATCGGTGCGAACGCGCTGACCGTCGCGCGCGAGACCGCGAACCGCGCGATCGCCGACTTCATCGACGGCAAGGTCGACCGCGTCTATCTTGTCTACAACGAGTTCATCAACGCGGGCACCCAGCGCGTCCAGGTCCGACAGGTCCTCCCGGTTGTTCCCCATGTAGAAGAGACGGAAGCCGACCCGCACGCCGCCACGTACTCGCCGGACTACACGTACGAACCGTCGAAGGAAGCGCTGCTCACGCGGCTGGTTCCTCTCTACGTCCAGATCCAGATCTATCGCGCGGTGCTCGAATCGATCGCTGCGTTCTTCGGCGCCCAGATGATGGCGATGGAGAGCGCGACGAAGAACGCCGGCGAGATGATCAACCGCTACACGCTTCAGTACAACCGCGCTCATCAGGCGGCGATCACGAAGGAGCTGCTCGAGATCATCGGCGGCGCCGAGGCTCTGAAAGGGTAAGTACCAATGGCTACGACTGATTACTCCCCGAACTCGATGGGCCGCGTGGTCCAGGTCATCGGCCCCGTTGTCGACGTTGCGTTCGACTCGGCCGAGCTGCCGGAGATCAACACGGCGCTCCTGCTCACGAACAAGTCGATCGACGGCCGCCCCGACAACCTCACCGTCGAGGTCGCTCAGCACCTCGGCGAGCACATGGTTCGCTGCGTCGCGATGGACACGACCGACGGTCTCGTCCGCGGCCAGTCGGTGAAGAACACCGGCGCGCCGATCACGATCCCGGTCGGCCCCGAGGTCCTCGGCCGCATCCTCAACGTCGTCGGTGAGCCCGTCGACGAGGCCGGCCCGGTCACGGCGAAGAACAAGATGTCGATCCACCGGTCGGCGCCGAAGTTCACGGACCAGGCGGTCAACGTCGAGATGTTCGAGACGGGCATCAAGGTCATCGACCTGCTCGCTCCGTATCGCCGCGGCGGCAAGATCGGCCTGTTCGGCGGCGCCGGCGTCGGCAAGACGGTGCTCATCCAGGAGCTGATCAACAACGTCGCGAAGAAGTCGGGCTCGTACTCGGTGTTCGCCGGCGTCGGCGAGCGCACGCGCGAGGGCAACGACCTCTATCACGAGCTCAAGGAAGCCGTGCTGTTCGACGGTAGCTCGGTCCTCTCGAAGACCGCGCTGATCTACGGCCAGATGAACGAGCCGCCGGGCGCGCGCGCCCGCGTCGCGATCTCGGCGCTCACGGTGGCCGAGTACTTCCGCGACGTGATGAAGCAGGACCTCCTGCTGTTCGTCGACAACATCTTCCGGTTCACGCAGGCCGGCTCCGAAGTGTCGGCGCTCCTCGGCCGCATCCCCTCGGCCGTCGGTTATCAGCCGACGCTGTCGACGGAGATGGGCCAGCTCCAGGAGCGCATCACCTCGACGAAGGACGGTTCGATCACCTCGGTGCAGGCGATCTACGTGCCGGCCGATGACTTGACCGACCCGGCGCCCGCGACCGCGTTCGCCCACCTCGACGCGACGACGGTGCTCAACCGCGCGATCACGGAGAAGGGCATCTACCCGGCCGTCGATCCGCTCGACTCGACG
>JAFAOG010000542.1 GCA_019237945.1 Deltaproteobacteria bacterium | reverse complement strand
CGCGCTCGATGAAGCGCGCCTCGCAGCAGCGGCTGGTGACGTACCGGTCGGTGCCGTGATCGTCGCCGACGATACGATCCTCGCCCGCGGTCACAACCGCCGCGAGGTCGATCGCGATCCCACCGCTCACGCCGAGGTGATCGCGCTGCGCGCCGCCGCTCACGCGCTCGGCATGTGGCGCGTCGAGGCGACGCTCTATGTCACCCAGGAGCCCTGTCCGATGTGCGCGGGCGCGATCGTCAACGCACGCGTCAAGCGCCTCGTCTTCGGCTGCACGAACCCCAAAGCGGGCGCCGTCACCACGCTCTACAACCTCGTCACCGACGCGCGACTCAATCATCGGGTCGACGTCACCGGCGGCATCCTCGCCACGGACTGCGCCGCCGAGCTGTCCCGATTCTTCGCCGAGCTCCGCAAGGGGCCGAGCTTCAAAGCCTAGTTTCGTTTCTGGAGGAGTGTCCGAGTGGCCTATGGTGTCTGATTCGAAATCAGATGTGCGAAAGCACCGGGGGTTCAAATCCCTCCTCCTCCGCCACATTCCATGACCAAGCTGCCATCCCGCCATGGAGGGATGACCGAGTGGCCGAAGGTGCACGATTGGAAATCGTGTGTATCGCAAGGTACCGAGGGTTCGAATCCCTCTCCCTCCGCCACCGCAGCAACTTGCGTGCTTATGGTCCCGGGTGACGCGAAAGCTGTGAACCCCGCCAGGCCCGGAAGGGAGCAACGGTAGCGGTATTAGTGGGTGCCTGGGGCCACCTTTTTTGAAGCGAGCGACGAGCGATCGTCGCTCGTTTGCTTTTCGGCCACCGCTCGCGTCACGCTATCCGGGTGCGGACCGTCGCGCTCCTCGTGATCCTCGCCGCGTGCTCCAAGGACGACGCCGGCGGCTCGGGCAGCGCCGCACCGATCACCGGCAGCGCCGCGACCGGCAGCGCCGCGAAGAAGGGCAGCGGATTCTCGGCGAGCCTGTCGGCCGAGCTGGCGAAGGAAGGCTCCGCCGCGCCGTCGGTGCCGCTCAACGCCGCGCCGCCGGCCGGTGCTCCGCCTGCCGGTTCCGCGGCGACCGCTGCCGGTTCCGCGGCGACCGCTGCTGGTTCCGCCCCGGCTGCGCCCGCCGGCACGACGACGACGATGCCATCCGCGCCCGGCTCGGCCGCCGTGGCGATGACCGGATCCGCCGCGAAGCCGGCCGCCACCACCACGAGCCCGCCGGCACCGGCTGCCGGTTCGGCCGTCGCGACAACGAAGCCGACGACGACGACGACAACCGCGCCAACGCCGCCGAGCCCGCCGCCGACCTCGTCGCCGACGTCGCGCGTGCCCGTGAAGCCGCCGCCCGAGCTCGCCGCGATCAAGATCGACCTCGAGCCGAACTGGGTGCGTGACGTCGGCGAGGCCGGCACGATCTCGTTCGTGCTCAACGTGCCGAACACGACCGACACGCGCGTGTTCAGCTTTCACTACGGCTATGACGCGGCCGGCGCTCCGGACGATCGCGACGCGTACATGAAGTGGCTCGCCGACAACAAGCTGCTCAGTGTCTCGCTCAATCGCCAGCGCGGCGCCGCGTGGTACCTCGAAGGCAGCGACGGCAGCGGCACGCCCGCGTTTCGCACGCTCGTGCTGTACGGCGGCAAGCACCTCGTGTGCTGGGGCACGCTCTACAAGGATGCCGCATCAAATTCGCTCGGAGATCTGCGCGACAAGGTCGTGATGACGGCCAAGCAGATCTGCGGAACCTTGGCGTTGTAGCGACAGACGCTCCGGGTATAGTGCCCGACGAGCCGGCATGTCCTACCTGGTCCTCGCGCGCAAATACCGTCCGACCACGTTCAGCGAGGTCGTCGGCCAGGAGCACGTCACGCGCACGCTCGGCAATGCGTTCGCCGCGGGTCGCGTGCACCACGCGTTTCTGTTCTGCGGCCCGCGCGGCTGCGGCAAGACCACGCTCGCGCGCATCGTCGGCAAGGCGCTCAACTGCGAAAAAGGCCCGCCGACGGGCACGGCCGAGCCGTGCGGCAAGTGCTCGGCGTGCGTGAGCATCGCGAACGGCAGCGCGGTCGACTACATCGAGATGGACGGCGCGAGCAACCGCGGCATCGATGCGATCCGCGAGCTGACCGAAGCCGTGCGCTACCAGCCGGCGGTCCTGCGCAAGAAGGTCTACGTCATCGACGAAGTCCACATGCTCACGACCGAGGCGTTCAACGCGCTGCTCAAGACGCTCGAGGAGCCGCCGCCGCACGTCACGTTCGTGCTCGCGACGACCGAGCCGCACAAGCTGCCGAACACGATCCTCAGCCGCTGCCAGCGCTACGACTTCAAGCTGGTCCCGGCGTCGCGGCTCGCGCAGCACCTCGCGTCGATCTTCAAGCAGGAGAAGCTGAAGATCGATGCGGGCGCGATCAGCCTGATCGTGCGCGAGAGTGGCGGCAGCGTGCGCGATGCGCTGTCGCTGTGCGACCAGATCATCTCGTACGTCGGGGACGCAAAGATCGAAGAGAAGCACGTCGCCGAGGTCCTCGGCGTCGCCGATCGCTCGCTGACGCGCACGCTGGTCAAGGCGCTCGCCACCGGCGATGCCGGCGCGGCGCTCGGTGCGGTCGAGAGCGCGATCGAGCGCGGCGTCGACGAGGTCCAGCTCGCCCGCGCGATCGTGCGCTACCTGCGTGACCTCGCGGTGCTCCAGGTCGCGCCCGCCCGCGCCGAGCTGGTCGATGCGAGCGACGAAGAGCGCTCGGAGCTGGTCGCGGAGGCCGGCGCGATCGATCGCACGCGCGTGACCCAGATGTTCGAGCGGATGCTGCGCTGCTGCGACGAGCTCGGCAAGACGCTCCAGCCGCGCCTCGTCCTCGACTGCGCGCTGATCGATGTCGCGACGATCGAGCCGCTCGTCCCGCTCGGCGATCTGATCGAGCGGCTCGGCGATCTCGAGGCCCGCATCGCGCGCGGAGGCGGCGCCCGTCCGTCCGCCTCGACCAGCGGAGGCACCGGCGGCGGAGGTGGCGCGAGGCCGCCGGCCGCGCCGAGCAAGCCCGCCCCGGCGGCGAAGCCCACGGCCAAGGCCGATTCACCGCGCGCCGACTCGCGCGAGGCCGCGCCGACCACGAGCTCGCGCGATGCAGCACCAGCCACGAGCTCGCGCGAGGCCGCGCCGACCACGAGCTCGCGCGATGCGCGGTTCGAGGCGGTTCCCGTCGAGCATGTCGGATCGGCGAGCGCACCCGTCGGCACGAAGCCGGTCAACGGCGCGAAGTCGGCGCCGGTGTCGATGCAGCCAAGCGGTCCGGTGCCCAAGCCGATGGCCAGCGAGCAGTCGGCGGCCGGCTCGGGCCCGCACATCCCGGTGCCGACGAACGCGACCGAGGCGCTCGCCGCGTGGGCGCAGGTGATCGATTACCTCGAGACGCAGCGCAAGATCTCGCTGCGCGGCTACTTCGAGTTCGCGCGCGTCTTGAAGTGGACGGCGAGCGATGTCGAGCTCGGCTTCGCCGACGATCACGACAGCCGGTGGGCCGGGGAGAACGCCGGCGAGAAGCAGAACCTCGACGAGATCAAGGCGATCCTCGAGCAGCTCGGCCACAAGGTCCGCGTCAGCGTACGCATGCTCGATGCCGCGGAGACCAAGGCGCTGCCGACGCGCTCGATCGTCGAGTCGACGCGCGAGAAGTCGACCGCGGAGCGGTCCAAGCGCGAGAGCGAGGCTCGCGAGCACCCGATCACGAAGCACGTGCTCCAGACGTTCGGAGCCCAGATCAAGGAGATCAAGACCGATGTCTAACCCCAAGATGCCCGACCTCAACGCGCTGATGAAGCAGGCGCAGAAGCTCCAGACCGACGTCGCGAAGGTCCAGGAAGAGATCGCAAAGCTGCAGTGCGACGGCGCGGCCGGCGGCGGCCTCGTCAGCGTGACCGTCAACGGCAACTTCGAGGTCGTGAAGGTCAAGATCGACAAGCAGGTCGTCGACCCGAACGACGTCGGCATGCTCGAGGACCTCGTGACCGCGGCGTTCAACGCGGCCGCGACCAAGGTCCGCGAGACGAGCAAGGAGAAGATGCAGGCGGCGATGGGGCCCATGGCCGGCATGGGGCTCCCCGGAATGTTCTAGATGTCCGCGATGGAGGGCCGCTAGATGTCCGCCGATCCGATCCGGCGGCTGGTCCAGGAGCTGTCTCGGCTACCCGGGATCGGTGAGAAGACGGCGACCCGGCTCGCGTTCCATCTGGTCCGCGGCAACCGCCAGCAGGTGCTCGACCTCGCCCAGGCGCTGGTCGATGTGACCGACAAGATTCGACTTTGCTCGATCTGCACCAACATGACCGAGCAGGATCCGTGCGTCCTGTGCAGCGACCCGCGGCGCGATCCGGAGATGATCTGCGTCGTCGCGACGCCGTCGGACGTCATCGCGATCGACCGCGGCGGGCACTTTCGCGGCCGCTACCACGTGCTGCACGGCTTGCTGTCGCCGCTCGAGGGGATCGGCCCCGACGACATCCGCGTCGCCGAGCTGGTGCGCCGCCTCGACGGCAGCGTGCGCGAGGTGATCATCGCGACGTCGCCGAGTGTCGACGGGGAGGCGACGGCGATGTACGTCGCGCGCGTGATCAAGCCTCTCGGGGTCAAGGTTTCTCGGATCGCGACGGGACTACCTGTAGGTGGGGAGCTCGAGTACAGCGACCAGGCGACGATCGCGCGAGCTTTGGCGGGCCGCGCGCCGCTTTAGTCCGCCGTAGAGTTGAACGAAATCACGGGGGTTGTTACCGTGACTCGACGGCGGGGAGCCCTCTTTGAGAGGGCGTCCACCGCGCAGAGGAGCCAGGCCGGATGATCCAACAGCTCGTCATGTACGAGGAGGAGCTCGCGCAGATCACTGCGATTTGCGAGACCCTTCATCGGGACGCCAACGCCAGGGCGGTGCTCGTCATCGACAAGAACGGCCAGGCGTTCGCGCAGGCCGGAGAGGTCGAACAGCTCGACGTCACGTCGCTGTCGTCGCTGACGGCCGGCAACGTCGCCGCCACGGGCGCGATCGCCTCGCTGCTCGCGGAGAAAGAATTCGCCGGGCAGTTTCACGAAGGCGAGAAGACGAACGTCCACATCTCGATCGTGGGCCAGCGCGTCATCATGGTCGTGCTGTTCGACGAGCGTAGCTCGCTCGGGCTCGTACGCCTGCGCGTCCGCAAGGCGACGACGGACCTGGTGAAGGTCCTCGATGTGCTGGCGAAGAAGAGTGCGTCGGGCACGCAGCCGTCGGTGTTCTCCGAGATCACCGACGACGACATCGACAACCTCTTCAACGACTAAGGCGCCCGATGAGCTTCATCAACTACTCGTCGCGCGAGATCAACTGCAAGATCGTCTATTACGGCCCCGGCCTCTGCGGCAAGACGACGAATCTCCAGTACATCTACAACAAGACGAATCCCGAGGCGAAGGGCAAGATGATCTCGCTCGCCACGGAGACCGAGCGCACGCTGTTCTTCGACTTCTTGCCGCTCTCGCTCGGCGAGATCCGCGGCTTCAAGACGCGCTTCCACCTCTACACGGTGCCCGGCCAGGTCTTCTACGACGCGAGTCGTAAGCTGATCCTGAAGGGTGTCGACGGCGTCGTGTACGTCGGCGACTCGCAGATGGAGCGCATGGAAGCGAACATCGAGTCGCTCGAGAACCTCGGCTCGAACCTGCAGGAGCAGGGGT
>JAFAOG010000231.1 GCA_019237945.1 Deltaproteobacteria bacterium | reverse complement strand
GCATGACCCAGTCCTCGCGCGCGACGTTCTCGGTGCGGTAGACGTCGGTCGGATCGTCGAGGTCAGCTTTTTGCGTGACGCGCCAGCGACCGAGGCCGTGGCGCTGCAGGACGCGCTCGAGCGGCGTCGGCATCGTCGAGAGGACCTCGCACGAGAGATCGGCGCGGGCGCGCGCGACGATCGGATCGATGTAGCGGGCGTAGCGGGCGACCTGATCGTCGTCGAGCGTGCGCACCCAGCGGTCGGCGTGGCGCGGCCAGGCGCGGTCGAGCTGCGGCAGGCGGGCGATCGCGTAGTGGGCGAGGTCGGCGCGGTCGGGTGACTCGTGGAGGCGCGAGCCGGCGCGCACGGCGGCCATCGCGTCGTCGGCGTCGGCGCGATAGACCCATGGGCAGACGAGGCCGTGCGGATGATCGATGCGCAGGGAGTCGTACTCGGCGAATGCCTTGGCGGCGCGCGCGTCGACGAGCGCGAGGCTCGCCGGGTTGTCCGGATCGAGGACGGGGTAGCCCCACGGCTGGCCCTCGGGGTTCGTGCGGCTCGGCGGCGCGCCGATCAGCCAGCCGGGCAGGAACGTGTGTTGGTGCGCCCACGCGTCGGCGTCGCTGTAGCCGACCTGGAGATCGCCGTAGAGCAGCAGCGGCAGGCGCGCGCGGAGGCGAGCGTGCTCCTCGTGGACGAGCAGCTGGCCGAGGCAGTAGCGTTCGATCGCGTCGGCGTGGCCGTCGGCGGACGCGGTGCGCGGATCGCGATCGCGCGCCGGCCAGTCGCGGTAGCCGCGGCCACCGTAGGTCTCGCAGAGCGCGGCGTGCAGCGCGTCGCTCTCGAC
The DNA here is from genome assembly GCA_019237945.1 of Deltaproteobacteria bacterium. GTDB lineage: Bacteria > Myxococcota_A > Polyangia > Haliangiales > Haliangiaceae > JABFXX01. The sequence goes on along the minus strand of JAFAOG010000231.1, from coordinate 18,185 downwards.
CCACGGGTTGGCGGCGCGGAAGGTGGCGACGCGCGCGCGCAGCTCCGCCGACATCCGCGCGTAGGCCTCCGCGACGAGGGCGTGCATGACGTCGTAGGCATGAGCGGGGTCCGCTCGGTCGCCTCGATACAGCGCGCGCTCGATCGATGCATCGCTGACGAGGCCGCGCAGCGAGCCGAGTGCGATGTTGCCGAGGTGGCGCGAGAAGATCGTGCCGTCGTAGGGCGACGGGTTGCTGCGCGCGGTCTGGCCCTGCGGGCCGAGCTGGATGCCGGTGAAGCCGTGGTCGGCGAGCCAGGCGCAAAGGCGCGAGGCGGCGCGCGTGACCGGCGAGCCGCGACCGACGTCCTCGTCCGGATCCGACGGGAACGACACGTCGTGGATCGCCAGCAGCAGGCGCTTCACGCCGAGGCGTTCGAGCTTGTCCCGCACGACACCGAGTGTAGCTACTCGGCGATGTACACGTCACTCGGGCGCGAGGCGATCGGACGCGACTCGATGCGGGGCAGCGTGAACCGGAACGTCGTGCCGACGCCGACCGTGCTGTCGACGTCGATCGTGCCGCCGTGCGCGTCGATGATGCCCTTGACGATCGCGAGGCCGAGCCCGACGCCGTCGCGCCGCTGCTGCGGCTGCCAGAACCGGTCGAAGATGTGGCCGAGGTGCTCGCCCGGAATGCCGGGCCCGGTGTCGGAGACCCAGATCTCGATCTTGTCGCCGCGCGCCTCGGCGCCGATCCGGATCGTGCCGCCAGCGGGCGTGAACTTCAGCGCGTTGCCGACGAGGTTCGCGAGCACCTGGTTGATGCGATGGCGATCCGCGTGGGCAAAGCCGACCGCGCGATCGAAGTCGCGGACGAGCGTGATGCGGCGATCGGCGGCGAGCACGCGATGCTGCTCGAGTGTGTCGTCGAGCATCGCGACGACGTCCATGCGGCCCGGCTCGACGCGCAGCGTGCCGTTGTCGATCCGGGCGACGTCGAGCAGGTCCTCGATCAGGCGCAGCATGCGCTCGGCGCCACGCTTGGCCCGCGGGAGCGCGTTGCTCGCGGCCGCCGGGTCGCTCTCCATCATCTGGAGCGCGAGCGCGATGATGTTGAGCGGGTTGCGCAGGTCGTGCGAGACGACGGCGAGCAGCTCGTCGCGCCCGCGGATCGCGCGCTGGGCCTCGTCGTAGAGCGATGCGTTGTCGATACCGATCGCGATGCGCTCCGCGGCGTCCTCGGCGAGGCGGCGAAGGTCGTCGGTGTAGGCGCGCTGGCTGTCGCCGAAGAGACCCGTCATCGCGCCGATCACGCGGCCGCGCGAGATCAGCGGCACGACCATGGCGGCGCGCAATTCGAGATCTCGGCCGAGCTCGACGTAGCGCGAGGTCGGGGCGAGCGTGTCGAGATCGAGCTCCGGGAGCACGGCGGTGACGCCGTTCGCGACGACGCCGAGCACGGGACTCCTCGGCGAGCCCGGACCCGGCACGTACGAGGCCAGCTCGCGCAGCGTGGCGTCGTGCGCGGGGTTCGCGGCGGCCCAGGCGAGCCGCTCGAGCTTGCCGTCGCGGACGATGTCGATCAACGCGAAGTCACCGAGCGTCGGCACGAGCAGGCGCGCGACGCGCGGCAGCGTCTCGGCGAGATCGAACGACGCGTTGATCGCGCTCATCAGCGACGACAAGAAGCTCGCGCGCACGGCTGCCTGGTCGGAGACGGCGAGCTGCCGCGCGTTCGCCTCGTGCAGCTTGCGCTCGACCGCGTAGCGCGCGGTGCGTGCGATCAGCGCGGGCGTGATGTCGCCCTTGGTCAGGTAGTCCTGCGCGCCCGCCTTCATCGCCTCGACGGCGAGCTTCGCGTCGTCGGTGCCGGTGAACACGACGATCGGCACGTGCCGCGCCGCGGAGACCATGCGCGAGACGGTCGAGAGGCCGTGCGCGTCGGGGAGCGACAGGTCGAGGAACACGACGTCATGCTCGGCGACGACCTCCAGCGCGGCCGCAAGCGTGCCGGTATGCGTCAGCGAGTACTGCTTGCCCGAGAGCTCGGAGAGCAGCTCGGTGAACAGCCTCGCATCGGCCTGGTTGTCCTCGACGAGCAGGATCTTCATGGCAGCTCCGACGGCAACCTCACGACGGTGAGCCAGAAGTCATCGATCGACTTGACGACGCTGACGAACTGCTCGAGATCGACGGGCTTCGTGATATAGCAGTTTGCGTGGAGCTTGTAGCTCTTGAGGATGTCCGCCTCCGCCGACGACGTCGTCAGCACGACGACCGGGATCATCTTCAGCGACGGGTCATCCTTGATCTCGGCGAGCACCTCGCGGCCGTCGCGGCGCGGCAGGTTGAGATCGAGCAGGATCAGATCCGGCCGCGTCGCCTTCGCGTACTTGCCCTGGCGGCGCAGGAACTCGAGCGCCTCCATGCCGTCGCGCGCGACGTGCAGGTTGTTGCGGACCTTGCCCTCGCGCAACGCTTCTTCGGTGAGGCGAACGTCGGCGGCGTTGTCTTCGACGAGCAAGATCTCGATGGGCTTGAGGCTCACGTGGTTGCCTTCCTGGTTGGACCGAGCGTGAATAGCACCGTCGAGCCCTGCCCCGGGGCTGACTCGACCCAGATCCGGCCGCCGTGACGCTCGACGATCTTCTTGCAGATCGCGAGACCGATGCCGGTGCCCGGATACTTCTCCCGCGGATTGAGGCGCTGAAAGATGACGAAGATGCGGTCGAAGAACTGCGGATCGATGCCGATGCCGTTGTCCTTGACGTAGAACGCGCCGTCGGGACGCTGGCCGACCTCGACCTTCGCCGGCTCCTCGCCGTGGAACTTGATCGCGTTGCCGATCAGGTTCTGCAGCAGCTGGATCATCTGGCTCTCGTCGGCGAGCACCCACGGCAGCGGGCTGCACGTGACGGTCGCCGCGCCGTCGTGGATCGCTCGCTGCAGGTTCCCGATCGTGATGTCGTAGACCTTCTGCATGTCGACCTCGACGCGTTCGGAGAACCGCGTGCCGACGCGCGAGTACGCGAGCAGGTCGTTGATCAGGCGCTGCATGCGCGTGACGCCCTCGACCGTGAAGCCGATGAACTCGTCCGCGTCGCTGCCGAGCTTGCCCTTGTAGCGGCGCGCGAGCAGCTGGTTGTAGCTCGCGACCATGCGCAGTGGCTCCTGCAGGTCGTGCGACGCGACGTACGCGAACTGCTCGAGCTCGCTGTTGCTGCGCGCGAGATCCTGGAGACGGTGCTGCAGCTCGAGCTCGGTCCGCTTGCGCACGAGGCCTTGCGCGACGAGGTCGGCGATCGATCCGAGCGCGCTCGTCGTGTCCTCGGTCAACGTGTGCCGCGAGAACATCGCGAGCACGCCGATCAGCTTGCCGTCGACGAGGAGCGGATAGCCCGCGAACGCGACCATCTTCTCCCTCGCCGCCCACTCCGGGTTTCCGACCTCGGGGTCGCGCAGGACGTCGTTCGACAGGTGCGGTCTCTTGTAGAGCGCGATCCGCCCGATCTTGAACTTGCCGACCGGCACCGAGCGGTGGCCGCCATCGATGTGCGTGTAGATGCCGGCGCTCGCCTGCAAGATCAAATTCGTCCCGGCCTCGTCGGCCGTCCACACGCGCGCGAACGCGACATCGAGGTGCTCGACGAGCGACTCGCACACACGGCGGAGCATCGAGGAGATGTCGCGCTCGTCGGCGAGCACGCCGCTGACGTCCGCGCGAAGCGCCGCGTGACGCCCCATGCGCGTCGTCAGCTCCATCGCGGTGCGCCGCACGGTGACGTCGCGCGTGTACACCGCGATGCCGTCGAGGATCGGATAGATCGTCGACTCGAACCAGCGGTCCCACGGCGCGTAGAACTCCTCGATCGTCACCGTCTTGCGCGTCGCGAACACGCGCTCGTACGCCTTGTGCACCGGCCCGTCCTTCGCCTCGGGGGCGATGTCCCACACGCGCTTGCCGACGAGCTCGCTCGGTGTCGTGCCGATCAGGCGCGCACCAGATTCGTTGACGAACACGATCCGCAGCTCGCGATCGAGCACGCTGAACGGATCGGAGATCCCGTTGAAGATCGACTCCATCGCATCGCGCTGCGTCGCGCGCTGCTGCGTGACCTCGCGAAACGTGTTGACCGCCCATTGCTCACCGTTGGGCCCGCGCATCGGCCGCGCGCGAACGAGCGCCCATCGGTCGCCGCTGCCGTCGTGGAGCCGGAACCGGAGCAGCTGATCGGGCGCGTGTTCTCCCACGAGCACCCGGCGTCCTGGCAGATCGGCGAGCGACACGCGTGCACCCGTCTCGTCGAACAGCTCGAACTTGCCGACGATCGTCGCGCCATCCGCCTCGACGAGAGCCTTGCCGCTCTCGAACCCGACGAGCGCCGCCGCCGCCTCGTTCACATACACGAGCGCGCCGCTCGCATCTTGAACGGTGATCCCTTCCGCGACGGCATCGAGCACGGCCGCCAGGTGGTCACCGAGCGCGGGCGATGATCGTCGCGTGGGCGGCGCGCCAGCGGGCTCCGGATCGGGTTCGGTCAGCATCAGCTCACGGGGAGGTAAGCACGCTTTTTCGCCCCGTCACTCATCCGATCCAGTGAGGATTTCTAACTTAATAAAAGTGTGTCACCGGCGCACGGCTGAAGACCTTCCCTCGTATGGACCTCTCGACTCCTGGCCTCTCGCTGCTCGATTTCACCGCGGCCTGGTGCAGCCCGTGCCGGATCCTCACTCCCGTTCTGCGCGCCGTCGCTGACGACTACCGCATCCGCCTCGTCGAGATCGACGTCGATCACGAACAGCTGCTCGCCCAGCGCTTCGCAGTCAAGGCGATGCCGACGGTCGTGCTCTGGCGCGACGGCCGCGAGGTCGGCCGGTTCGTCGGGGCGCGCGCACGCAAATTTGTCGCGGGCATGGTCGAGCGCGCACTCGCCGGAGACACGGCGATCGCCGCGCCCTAGGCGGCGTTCATGCAGTCGGCGAGCTGCTTGCGCGCGCGATGCAGCATCACGGCGACGTGGTTCGGGGACACGCCGAGCTCGCTCGCCGCCTCGTCGCCGCTCAGCTCCTCGAGCACGCGCAGCGTGATCACGTGGCGATGGATATCGCCGAGCTTGGCCATGCAGCGGCCGAGGCGCTCGTGCTCGAGCGGATCCGGCAGCGTGTCATCGGCGGGCAGCGCGACCTCCTCGAGCTCGACATGCGGGCGGGCGCGATGATGACGGCGGCGCGCGTTGCGGGCGGCATTGCGGACGATCGCAGCGAGCACGCGCGCGGCATCGTCGGGCTTGTCGCGCAGGGCATCGGAACCGGGGCGGGCGAGGAACGTGTGGAACGCGTCCTGGACGAGATCGAGGGCGTCGATCGCGGTCGCGCCTTCGCGGCGAGCGACTGCGGCGAGGTGCCCCGCATGGTCGCGGGCGAGCCGGGCGACCCAGTCGGCACAACAGCACATGCCCTCAAAGGTCGCCACGTCCGGAAAACATTACAGGCTTTGCTACGATTCCCGAAATGCGCTGGGGATGGCTGCTGATTCTCGCGGCTTGTCGGCCGGATACCGCTGACTCGGTCGCCGCGCGCGCGGGCGGCAGCGAGCATGTCGCGGCGGGCTCGGGCGGGCTCAGCACGCCCGGCAGCGGCGCCGAGCTGCCGAAGCTCGTCGAGCACGGTGGGCTGTCGTTCGAGATCGTCGACGACGCGACCGGCCAGCGCATGCCCGGCAAGCTGACGATCGTCGGCGTGCGCGGCACGCACGATCCGAAGCTGTCGAAGGGCGACATCGGCACCGAGGACGACACGTCGCTCGCCGCGTACAATCGCGTGTTCTCGCTCGGCGGCGTCGGCGTGGTGCCGGTGCCGGTCGGGACGTACGACGTCACGTTCTCGCGCGGCATCGAGTGGACGATCGAGACCGATCGCGTCCACGTCACGACCGATGGCGTGCAGCTCCACGCGCGGCTCAAGCACGCGGTCGACACGCCACACTGGCTGTCGGCGGACTTTCACGTGCATGCCGCGTCGTCGCCGGATTCGCGCGTGCCGATGCGCGATCGCGTGTACGAGTTCGCGTCCGACGGCGTCGACATGATCGTGTCGACCGATCACAACGTCGTGTCGAACTACGCGCCGCTGATCAGCGAGCTGCACGCCGAGAAGTATCTGGCGACCGCGACTGGTGACGAGATCACGACCGGCGACTGGGGCCACTTCGGGGCCTTCCCGCTGCCGCACGAGATGGAGACCGAGGGGCACGGCGCGATCCCCGTGCGCAAGAAGACGCCGGTCGACATCTTCAAGCACGTTCGCGAGACGGCGCCCGAGGCGGTGATCGACGTCCACCACCCGCGCCTCGAGACCGCGACCGGCTACTTCATCCTCGGCAAGTTCGACGACACCGCCGACAAGGCGACGCGCAAAGGCTTCTCGTACGACTTCGACGCGCTCGAGATCCTCAACGGCTATCAGGACACGAACCGCAAGAAGGTCGAGCGCGTGATGCAGGACTGGTTCGCGCTGCTCGATCGCGGCCACATCGTCACCGGCACGGGCAACTCCGACACGCACCACCTGACGTACAACCTCGGCGGCTATCCGCGAAACTACGTGCTCGTCGACAAGGATGACCCGGCGACGATCACGCCCGTCGACGTCGCGAAGGCGGTCAAGGCGCACCACGCGTTCTTCACGACCGGCCCGTTCATCGAATTCACCGTCGGCTCGACGGGCATCGGCGACCTCGCGCCGGCACCCGGCGGTCACGCGACCGCGACGGTGGTCGTGCGCGCCGCACCGTGGGTCGGCGTCTCGCGCGTGATCATCTACGTCGCGGGCAAGGAGTGGAAGCGACTCGACGTCGCGCCGTCGGAGCAGGCCGAGCGATTCCGGCAGACGCTCGATCTCGCGGTGCCCGCCGACACGTACGTCGTCGTGCGCGTCGAGGGCGATGGCTCGCTCGCGCCGGTCGTCGGCGGCAAGGACGTCACCGTCCATCCGTTCGCACTGACGAATCCGATCTTTCTCGACGTCAACGGCAACGGCAAGTACGACCCGCCGCTGCCGCACGGCACGCACACCGACTAGTTCTTCGCGTCGACGTCGGCGAGGCACGCCGCATCGAACAGGATCGTGTTGCCGCCGGTGATGTTCTGCGTCGCGAAGCTTACCGCGCCGCTCGTGCCTTCGTTCGCCCAGTACATGATGCAGTGGCTGTTCGTGCAGTGCGCGCCGTGCGGGGCGTCCTTGTGGTCGGCGACCATCGGCACGCCGTTGTCGACGAGGCCGATGCCGTGCGCGAGCTCGTGCGTCAGCGTCGATTGCTCGACGTAGCGGCTGATGTTCGGCACCGCCCCGCCCTCGGTCGTCTTGATGACGTCCTTGAAGATCGCGACGATGCCGGTCATCCCCACCTCGACGCCGAGCACCTGGCTGTTCGGCCCGTTCGCGTCGGCGTAGTGCCCGCTGACGAAGATCACGTAGTACGTCTTGGTGTCGGCGGTGTCGTGCTGCTGGCGATGCGCGGCCGCGAGCGCGAGGATGTCGGTCGTCGTCAGCTCCTCGTCGCTGATCACGCCGACATCTTCCATCGCGGCGAGCGTGCGCGGAACCGTCAGCGCCTTCTTGCTCGCGAACAGCCGGTCGAGGTTGTTGACCGTCAGATCGAACGTGTCGCCGAAGCCGACGACGGTGCCGGTGTACGGCGCCTCGCCCGTCTCGTAGTCGATCTCGACGACGACCTTCGTCACCGCCGGATCGAACACGTACGTGCCCTGCGGCGCCGCATCACCCGCACCGCCTGCCCCATCGCTGCGCGCCGCATCGCCGCCCGCGGGGGCCCCGCCGGGGCGTGGCGAACCGCACGCCGCGAGCGCGAACAGCCAGACGAGCGTGCGCATCCATCGACGCTAGCGCGCGAACGGGCCGTGAATTGCCACCTCACGCTCGTCCAACGCAGGCATGCTGGAAGCATGAAGTCCCTGGCCGTCCTCCTGCTCCTCGCCGCGACGGCGCACGCCGAGACCGCGGAGCAGCTGACGCAGACCGCGCGCAACGTCGCCCGCGACGGTCGCTGCGAGGCGCTTCCCGCGATCGGCGACCGCGTCCGCGCGATCGATCCCGAGTACTACGCGCGCGTCTACGCGCTCGATCCGGTGATCGCCGGCTGCGCCCACCTCGACGCGCGCCTCCAGGCCGGCGGCCCGCCCGGCATGACCGCGCTGCGCACCGTCGAGCCGGCCCCGCCGGTCCCCGTCGGCTCGCCGAAGAGCCCCGCCACCGCCGTCTGGATGTCGCTCGGCGTCACGGCAGGCGGCCTCGGCCTCGCCGCGCTCGGCGGCAACCTCCGCGTCCCCGCGATCTCGACGGCCGGCTCGCTCGCGTTCGTCATCGGGCCGACGACCGGTCACATCTATGCGGGTCACACCGCGAACGCCGGCCTCGCCGCGCGCGGCATCGGTGCGCTCGCCGGCTTCGTCGGCGCGATCCTGATCGTCTCGTGCATCGACGGCTGCAGCAACAACAACGGAGATCTCGGCGCGGGGCTGTTCATCGGCGGCGGCCTGCTCTACGTCGGCGGCGCCATCTACGAGATCGCCGACTCCGCCGACGCCGTGCACCGCTACAACCGCGAGCACGGGTTCGAGGCGAACGTCGTGCCGACCGGCAATGGCGTCGCGCTGGTCGGCCGCTTCTAGTCGCGCGGCGGCATCGCGGCACGAGCGGCAGCTAGTAGTGCGGCGGCTTCTCGGTCGGCGGACCGAGCGGCACCTCGGGCGACTTCACGGCGTTCTTGAGCTGCTCGAGCTCGCGCGCCATCTGATCGAGGCGGACGCCGAACCCGCGCACGAGCGCTTCGAGGTCGGCGATCGTCTTGTCCTGATAGGCGACCTTGATCTCGAGGTCGGTGAGCCGCTCGTCCATCGCGCGACTCTAGCGCTGTGGTCGCGAGCCGCTCGTCCTGCGTGAGCCGTCGCTGCCGCGCCGGCGCGAGCAGATCCCTCCCCTTGGAGTCATTCACCGCGTTGTTCAAAGTTTAAACTTTGAACTGACCACGCAGATTGACCAGAAATTGGTCACGTGATTCTAATAACTTATCCCCATGAGGGTGTTTCGGCTGTTGGCTCGCTTGCTGCTCTTACCGCGGCGCAATGCGCACAGCCCTCGCGACCCTCGTCATCGCGGCTTCGATCTTCGTAGCCGCCCCAGCCGGCGCCACCAACTACGCGTTCCACATGCAGGGCCGTGGGTGGAAGGGCTGGGACACGATGCAGACCGTGTCGGCCAACATCTGGACGAACATGTTCTTCCAGTACGACGGCAACTCGTCGATCACCGATGTGACGACGACGAACGAGATCAACAACGCGCTCAAGACGTACTGCAACACGACGGCGAACTCGTGCGTGATCCTCTGCTACTCCGCCGGCTGCAATCGCATGCAGAAGGCGGTCTCAGATCTGCACGCTGCGGGCTATGCGCTGCCCAGCATCCTGTGGGCCGAAGCGACGGGCTCCGCCGGCGGTGGCACCGGACTCGCGGAGCTCGCGACCCAGGGCGGCACGAAGATCCTCGCGAAGCTGCTCGGCCAGCAGGAGAAGATCGACTTCGCCCTGACGCCGTCGGCGGCGCGCGCATCGGCGCAGACCGACTTCGGCAAGATGATCTATCACCTGGCCGGCAACCAGGACATCTGCAAGGGATTCTGGATCTTCAAGCTGTGCGGCAACAGCTACGTCGGCTACGGCAAGGGCGACGGCGTCGTGCCGTTCCACTCGGCGTTCGGCTGCTCGTCGGCGGGCGCGGTCAGCGACTGCAACTGCACGAAGTACACGTATCACGCGTGGGATAACCGCGTCGGCGGCACGTCGTGCACGGGCGAGCCGTTCGATCACTTCGGCATGCCGAACTCCGGCTGCAAGGTCATGAAGACGTACCTCGACCAGGTGTCGACGACGGCGGTCGCGGCCTCGTGGAGCGACGCGTCCTCGAACTCGCTCTGCACGACGACGAACAAGAGCTGCGACGATCAGTTCAACAACACGGGCGAGAACTACTCGAAGAAGGTCGACACGAACCTGACCTCCGTCGCGACGTCGGTGGCGACGAAGGCGTCGAACACGACGCTCTACACGGACAGCCGCTACATCGGCGGCCCGTCGACGTCGTACGACGACACGGCGAGCGGTGCCGGCTGGCGCTGGAGCTGCGGCGGCAAGTGCGGCAGCCCGAACACGATCGGCGGCACGACGCGCTGCTACTGCGATGCGGCGTGCACCAGCTACGGCGACTGCTGCGACGACTACTCGACGAGCGTCTGCACCGGTCGCGGCTTGAGCTCGACCGACTGCGCGAACAATACTGCGCGCTGCGATGTCGTCAACGCGCAGTAAGCCCACGCCCCATAGGCCGAAGCCAGTCAGCAAGGTCGGTCTCCTCGCGTTCGCTCTGCTGCTCGTCCTGCTCGCGATCAAGCTGTGGCCGCGCAGCAGCGCAGCGACCGAGTCCGCGCCCGCGGCGAAGCAGCGCACGCAGGAGGCGTACGCACCGGCGCCCGCGATGCCGCTCGACCAGGCGCACATCGAGCCGCCCAGCGTCACGGCGCTCGAGAAGTCGCTTGCCGAGTACAAGGCGGTGTCGGTGTACCCGCCGTGGTCGCGGCCGCTCGGCGAGGAGACCGCCGACAAGCTGCGGTGGAACGCGACCGTCGTCTCGGACCTGCCGATGGACGACCGCGAGGGCGCGAACTTGATCTATCACTTCGGCGCCGACCGCTGGACGGTTCCATTCGACGAGCCGTTCGTGTCGTGGATCGAAGTGCTCGACCACGGCAAGCGGATCCCGGTGCGCGTCGTCGAGGCGAACCTCATCTCGGCCGAGGGCGGCCGCGCGGGCACGGTCGCGTTTCACGACGACGGCGTCGACGGCGATGCGGCGGCCGGAGACCTCCGCTACAGCGCGTCGTTCGTGCCGGCGAAGAACCCGCAGCTCGCGAAGAAGGGGCAGCAGGTCCGGATCGTCGCGCTGATCGATGCGGGTGGGATCAAGCGCCAGATCTCGCGCGACTTCGCGTATGCGCCGCGCAAGGTCGCCGACATCGTCGCTGCGCACGAGGCGCTTCGCGACGGCAACCTCGTCGTCACGCTCGATGTCGATGTCACGGAGAAGGGCCTCTACACATTCGCTGCGAATGTGATGACGAGCGGCGGCGCGCCGATCGTGTTCGGCGAGAAGAGCGCGACGCTCGACACCGGCAAGCAGTCCGTCGAGGTCGTCATGTTCGGGCGCGCGTTCGTCGAGAAGGGCGAGGACGGCCCGTACGTCGTGCAGGACATCCGCGGCATGCGGCGGTTCATCGATACCGACGAGCAGAACTTCTACTTCACGTATCCGCAGCGGCTGCAGACGCAGGCGTACAAGCACACGCAGTTCTCGAACGCGGAGTGGGACGCGCAGGAGAAGCGCGACACGATCGCGAACTTCGAGCGCACGATCGACGAGACGCGCGCCGCGCTCGCGAACGGCGAGACCCAGCCGCACCCGGCGCCGACCGTCGATCCGACGCAGGACCTGCCGACGCAGGTGACCCCGCCGACGAAGTCGCGGCCCTAGCCACGGTACGTCGACGGATCGATCCCGTAGCGATTCAGCTTGTTGTAGACGGTGCCGCGCGACACGCCGAGCGCGCGCGCGACCTCGGGAATCGACCCGCCGTGCCGGGCGAGCGCCTGGACGAGCAACGCGCGCTCCGCGTCCTCGAACGTCAAGGCGGACGTCTTCGTGACCACGCTCGCCGGCCCGCGATGGCGGCGCACCGCATCGGGGATGCGATCGAGCTCGGTGGCGTCGGCGTCGATCAGGTTGACCTCGCTCTCGAGGACGTTCTCGAGCTCGCGGATGTTGCCCGGCCACTCGTAGCGCTGGAACGCCGCCATCACGTTCGGCGCGACGCCCCGCACGCGCTTGCCGAGCCGCGCCGCGAACAGGTGCAGGAAGTGATCGGCGAGCACCGGGATATCGGCCGCGCGCTCGCGCAGCGGCGGAAGTTGGATGTGGATCACCTTGATGCGGAACAGGAGGTCGGCCCGGAACTGCTGCTGCGCGACCGCCTCGTCGAGCTCGCGGTTCGTCGTCGCGATCACGCGCGCATCGACGGCGACCTCGCGCGCCGCGCCGATCCGCCGCACGCGCCGCTCCTGCAGCACGCGCAGCAGCTTCGCCTGCATCTCGAGCGGCATGTCGCCGATCTCGTCGAGCAGCATCGTGCCGCCCTCGGCGAGCTCGAACTTGCCGGGCTGCCCGCCGCGCCGCGCGCCGGTGAACGCGCCGGCTTCGTAGCCGAACAGCTCGCTCTCGAGCAGCTCGCGCGGGATAGCGGAGCAGTTGATGCCGACGAACGGACCGCCCGCGCGCGCGGACGCGTTGTGGATCGCCTGCGCGACGACCTCCTTGCCGGTGCCGCTCTCGCCGGTGATCAGCACGTTCGAGTCGGAGCGCGCGGCCGCCTCCGCGATCGTCAGGCGCGACTTGAGGATCGCGGACTGCCCGACGATGTCGGCGAACGAGTAGCGCGCGTGCGAGCCGACGATCCGCTGGGCGATCGACTTCGCGCGCTGCATCTCGGTCAGCGTGACGACGACGCCCGCGATGTCTCGCTCGTCGGACCGAACGACACGCGCATTGAGGACGTACTCCGCCGCCCCGATCCGGCTGACCCGGCCTTCGATCTCCTCGCCGCGCTCGAGCGTCGCGCGCAGCATCGACAGGTCTGGGAACAGACGCAGGTTCGGCTTCGCGTTCGGGGCGATCGCGAGGATACGCGCCGCGCGCGAGTTGACCGACGTGATCGTGCCGTTCGGATCGAGCGTGAGCACGCCGTCGGAGATCGCCTCGAGCGTCGCGGCACGGCTGCGCGCGGCAATTCGCAGCTCCTCGGCGGAGCGCACGTTCTGCAGGATCGTCGACACCTGCGTCGCGAACAGCGCGAGCAGATCGAGGTCGTCGTCGGTGAACACGCCGCCGCACAGCTCCTTGTCGACGTACAGCGCGCCGAGGATGTGGTTGCCCCTGCGCATCGGCACGACGAGCGCGGAGCCGGTGCGGGGCGCGTTGCCGCCGCGCGAGGTCGCGGTCTCGCTCTCGATCAGCGTCGGGCGCCGGGTCTCGAGCACGAGGTCGAGCGCGCGGCGCCAGGGCGTATCGGCCGGCGCGCGCAGCTCCGGCGGCGTCAGGCGAAGCTCGGGAGGCGTCAGGCCCATCTCGGGCGAGGACGGCCGCAGCAGGTCCGGCGACGACGACCTCAGATCCGGCGACGACGTGCGCTCGGAGTCCGGGATATGCAACGTCTCGCGGATCTCGAGCGTTCCGGTCGCGCTCGTGACGGCCACGACCGCGCGGTCCGCGCGCGTCAGCTGCGCCGTCATGCGGCAGCTTTCGGCGAGCAGCCGCTTGTAGTCGCCGATCTGGTTCAGCGTGCGCACGAGCTCGAGCAGGATCCGGATCGTCTCGCGCTGCGAGATCACGAGCTGCGTCGCGGTCAGCGTGCGATCCTCGGCCGCCGACATCGTCAACAGATTGGCAACGATCTCGCGCTCGGCGTCGGCCGCGATCGGCGCGACCTGCGGGGCCGACAGCCGCACGGCATCGACGAGCCGATGCATCTCGCGATCGATGCGCGTGCGCGCGTCGCGCAGCTCCTCGAGCATCGGCCGGATCTGATCGTCCTTGACCTGGTCCGTGCCGCGGCGGCCGAAGCGATGGAACGATCGCCGCAGGCGCTCGAGATCCGTGAGCGAGCCGTGCTCCCGAAGCAGCTCCTGCGCGCGCGCGAGCAGGCCGGCCGGGTGGTCGGCTGCGATCCCGTTCATCGCGTCGCCCGCTTCCCCGACGAGGTGCGCGTACGCGAGGTACGCCTCGGCTCGCTCGCGCGGCAGCTCGGCGGCCAGGTTGATCGCGGCGCGGGCCGCCCGGTCGGCCGCGAGCAGGTCGCCGAGCGCGTGCTCGCACCGCGCGAGCGTGAGGTGCGCCGCGACGAGAGCGGACGTGGTGGTCGCAGTGGCGAGCGCATCCTCGACGAGCGCGTGGCACTCGCCGTGCTCCCCGTGGTGCATCGCGAGCTCGGCCAGGCCGATGCAGCAGCGGGCCCATACGTCGCCCCGCGCGCCGCGCTTCAGCTGTTCGCGGGCCGCCCGCAGCGCCGTCGTCGCCGTCTCGGTGTCGGCGCGGTGCAGAAACACCTCGCCGAGCGCGGTCAGCGCGGCCGCCTCCCGCGGCGTGTCGCCGGCGCGGCGCGCTTCGTCGAGGCAGCGCTCGAGGTGGAGCTGCGCGCGATCGATCTCACCGCGTCGCAACAGCGCCACGCCCATCGCGAGGTCGACGCGCTGTCCTTCCGGCTCGGAGCGGCGCAGCGCGTGCAGCTCGACGAGCGCATCGTCATAGCGGCCGCGCGCGATCAGCTCCTCGGGCGTCATCCCCACGCCCCCCGACACTACCGCTTGCGGCCGACGCTTGCTCGCGCCGTCACCGCACCGACGACGATCGCGCCGCCGACCAGCGCCCACGGCCCCGGCATCTCGCCGAACACGAGCGCGACCCAGATCGGCGACAGGATCGGCTCGATCACCGGGATCAGCATCGCCTCGAGCGCTGTCGCGTGCCGGATCGCCCACGCGTAGCAGAGGTAGGCCGCCGCCTGCTGCACCGTGCCGAGCGCGAGCAGCGCGCCGAACCCGGTGAGGCCCGGCGGATGGCCGACGAACCAGAACGGCGCGCCGAGCACGGTGCCGATGATGTTGCCGAGCAGCATCGGCCGCAGCGGATCGGTCGGTAGCTCGGCGGTGCCGCTCAGCGCGACCTTGCGAAAGCACATCGCGTTCGCCGCGAATGCGACGCCGGCGGCGAGCGACACGAGGTTGCCCGCGACGTGATCGACCGTCAGGTGCTCCATGAAGAACAGGCCGATGCCCGAGAGCACGACGATGATCGTCAGCCAGTCGAGACGCGACGCGCGCTCGCCGAGGAACATCTGCCCGAACAGCGCGACCCAGATCGGCGCCGAGTACTGGATCAGGATCGCGTTGGCGGCGGTCGTCAGCTTGTTCGCGAGGATGAACAGGCCCGTCGTCGCGGCGAGCGACAGCGCCGCCCCCCACTCGTAGCGCGAGATGTTGCGCCACGACGGCCGGCGCACCGCGTAGAGCGTGACGGCGGCGACGAGCGACCGCGCGGCCCAGATCGCGCCGCTGTTCCAGGTGACGAGCTTGATCAGCACGCCGGCCGTCGACCAGAACACGCCACACAGCGCGAGCAGGACGAGCGCGCGCCGGTGGTCGGAAGACATCGCCTGAATGATATGGTCTCGCGGCCCTGGAATGCTCGCGGGGGTTCGAGCGTTCAGCGGTTCATAGAGGATCAGGATGAGGATTGTCAGCTGCGCCGTGGTGATTGCCGCCCTGGTGGGTTGCAAAGGGCACAAGTCGAAGCTCGAGGAGATGGGATCGGCGCCGCCCGCGGTGGCGACCGGATCGGCCGCGCCCGCGAAGGGTGACGAAGCGCCGAAGCTGCCGCCCGTCACGCCGAACAAGCTCGCGCCCGTGATCAATGTGCTCGGGCCCGAGGGCGTGGTGCCGTCGGCGGTCGTCGTCGAGCTCGCAACGCCGATCATCGACCCGCAGATGGTCGGCGGCGTCAGCGCGAAGACGAAGTTCGTCATCACGCCCGAGATCGCCGGCTCGCTGAGCTACTCCGGGCCGTCGGAGCTGACGTTCACGCCGGCGCGGCCGTTCGCGTTCGACACCGAGTACAAGGTCGACCTGCAGGCGCTCGAGACGCGCGATGGCGTCGTGACGCCCACGAAGGGCGAGAGCTGGACCTATTCATTCAAGACGCCCGCGTTCACGCTGATGGGCTGGGCGCCGACCGCCCTCGACATCGAGCACCACAAGGTGACGATGGAGGTCAGCTTCTCCGGCGCGGTGCTGCCGAACATCGCGAAGGCCGGCCTCGTGATCACCGTCGACGGGCACGCGCCCGCCGGCATCGCCGTGCTGCCGACGCGCGACAACCACCTGCTGCCGGTGCAGATCACCGACCCGCGGATGAAGCTCGGCAGCAAGCTCGCGCTGGCCACCAAGGGCGTCGCGAGCGCGCTCGGCACGAAGAGCCCGGCCGCGAGCGCGGAGTACGTCGTCAGCAACGACAAGACCGTCGCGATCAAGACCGCGCAGGTCGTCGAGGGCGCGAACGGCTTCTACATCGAGATCGTGTGCGACGACAGCGCCGCGCCCGCCGGCAACCGCGCCTACTACGGCGACGAGGGCTACTACAACCTGTCGCAGCGCTGCCAGCTCGACGACTCCGCGCTCTCGCGCATCCACTTCTCGCCGGCCGTCAAGAAGGTCTACATGACACCGGGGCGCGCCGGCTTCCGGATCTTCGGCGACTTCAAGCGCGGCGCCTACACGATGCGGATCGACGCGGGCGCCACGAGTGTCGATGGCGGCGTCGTGCTCGCGCCGTTCTCGCGCAGCTTCAGCGTCGCGGCGCGCAAGCCGCAGCTCGCGTTCGCGGCGAGCGGGCGCTACCTGCCGCGCAGCGCGTGGAACAATCTCGGTATCAAGCACCTCAACGTCGAGGCGGTGAACCTCGTCGTGCGCGAGATCCCGCCCGAGAACCTCGTGTTCTGGATGAGCAACGAGGGCGGCGATGCGGCGGACGAGCGCACGAGCAACGTGATCCTGACGAAGACGATCCCGCTCAAGGGCGATGCCGATGCGTCGACGACGACGTGGATCGATGTCGCGTCGCTGCTCCCGTCGACGACGCGCGGTGTCCTCGAGCTGCGCGTGATCGGCGTCGGCGTGCAGGCGTCGTCGCGCATCTTGCTGACGAACATGTCGCTGGTCGCGAAGAAGGCGTCGCCGGCCGGCAAGCCATACGACCAGCTCGTGCAGGTGTGGGCGCTCGGGATGGAAGATGCGGAGCCGCTCGACGGCGTCGATGTGTCGCTCGTGCGCAAGAGCGGCAAGGTCGTCGCGCGCTGCTCGACGAGCGGGGCGAGCGGGTGCCGGCTCAACGCGAATGCCGATGCCGATCCGGATCAGGCGGAGCCGTTCGCGCTGGTCGCGCGCCGCGGCGATGACCTGACGTACATCCGCTACAGCGATCTCAAGGCGGACATCGCCGATTCGTCGACGAGCGGCACGCCGTACGTGACCGACACGCCGTATCGCGCGAGCGTCTACAGCGACCGCGGCGTGTACCGCCCCGGCGACACGGCGCACGTCGTCGCGATCGTTCGCGACCAGAAGGACAAGGCGCCCGATGCCGCGCTGCCGATCGACGTCAAGATCATCGATCCGCGCGCGAAGGTCGTGAAGAAGACGCTGCTGCACACGAACCCGGGCGGCGTGATCACGCTCGATCACGACTTCCCGGCGTTCGCCGATACGGGCCTGTGGCGCGTCGAGCTCAGCGTCGCGGACAAGGCGCTCGCCGCGTACAACCTGCAGGTCGAGGAGTTCGTCCCCGAGCGCATGAAGGTCGAGGTCACGCCGAAGAAGGCCGACGCGCTCGTCGGAGACAAGGCTGTGTTCGACGTCGGCGCGCACTACCTGTTCGGCGGCAACGCGATGGACTCGGGCGTCGAGCTGACGTGCACGATCGCGCCCGATCGCTTCACGCCGACCGAGAACGGCGACCTCACCTACGGTATCGAGCCGAAGGGCAAGCAGGTGTCGCTCGGCGAGGCGCGCGACCAGCTCGATCCGGCCGGCAAGGTCACGATCGCGTGCGCGCAGCCGGAGGGCGGCACCGCGTTCACGCAGAGCGGAACACTCACGGCGACCGCGGCGGTGCTCGAGGCCGGCAGCGGCCGCGCGACCGTCAAGGAAGCGACGATGCAGCTGCACCCGGAGCGCTTCTACATCGGCGCGAAGACGAAGGCGACGAGCGCGCAGGCCGGCACGCAGTTCACGGTCGAGGGACTGATCGTCGACTGGAACGGGCACGTCAATCCCGCCGCGACGAAGCAGCTCGACGTCGAGCTCCTGCACCTCGAGGCCGACTACGGCTACGGCTACGACGACGACTCCGGCGAGTCACGCTACGACCGCTACCTGCGCGAGGTACCCGAGGGCAAGCTCGTCGCGAAGGTCGAGGGCGGCAAGTTCACGTTCGACGTCACGCCCGGCGAGGCCGCGGCCGGCTACGTC
>JAFAOG010000627.1 GCA_019237945.1 Deltaproteobacteria bacterium | reverse complement strand
TGCGGTTGCGGTTGCTGCTGCGGTTGCGGCTGCGGCTGCGGTTGCTGTTGCGGTTGCGGCTGCGGTTGCGGCTGCCGTTGCGGTTGCGGTTGCCGACGCGATTGCGGCTACCCCTGCGGCGCGCGCGCGTACCGCACGAACGGCACGAGCCTGCCGTCGAAGTCGTGCGGCTCGCCCTCGCCGGCGAGCGTCCAGCCTTCACGCTCGTAGAACCGGCGCGCTCGCGCGTTCGCCGCGATCACCTCGAGCTGCGTGCAGGCGGCGGCGCGGCGATGCAGCGCGGTGGCGACGCCCGTGCCCCAGAATCGCGGGTCGACGTAGAGCGCGCGCAGCTGGTCGCCCGCGACTTCGATGAAGCCGATCACATCGCACGGGCCGGCGAGGTCGCCCGCCGGCGTTGCGAGCGTGATCGTGGCGAGCCGAGCGTTGTCGAACCACGCGGGCGGTGGCTCGCGGGTGAGCGGCAGGCCGAGTGCAGCGCGGAGCGCGTTCTCGGCGGCGGCGTAGACGCGCGCGAGGGCGGGCGCGTCGGAGGGGCGGGCGGCGCGGAGGAGCAGGCTAGGCGCGGCCGCGCGCCGCGAGACGCGAGACGTAGCGCGACGCGGTCTGACGCTTGAGGATGCCCTTCGTGACGGCGGAGTCGATGATCGACACGGCCTTCTTCACGAGGTCGTTCGCGTTCGCGGCCTTGGAGTCGACCGCGGTGCGGGCGGACTTGACGGCCGTGCGGAGGGATGCCATCGCCGCGCGGTTGCGGGTGCGATGCTTGATCATCTTGCGGTTCTGCTTCTCCGCCGACTTGATATTCGCCACAGAAATCTCCTGGAGGGTGGAGCGTTTACCCCGCCTCGGGAGAGCCTGTCAAGCGCTGGCGTCTGAGGGCGGTTCGTAGCCCCCGTGCATCGCATTCACCGAGGATGATTACGGGAGTACACACCGGTTCTGTGGATAAGTTGCGGGCAGATTGGGGCTTGGGCGCTCGATCTCGGCGAGATCTCTGCCACTCGATCGCGGCTGCTCAAAAAAGCGTCACTTTTGTGCGGCGGTTTTCTTTATCTCGTTCCACAGCGCGTCCATCTCTTCGAGGTTCGACTGCTGCGGAGTTTTTCCTGCAGCCGCGAGTCGATCTTCGACCGCCTCGAAGCGGCGCGTGAACTTTGTCGTCGCGTCGACGAGCGCGTTTTCTGCGTCGACGCCGACCTTGCGAGCTAGGTTCACGACCGCGAGCAAGAGGTCACCGATCTCGTCGTGGATCTCGTGCGCGTTTCCGCCGGCGATCGCGGCGCGCACTTCGTGCACCTCTTCTTGGACCTTGTCGAAGGAGCCTTCCCAGCCGGGCCAGTCGAAGCCGACCTTGCCGCAGCGCGAGCCGATTTTCTGGGCGCGCGCGAGCGCGGGGCCGGCGGGGATGCCGTCGAGCACGCGCTTGTCCGCGCGGCCCGGCTTCTCGGCCGCCTTGATCTCGTCCCACTGCTTGAGGACCTTGTCGGCGGTGTCGACGCCCGCGGTGTCGCCGAAGACGTGCGGGTGGCGGCGCACGAGCTTGTCGGAGATGCCGGCGATCACGGCGTCGATGTCGAACTCGCCCGCGGCGCGCCGCAAGGCGGACTGGAACACGATCTGGAACAGGAGGTCGCCCAGCTCCTCGCAGTGGTGCTCGGCGCTGCCCTGCGACAATGCGTCGAGCACCTCGTACGTTTCCTCGACGAGGAACGGGCGCAGGGACTCGAGCGTCTGCTCGCGGTCCCACGGGCAGCCGCCGGGGGCGAGCAGGCGGTCCATGATTTCGACCAGGCGGGACAGGGAGGCTCCGGGCGGCATGTCACGTGCTATACCGCCGTCTCCGTCGTGGCCAAGTCGATCATCCGCGAGAAACTCGCATTCGATGATCCCGAGGCGCTGCAAGCGCTCTGCGGGAGCAACAACAGCCGGTTGAAGCTCATCGAGCGGACCGCGGGGGCCGAGGTGCATCTTCGCGGGAACGAGATCACGATCGAGGGTGAGCAGGCGGCGGCGGATACGGCCAAGAACGCGATCGAGCAGCTGTACGACATGGCGCTCGAGGG
Organism: Deltaproteobacteria bacterium; assembly: GCA_019237945.1. Lineage (GTDB taxonomy): Bacteria > Myxococcota_A > Polyangia > Haliangiales > Haliangiaceae > JABFXX01. Next base: position 34,026 of record JAFAOG010000627.1, on the reverse strand, counting down.
CAAGCCGCTGTCGAGCGACGACGTCGTGCGCGCGGTCAAGCTGCTGCAGGGCGGCGAGCAGACGGTGGCGCAGGTGTTCGGCGATACGATCGTCACGCCGCGGGTCGGCCGCCCGATCGCGCCCAAGGGTGCGACGCAGAAGAAGTACGTCGACCTGATCCGCAGCAATGACATCGTGTTCTCGACGGGGCCGGCGGGTACCGGCAAGACCTACCTCGCGATGGCGATGGCGGTCCGCGCGCTGCTCGACAAGCAGATCCGGCGGATCATCCTGACGCGGCCGGCGGTCGAGGCCGGCGAGCGACTTGGCTTTCTGCCCGGCACGCTCGAGGAGAAGATCGATCCGTACCTGCGCCCGCTGTTCGACGCGCTGTACGACATGCTCGAGCTCGAGCGAACGCAGCGGCTCGTCGAGGACCACACGATCGAGATCGCGCCGCTGGCGTTCTTGCGCGGCCGGACGCTCAACGAGAGCTTCATCGTCCTCGACGAGGCGCAGAACACGACGCCCGCGCAAATGAAGATGTTCCTCACGCGCATGGGCTACGGCGCCAAGGTCGTGATCACGGGCGATATCACGCAGACCGACCTGCCGCCCGGGCAGCGCAGCGGCCTGCGAGATGCGCTGGATCTCGTCGAGGGCATCCGGGGTATTGGCGTGATTCACTTCACCGACGCTGATGTCGTGCGGCATCCGCTCGTCGCCGCTCTGATCCGCGCCTATGACGCGCGCGACCGGGCCCGGTCCGAAGCTCGTGATAGAATGGCCCCCGATGGTGGTGGCCAGCCCGGATGACCTGGTCAGCGCGGTCGCTCGCGACCGGCGCATGGTCGGGTATCGCGTGCGGCGGCAGGGTGAAGGGTGGATCGAGCTCGAGGTCATCGCGCAGCGCGCGCGCAGCCCGGTGCTGCTCGTGCTCGCGTGGCCCGAAGTGTGGCGCGACCAGGCGGCGCTCGAGCCGCACCTGATCCGCGCGCGCGCCGGCAACTACGGCCTGATCCTCGTCGGCACCGATCACGAGCTCGAGGAGGCGCGCCTCGATGCGGCGCCCGCCGATGCGGATCTGACGGCGCTGTCGGCGCCGGTGTCGATGGTGCGGCTGCTGTTGCTGCTGCGCAATCGCGCGGAGTCGATCGCGATGCGCATGGCCGCCGCGACGATCGAGCTCGAGCTGGAGCGCTCGCGCCACGAGAACGACATGCTGATCTCGATCGGTCGCGCGCTGTCGCAAGAGCGCAAGATCGAGAAGCTGCTCGAGATCATCTTGAAGCGCGCGTGCGAGGTCACGAATGCCGATGCGGGCAGCGTGTACATCGTCGAGGGCCACGACGAGGCCGTCGAGCAGCGCAAGCTGAAGTTCGCGGCGAGCCAGAACGAGTCGCGCGTGATCGCGCCGGCCGGCTTCACGATGGCCGTCAACGAGACGTCGATCGTCGGGCGCTGCGTGATCTCGAGCGAGCGCATCAGCGTCCCCGACCTGTACGCGCTCGACGAACCCGGCACCGGCAACAACCAGTGGGGCTTCGTTCACGACCGCACGTTCGACGACAAGTACCGCTACCAGACGCGCTCCGTGCTCGCGGTGCCGATGATCTCGGCGCGCTCCGAAGTGATCGGCGTGATCCAGCTGATCAACAAGCGGGCGAAGGGCTGGATCGAGCTCAAGGATCCGTCCGACTTCGAGGATGGCGTCGTGCCGTTCGACTCGGTGTCGGAGACGTACGTGCAGGCGCTCGCGTCGCAGGCCGGCATCGCGCTCGAGAACGTCCTGCTCTACGAGGAAGTGAAGACGCTGTTCGACTCGTTCGTGAAGGCGGCCGTCACCGCGATCGAGTCGCGCGATCCGACGACCTCCGGTCATTCCGAGCGCGTCGCCGATCTGACGGTCGGGCTCGCGAAGGCGGTCAACCGCGTCGACACCGGCTCGTTCCGCCAGGTCCAGTTCTCCGACGACACGCTGACGCAGATCCAGTACGCGGCGCTGCTCCACGACTTCGGCAAGGTCGGCGTGCGCGAGCACATCCTCGTCAAGGCGAAGAAGCTGTACGAGCACGAGCGCGAGCTGATCCTGCAGCGCTTCCAGCTGATCAAGCGCGGCTACAAGATCGAGGGCCTCGAGAACAAGGTGCGCTACCTGACCGAGGCGTCGCGCGAGCAGGTGCAGGCGCAGCTGGCCGCCGTCGACAAGCAGCTCTCGGAGCGCGTCGGCGAGATCGACAGCATCATCCAGTTCATCCTCGCCGCGAACGAGCCCACGGTGCTCGAGCAGGGCAGCTTCGACCGGATCGCCGAGATCGCGGGCATGATGTATCGCGACGAGGAGAACCAGAACCTCCCGTTCCTGACGCACGACGAGGCGACCTGCTTGCAGATCCGCCGCGGCTCGCTGACCGAGAGCGAGCGCGTCGAGATCAACAGCCACGTCGTCCACACCTACAACTTCCTCAACCGCATCCCGTGGAGCCGCACGCTGCGCGACGTCCCCGAGATCGCGGGCGCGCACCACGAGAAGCTCGACGGCTCCGGCTACCCGCGCCGCCTCAAGGGCGATCAGATTCCGGTGCCGGCGCGCATGATGGCGATCAGCGACATCTACGACGCGCTCACCGCGAGCGACCGTCCGTACAAGAAGGCGATGCCGCCCGAGAAGGCGCTCGACATCCTCGCCGGCGACGTCAAGCGCGGCCAGCTCGACCAGGAGCTGTTCGACGTGTTCGTGCAGGCGCGCGTCTACACCGTCACGCAGCGCTGATGGCTCTCGACCTCGCGATCGATGCCGGCGTCGCGCTGCCGGCGAAGCTGCGTGCCCAGGTCCGCCGCGAGGTCGCGCGCATGGTCAAGGCGGCCGCGCTCGCCGAAGGCCGTCGCGACCTCGACGTCGCGCTGCGCATCACCGACGACGCGACGATCCACGTCCTCAACCGCGACTGGCGCGGCAAGGACAAGCCGACCGACGTGCTCGCATTCGCGCAGCGCGAGGCCGCCGCCGCCGATGCGGGGCTGCTCGGCGACATCGTGATCTCGCTCGACACCGCGAAGCGCCAGGCCCGGCGCGGCCTCTACGCCGAGCTCGTGCACCTCGCGTCCCACGGCCTCTGCCACCTGCTCGGCTACGACCACCGCGATGACGAGGAGGAGCGCGTGATGAACGCACGCGCGGCGGCACTGCGCCGCGAGGCGCGCCGGTCCGGTCGCGTGCGCGCCGCCTGAGTCAGTGGCAGACGCCGCTGACGCAGCTCGTCGGGCAGGACAGCACCGCGTTCGCGCCGCCGGAGAACAGCGGGGACGTGCAGGCGACGCCCGCATCGACCGTGCCGTGCACCGTCAGCGTGTACGCGCCGTTGTTCGTGCTGTAGCCGTCGACGATGATCGCGTAGCCGCCCGCGTTCAGGTTCGACAGCGTCAGCGCCGACTGCAGCGTGCTGTTGCTGTCGTCGTTGCAGTACAGCTCGGTGCCGCACTGGGTGTCCTTGACGTACAGCACGGTGTCGTAGGCCGAGCCGGCGAGGTCGATCGTCAGCGATGCGACCGGCACCGGCAGCTGGAGCCCGTAGGCGACGTCGGACGCGGTCGAGCTCGTCGCGCACAGGGTCGGAACCTCGTCGGCCGCCTTGCCCGTCGTCGTGCCCGTCGTGACCTTCGTCGTGATCTTCGCCGTCGGATCGTGCTCGGTCGAGCAGAACACCTCGCTCGTGCCCGCGGCCGACGAGCAGCCGTAGTCGTTCGGCCAGTCGGTCGTGCCGTCGGCGTCGTCGTCCATCATGTTGCTGCACACGGGCAGCGTCGCCGGGTTCGCCTCGTCGTTGTCGCTCGGGCTATCGCAGCCCGGATCGTTCGGATAGTCGATCTTGCCGTCGTGGTCGTTGTCGATGCCGTCGTTGCACGCCGCCGGCTGGCACGTGCGCGAGCCCGCCGTACCGGCGCACGCCGAGCCGGGAACGCACGTCAGCGCGCCGGCAACCGCGAGCGCACCTTCGCAGCTCTGGCCGATCTTGATCTGACCGGAGACGTTGAGCGTGAACGGGCCCTTCTCGCCGCTGAACTCGCCGTCGATCGTCAGGTAGTACGTGCCGGCCGCGACGTTCGCCTGCGCGATGGTCGTCGTACACGCGAGCGCGGTGCCGCCGCACGTCGAGTCGAACAGCGCGAGCGTCGGGAACCAGCCGGTCGTCGTCGTCGCCGAGACGTTGAGCGTCGCGAGCGCGGGGACGTCGATGCGGTAGGTGAGGTCCGGGTCGCCGGTGCCGCCGCACGTCAGCGAGAAGTCATCGACGGCGTTCGTCGTGTCGCCCATCGTCGCGGCCGCGGTGATCGCGGGGACGATCTCGTGCGTCGCGCACGCCTCGGACGTCGACGACGCCGCCTGGCACTGCGTGTCCGCCGGGTAGTCGATGTGGCCGTCGCCGTCGTTGTCGCGACCGTCGCCGCACTCCGGGCAGTTCGGGCCGCTCGGGCAGTCGTCAGTCTCGTCGTCGTCGGTCGGGCTCGCGCAGCCCGGGTCGGTCGGGTAGTCCGGCTTGCCGTCGCCGTCATCGTCGACACCGTCCTGGCACACGTGCTTCGCGCACACCTTCGCGCTGCCGCCGAGCGGGACGCGGCACACGAGGCCGGGGCCGCAGTCGTCGCCGGTCTGGCACGGGTCGCCTTCGCCGACGAGGAACTGCACGTTGAGATCGTAGCTGCCGCCGGCCGAGCTCTTCGTATCGACGACGAGGTAGTAGGTGCCCGGCGTCGCGATCGAGTAGGTGACCTTCGAGTTGTGGTCGGCCGTGCTGATGTCGTCGTTGCACGCGAGCTCGCTCGACTGCATCGAGCACTGCGCGCCGCGGATGTAGAGCACGGTGTCGGCGGTGGTCGCGCCCATGTCCGTCGTCGCGACGACAACCTTGGGGTGCATGATGCGCAGCTCGTAGACGTCCTCGGCGCCCGGGCCGCCGCACATCATCGAGTTGAGCTGCGAGGTCGCGCTCGTCAACGTGCCCATGACGTGACCGTCGGGCGGCAGCTTCTTGATCATCACGTTCGCGCCGCACGCGAGCGGGTTCTCCGTGTACTCGTCCGTATCCGAGGCCGCCGTGCATCCCGGATCGTTCGGGTAGTCGGTGAGCCCGTTCATGTCGTCGTCCTTGCCGTTGCCGCACTGCGGGCAGTCGGCACCGTCGGGACAGTTGTCCTTCTCGTCGTCCTGGTTCGGCGCGAAGCAGCCCGGATCGTCGGGATAGTCGATCTTGCCGTCGCCGTCGTTGTCGCGGCCGTCGTTGCACTGCGGCGCGGGCTGGCTGTCCTCGCTGTCGTCCTCGAGGCTCGTGCACCCCGGATCGGCGGGGAAGTCGATCAGACCGTCGCCGTCGTTGTCCTTGCCGTCGCTACACTGCGTCTTGCCGTGGCCGTTGTTCATGCCGCCGCCGCAAGCCGTGAAGGTGAGGACTGCGGAAGCGATGAGGAGCCACCGGATCGAGCGCATAGGCCCGCGTCTGTAGCGAAGTGTACGACCCGGGTCAACTGGCGATTTCTACCCGCAAATTACTGTTGGCAGTGGCTACTCGACTAGCCACGGTCGAACAGTAAGAACTTCAAGTAGCGACCCTCCGGGAACGCCGGCAGAACCGGGTGATCGCTGGCAGCGCCCGCGACGTGTCGCAGCCGGAGCTCGCCCGGGACGATCCCCAGCAGATCGGATTCAGTGACGTGTGACGAACACGACGCGAGGGCGAACCGCCCCTGGGGCTCGACGACCTCGAGGGCCGCATCGGTCAGCCGCTGGTACGCCTTGAGCGCGGCGGGCTTGCTGCGCTCGTTGGGCGCGAAGCTCGGCGGGTCGACGATGACGAGGTCCCAGCGCCGGCGTTCGCGCTGGGCGCGCGCGAGGACATCGAAGCAGTCGCCAACGATGCGCTCGTGCGCATCGGCCGGCAGCTGCGACAGCGCGAGGTTCTTCTCGATCGCGGCGATCGCGGGAGCGGCGAGGTCAACGGATGTGACGCGCGTCGCACCGCCGAGCGCGGCGTGCAGCGAGAAGCCGCCGGTGTAGCAGAAGAGGTTCAGCACGCTGGCGCTGGCCGCGTGGCGCCGGATCGTGCGGCGGTTGTCGCGTTGGTCGAGAAAGAACCCGGTCTTCTGCCCGTGGCGCACGTCGACGCCAAAGCGCGCCTCGTCCTCCGCGATCACGACCTCGGCCGGCGGATTCCCGCGCATCGCCTCGCCATCGGCGCGTGCTCCCCGTTCGCCGCGCAGCCACACGTGCGCAAGCTCGATCCCGGCGCGCTCGATTCCGGAGAGCACCGCGGGCAGGCGAGGGCGCCAGAACGCGCTCGCGGCCGGCCCGTCGAACACGACGACCGCGCAGCCCGCGTACACGTCGATCACGAGGCCGGGTAGCGCGTCCGCCTCGCCGTGGATCACGCGCCAGCCCGTGCAGCCGACGAGCAACGGATCGCGCACGCGACGCGCAGCGGCGAGCTCGGCCCGGCCGCCGGCCCACCGGTCGTCGCACGCGGCCGTCGGATCGCGATCGAGCACGCGCGCGCGCAGCGGCGATGCAGGATCCGCGAGCGCCGCGGCGAGTGGACCGCGCTCGTCGACGAGCGTCACGATCTCGCCAGCGCGCACGTCGCCGGGAGGCCCGAGCGCGCGGTCGTAGATCCACGGATGCCCCGCCGCGACGCGGTCGCGCAGCGGCTTCGTGACGCGCCAGCTCGCGCGCCGGGTCGCCACTACTTCAGCGTCGCGGCCGAGAGCTGATACTCGTGCGCGTAGCTGTTGAGCGACTGCACGACGCCGACGCCCTCGGCGATCCACTGCGTCGTCAGCCAGTTCGCCGGCAGCTCGGCCGGCTTGTCCTGCGGCGCGAGCGGGTTGTCGAGCGTCACGCGGCCGGTCGTGATCATGCCGAGCTTCTCGGCCTTGTACATGCCGAGCTTCGTCGTGATCGGCTCGGGCTGCTGCGGCGTGTAGCTGCGCTCGAGCTCGAGCTTGCCGCTACCGAGCTTGGCCTCCGAGCCCTCGCTCGGGACGCGCGACCAGTGCACGACGAGCTCCTCGCGCCACGGCGCGTCGCCGATGCCGCCCTTGGTCAGCACCCAGCTGTTCGCGGTCGCCGGCTTCGGATGCTCGATCGAATCGACCTTCAGGCCGATGTAGCCGCCCGGCTCGCCGGCGAAGAAGAAGCTGTCGGGCGAGATCACGAACTTCTTGTCGCTGCACGTGATCGTCGTCGTGATCGTGTGCTCGTCGAGCACCGGCTTCTTGGGATCCTTCGTCAGATCGCGCGTGATCTTCTCCTCGAGCGTGACGACGGTATCGGCGCCCTTCTTCGCGTCGACGGACTTCACGGTGATCGTGACTTCCTTCGCCGGGTCCGGAGCGATGCGCTTGACCGCATCCTCGGGCGCCTGCGGCGCGGCGACGTTGGTGTACGTCCACGAGTTGCCCTCGACCAGCGGCAGGATCTTCACCCCGCACGCCGGCGCGGCCTTCCCGGTCGGTGGCCCTCCCGCCGCAGCCGCCGCGCCCTTCTTGGGGGCGGCAAACGCGAGAGCGGGGGCAACGAGAACGGTGGCGATCAGCGCGAAACGCATGAGGTCCGAGTCATACCCGGCCCCCCGCCGGACCTCAAGCCAAACGGCCTGTCAGGCCTAACCAGGCTGCTGCCTGGCCTTAGCGCTCGCGACCCTCGGCCTGGCCGCCGTACACGCAGTTAGGATCGTTCGTGCCCTCGCACATCTTCTTGATCAGCTCCCGGAACCGCTGATCGCCGCGCATGTCCGCGAAATCGGGATCGAGGACCTGCTTGCGACCCAGCAGCCGATCGAGGGTCGCCTCGACCTCGGCATGCTTGCTCTGGTGAGGCCGCATCTGGAGGATGCGCGTCAGCAGGTTGATGCTGCACTGCGTGCGGCCGATCTTCGCGTACGCGGCCGCGAGCCCGTACGTCGCCTTGACGTCATACGGGTCGGCCTTCAGCGCATCGATGAAGTGCTGGACCGCCTGGGTCAGCATCTCCTCGTGCGTCCGGCGATCGACCTCGCCGCCATTCGCGGTCTTCAGCTCGGCGGTCGCTTGATCCGCGAGCTTCGTGCTCTCCGGAATCGAGCGCTGGTCGAACGAGTACGGCTTGAGCTCGGCCTGCGGATCCGTCGGCTCGCAGTCCTTTGCCGCGGCCGAGGTCTTCTGCGGCGGCTCCGACTGCGGCCGCAGCGGCGGCGGAGGCGGCGTGACCTCTTGCTTCTCGTGGCAGCCGGCGAGCGCGAGAACGAGCAGCCACTTCGTCATCATCGGTGGTCCTCGCTTCGCTCGGCCTCCGATGCAAGCCCACCCACCCCCAACACCCCGCTCACTTCGTTCGCTCTCCTCATCGACCCACCGCTGCCATCGCGTCCTTGCGATAGCCCTTGAACCACGCGCCGTTCGCATCGATGTCGTCGAGCTTGCGCGTCGCCTCGGCGGTGAACAGCTTGTGTCCCGCCATCTGCGACAGGCGCTTGAGCATCGCGATCGCACAGCCCTTGCGCATCGACTTGTCGTACGCGACGGCGAGCTTGATCGTCGCATCGACGTTCCAGTTGTCCTTGATCAGCGCCTCGCGATACTTCGCGATCGCCTCCTTGATCAGCCCGACGCGCTGCTGATCGTCCTTGGCATGCTCGGCGCTCGACAGCGCCGTATCGCCCGCATCGACGTTCTGCCGCGCGGCCACGCCGTTTGGATGGTGCTTCTTCGGGTCGTCACCGAAGCTCGCGCTGCAGTCCTCGACGTACGACACCGGCGCCGCCGCGACATCCGCCTCCGGCGGTCGCTTCTTCTTCTCCGGGTTCTTCAGATGCTCCGGCTTGCCGCCGTACAGCGGTTGACACGCAGCCGAACCGAACGCGAAGGCGAGAGCCACGCAGAGCGCGCCCCACGGCTTGAGACCCATGCCCCAACGGTAACGCGGCGGCCCGCGCCGATCAAACGCGGCGGAGGCCGAGGAACGCGACGGCCGGGCGCAGCCACGGCGTTGCGGCGCTCACGAGCAGCGCGCCGGCGAGGGCGGGCTTGAGGACGAACAGCGTCGAGTGCGACGCGAGGTCGACCGACGCGAGGGTCAGCAGGAGGCCACCCGCGGCGCCGAGGGCGAGGACGCCCCAGGTGCGGAGGCGGACCAGCGCGCGGAGGCCGAACGCGGCGAGCAGGAGCGCGACGCCCGCGAGGGCGGTCTCCGTCGAGCCGGGCTTGGGCGCGAACGCGTAGAGCAGGACCATCGGCAGCGAGACGCCGGCGCGGATCACCGAGCGGCCGAGGCGCTGCACGGCGTGGTCGTCCATGTGGAAGCGCTCGCGCCACGCGGTCTGGCCGTCGTAGCCCTCGGACATCGCGTGGCCCCACAGCATCAGGGTCGCCGCGAGGTGCGTGCCGCCGACGAAGACGAGGATCGGCTCGGGACCGAGCTGCCACATGCCGACTGCGGTCGTGATCACGCCGTAGAGGCCCACGCCGACCGAGTACCAGCGCGCCCAGAAGTAGCCGGCGACGAGCGAGAAGAAGGCGAGGCCGTAGACGAACGCGAGCGCGTAGAACGCCTTGTCGAGATCCGGCACCAGCGACTGGAGCGCGATGATCAGGTAGACGAGGAAGTAGAACGCGAAGATGACCGCCGACAGGGCACGGCGTTCGCCGACGAGCTTCATGCGTCCACTATAGCGCGCGGGGAGAGGCCAGCCAGGGGCCTGTCGATCACCTAGCTGGCGCCTACTTCTGCGGTTTCGTGGGGAAGTTCTTCTGGACGATCAGTCGGAAATGTTTGTACCCGGCCTCTTTTTGCTTGGCCGAGAACATCACTTCCAGGAGCAGGCGATACGGGGTCACGCGGTCGGCGATGATCAGCAGCTCGGGCGGCGGCTGCTTGTTCGGGTCGCCGCCGGACTTCATGACCTGCTTGACCTCTTCCTCGTGGAGCTTGGCGAGGAAGTTGGTGAGCCGCGGGATCTTGACGCCGAGCGAGCCGCCCTCTTTTTCGGCCGGGTCGACGTCGCCGTTGGCGACCGAGACGATCGGCTGGCCCTCGACGACGATGCCGTTGGGCGTGATCACGAGCGTCCACGCTTTTTCGGGGAGCGGGGCGTCGGACTCGGTGCGCGGCAGGTTGACGGTGCCCGCGGTGACCTCGAGCGACGATGTCGCCATCTGGAAGATGAAGGCGACGAGCAGGATCGTCATCATGTCCATCATCGGCATGATGTTGAGGTGACGGATCGACTCGCCCTCGGGGACGCGGGCGACCGCCTTGCGGACCAGGGTGCGCGCTTCGCGCTGCGTGAACCCCATCACTCGAATCCTGACGAGAAGAGGATCGTCGAGAACAGCGCCATCTTGTTCGGGTCGTACGGCGCGGTCTCGGGATCGAGGACGGTGTTATCCGGCGAGACCGAGATCTTCTTCGCGCGCATGCGCTTGAGCGACTCTTCGTCCTCGGTCGGGATCGCGCAGGGCTTGGGCTCCTTGTCGAAGTCGGCGAGCTTGCAGCGCATCGCCGCCATCGTCGACGCGATCGTCGCGTAGGGCGTCGTGCCGTCGGCCATCAGGATGATCTGATAGGTCTCGAGCTTGCGGATCTTGCCGTTGTAGTGGCGGTTCGCGATCTCGAACAGCGCGGCCGAGAGGGCGCGGTAGTCGTAGACCGGCGTCGGCACGGGGGCGTTGTTCACGCTCGGCGACTGCGCGCACTTGAGGCTGTTGTTGCAGTAGCCGCTCTCGCACATGTACGGGCCGTCGCACGAGTCGCCGTCGTGGCCGGTGCGCGGGAAGATCGCCTTGGGCGCCGGCAGCGTGCCCTCGATGCCCGTGATCGACCACAGGATCATCTTGTCCTTGGTGATCGACACGACCATCTTGAGCGGCTGGTCGTCGGGGTTCGGCTGCGTCGGCTGCTGCGCGACGTTCGTCGACGGCGGCGCCTTGTCGGGGAGCGTCGTGTCGATCTGGGTGAAGATGATGCCCGCGCTGATCGAGAACAGCAGGAACAGCATCAGGTTCGTCACCATGTCGAGGTAGGGGATCAGATTGAGCTCGCCGCTCTCGATCTCCTCTTGCTCGATCTGATCTTCGCGACGCCGGACGGCGTTGCGCGTTTTCGAGCGAACTCTCTGTGCCGAGAGCTCCATGGGTGACTACTCGAGGTCCTCGGTCGGAGCCGCGGGCGCACGCGCCGCTGCTGCCGAGCCGCTGTCCGCGAGCAGGTTCTCGAAGCGCAGGCTGAAGGCTTCGAGATCGGAGACGACCTTCTTCATGGCGGCCGACAGCAGCAGGTGGCCGATCATGCAGAGCAGCGCGATCGAGAGGCCGAACGCGGTGTTGTACATGGCTTCCGAGATGCCGCGCGACAGCTTCTCGCGCTGCTCGGCCGGGTTCGCGTCACCGATCGACGAGAACGTACGGATGAGGCCGGTGATCGTGCCGAGGAGGCCGACCAGCGTGCAGATGTTCGCGAGCGACCACAGTGCGCCGATGCGGGTCTTCACCTCGGGCAGCGTGTCGGTCATCGTCTCTTCCATCGCCTGGGCGACGGCGGCCTCGCCGCGGTGGAGGCGGTTGAGACCCGCCTTCGCCACGCGGGCGACCGGAGCGGTCGTGGCGTCACACAGCTTCTTGGCGCGGTCGACGTTGTTCGCCGAGAGCAGCTTGCGGAGCTGCTCGAGGAACGCCTTCGCGTTGAGGTGGCCGCGACCGAGGAAGTAGATCGCGCGCTCGACGATCAGGCCGATGACAACCGCCAAGAAGAACGTGTTGACGATGAAGAACGGCCCGCCCTTTTGGAAAACGTCACTTAGCCAGCTCATCGGTCCTCGTTTCTATGCCTTCAATTTGTATCGGTCGCAGAAGAGTCCCGTCAAGCAAACCAGGGACTTAGTGACCGGGATCGGCGTTTCAGTTATTCGGCGCTCCCGCCGCGATCCAGCCTTTGATCGCGTCGAGCTTCTGGCAACACAGCAGCGAGCCGCCCGTGTTCTGCGGCATGAGACCGACGGTGCGGTCGATCGTGCCCGGCACGGTGCCGAGCATGACCTCGAGGTAGCTCGAGTTGGGGTCCCCGGGGACGACAAGCTTCGCTCCCGACATCAATGCACTGTCACCGTTGACGAGCGTGGCAAAGCTATGGCCCGCGCGCAAATCGATCTTGCCCTGCTTCGTGTTGTCGCCGTTGTGACAGCCCGAGAACGTGCACTGCTTCGTGAACACGTTGGCCTGGATCCAGGTGAGGTCGGTGTGGCCGGTCGCATCGACGCACGACGCGGCGGTGCTCATCTGGCAGCCGGTGTTCGCATCGGGCGCGTGGTCGAGGTCGATCTTGCAGGCCGTCGCGAACAGCAGCGCGATCAGCAGAGTCCCCTGACGCATGGCGCGGAACCTAGCACGGTTCACAAGCAATTCAGCGTGCTGCACTTCGCAGGCGGACGTGGTGCGGGCGGCGGCGGGACGAGGTCGTCGAAGCTCTTCACGGCGGTGCCCGAGAGGAAATTGCCGGGCAAGGTGCCTCGCACGAACGGCATCCACACCGCGTCGGGCGACGGGCTCGCCGGATCGCCGCTCCACGGCTCGACGCGCGCGAAGCTGACGTTCGGCGGCACCGGGAAGTCGCGGATCTTCGTCCGCGGATGTGCCTTCTGCATGAAGTCGAGCCAGATCGGCACGCTGACGCCGCCGCCGGTGATCTTGTCGCCGATCGACTGCGAGTCGTCGCGGCCGACCCAGACGGAGCACAACAGATCCGTCGTGAAGCCGTTGAACCACACATCCTTGTAGTTCGCGCTCGTGCCGGTCTTGCCGGCGGTCGGGCGGCCGAGCGCGAGCGCGTAGCGAGCGGTACCGCGCGCGACGACGCCCTTCATCAGGTTGACAAGCACGTAGTCGACCTCGGGCGAGATGATCTGCGGGCCCTGCGGCGTGCTGCGCAGATCCTCGACGACGTTACCCGCGGTGTCGGTGACGAGATCGAAGAAGCGCGGCGTGACGCGGCGGCCGCCGTTCGCGATGCCGGCGTAGCCCGTCGCGACCTCGAGCGGCGTGAGGTCAGGCGTGCCGAGCGAGATCGAGATGTGGCGCGGGATCGGCGACGTGATTCCGAAGCCGCGCATGATCTCGATGATCCGATCGAGGCCGACCTGCACCGCGATCTGCACGCTGATCGTATTGAGCGAGAACGCGAGCGCGGTCATCAGCGTGACGTCGCCCATGTACTTGTTGTCGTAGTTCGCGGGCGTCCACACGCCGGTCGCCGTCGTCACGCTGAACGGACCGTCGTGCATGTGCTCGACGGGCGTGCGCCCGCTCTCGAGGTACGCCGAGTAGATGAACGGCTTGATCGACGAGCCGACCTGGCGATGCGCCTGCGTCGCGCGATCGAACTGCGACGCGGTCCAGTCGTAGCCGCCGACCAGCGCGAGCACGCGGCCGGTGTGCGGATCCATGACGATCATCGAGCCCTGGAGCGCGGGGCGCTGGGCGACCGTCGCGGTCGTGCCGTCGGGGCCGAGCCGCACGGGCAACAGGTCGCCGAGCGCGAGCGTCTTGTGCGTCTTCTCGTCGGTCCAGTTGCGGACGTCCTTCGCGTCGGCGTCGGCGAGCGGCAGGCGCTTGGGGCCGAGGTCGACGATCACGCCGCCTTGCTTCGTCAGGTCGACGACCATCGCGCCGTAGCGCTGCTCGGGCAGCAGCTGGTCGGCGAGCGCGCTCGTGTCGTCGTTGGCGCCGGAGAGCGGGTGCGCGGGGGCGCCGGTCCATGCGCCGCGCTGCTCGACGGAGACCGTTCCGATCGGGCCACGGAAGCCGAGCTTGCGGTCGAGCGCCTCGAGGCCCTTGCGCAGCGCGCCCTCGGCGGCGGACTGCATCTGCGAGTCGAGCGTCGAGTAGAAGCGCAGGCCGCCTTTGAAGAGCGTCGAGTTGCCGTAGCGCTCGGTCGCGAGCCGGCGCACGTGCTCGACGAAGTAGGGTGACGCGAGGTGGTTGACGTCGCTCTCGTCGACGAGCGCGATCGGCTCGACGAGCGCGGCCTGGTACTCGGCCTCCGAGATGTAGTGGTCGTCGCGCATGCGCTCGAGCACGTGCGTCTGCCGCTCTCGCGCGAGCTTCATGTCGTGCGTCGGGGCGTACTTCGTCGGCGACGCGACGAGGCCGCCGAGCATCGCTGCCTCCGCGATCGTCAGGTCTTCCACTTCCTTGCCGAAGTACGCCTCGGCCGCCGCGCCGACGCCGTACGCGCCATGCCCGAGATAGACGTGGTTGAGATAGATCGAGAGGATCTGCGCCTTCGTCAGCTCGCGCTCGAGGCGAACGGCGAGGATGACTTCCTTGAGCTTGCGCTTCCACTTCTGCGTCTTCTTCTCCTCCGCGATGCGCTCGGGAGACCAGCCGAGGTCGGAGACGTCGCCTTCCTCTTCGTTGAGCAGCGTCTGCTTGATGATCTGCTGCGTGATGCCGGAGCCTCCGCGCTTGGTGCGGCCCGAGCGCAGGTTGTCGACGGCGGCGTGCACGATGCCGACCGGATCGAAGCCGTGGTGCTCGAAGAACCGGTGGTCCTCGGTCGCGATGAACGCGGCCGGCACGTGCGACGGCATGCGCTCGAGCGGGACGATGCGCCGGTTCTCGATCGAGAACGTGCCGACCTCCTCGCCGTCGCTCGACAGCACGATCGATTTGCGGTTCGGCTGGTAGTCGAGCAGCTTCGTCAGGTCGGGCGGCAGGTCTTCATTGATCGACGTGATCGCGTAGTAGAAGACGGCCGCGCCGAGCGACAGCCCGTAGACGAGGCCGAGGACGAGCAGCCGCAGCGGGACGACGCGTCCCAGCCCGCGGCGGTGGCGCAGCCAGAGCGCGCGCCCGCGCAGCATCGCGGCGAGGCCGAGCACGACGAGCGTGTACTGCAGCGACCGCTTCGCGAGCGGACCCGCCGCGTCGGGATCCATCATCGACGTCGCGACGAGCACGCCGCCGAGCGCGACCACGACCAGACCGCCGAGGATCCAGAAGATGCCCGCGATGCGGTCGCGTCGCCTGCGCTTGGCCCTGTCCAAGGTAGACTAGAGTCTATGCGGCCTCGGCTCCTGGCGCACGCGTTCGTCGTGTGCGCGCTCTGTCGCCTGGCGGAGGCAGACGAGACGGCCGATATTCCGGACTGGCAGCCCGGGCCGCCGACCGTCGCCGTGACGCCGTTCGAGAACCACGTCGCGAACGGCAAGTCGCTCGAGTGGATCATCGCCGAGGCGCCGTTCGAGATCGCCGAGAAGTCGCAGGGCGTGCTCGGCCTCGACGCGACCGGCGCGCCGCTGTTCGTGCCCGGCGAGGCGGTGCCGGCGGAGCCCGATACCGTCGCCGCGTACGGCATCAAGACCGGCGCCGACTACGTGGTCACCGGCTGGTTCGATCGCCCCGGCGACGTGCTGCGCATCGCGGTGTTGATCTGGAAAATGGACAAGGGCAAGGCGAGCGTCGTCGCGCAGTCGCTCAAGGGCGGTCCGCCGGCGAGCTACCACCGCATCCTCGGCGATGCGATGGGGGAGGCGTGGCAGAAGGTCGGCGTCACCGTCGATGTTGCGCGCGCCGAGCGGCTCGGCCGCACGCTCGCAAATGATCAATATCCGACGTTCATGATGGGGCGCGGCCTCGGCTACTTCACGGGCGCGCTGTCGGCGATGGCGGGCGACGGCAAGGGCCCCGACCTCAAGGCCGCCGAGCACGATCTCGAGCGCGCGGTGTTCCTCGATCCCAAGCTGTACGAGGCGCAGCGCCTGATCGGCGAGCTGTACATGGCGGAGGCGCCGACCGATCCGAAGATGGCGGCGAAGGCCGCTGGCAAGTTCAACTACGCCGCCGACCTCGCGCCCGAGGACATCGCATCGCTGCGCGCGGCCGCCTACGCGACGACCGCGCAGGCGAAGTGGGAGCCTGCGCTCGAGCTGTGGCAGAAGCTCGTGCGGCTGCGTCCGTGGGATCTCGACGCGCGCTATCAGCTCGGCGCGACGCTGTGGCAGCTCGGCGATGCCCACCGCGCCGAGAAGCAGCTCGAGCAGGTCACCGCGCACCAGCCGGCCCATCTGCCGGCGCGCCGCGTGCTCGTCTTGATCCACGCCTCGCGCAGCGACACGCCAAAGCTCGTCCGCGAGCTCGAGGCGATCGCGATCCGCGCGCCCGACGATCTCGAGGTCAAAGGCGATCTAGCGACCGCGTACGGCGCGCTCGGCCGGTGGCCCGACGCGATCAAGGCGCTCGAGCAGGTCGCCGACAAGCGCCCGAACGACCTCGCACTGCTCGTGCGCATCGGCGACGCGCATCGCAAGACGGGCGACCTCGACGGTGCGCTCGCGTGGTACGGCCGCGCCGGCAAGCTCGCGCCGGAGTCGTCGCTGCCGGGGTTCGCGATCGCGCAGGCGTACGTCGATGCCGGCAAGCTCGCCGAGGCGAGCCGCGCATACACGCTGCTGCAGAAGTACGCCGCCGACCTGCCGCTCGCCGAGCAGGCCCTCGGCGTGATCGCGCTCCTGCAGGGCAAGGCCGACGACGCCGCGTGGTACCTGCGCAAGGCCGTGCGCGAGGAGCCGCGGATCCTCGAGATCCGCCGCGACGTGATCGCCGCCGAGCTGATGCGCAAGGATGCCGCCGCCGCGCTCGGTCAGCTCGAGCCCGCGCTCGCCGCGTGGCCCGAGGACGCGACGCTCCACTACTTCGCCGCGATCGCGCACCACCTCGACAACGACGACACGACCGCACGCGAGGAGCTCACCACCGCGCTCGCGAAGCATCCCGGCATGCCGGCCGCGCAGTCCGCGCAGGCCGCGCTCGCCGCCGGCGCGCAGCCCGCGCTCGACTACAAGCCGGAGCTCGTGCGCCCGTGGGGCGACGGCAACGCGCTGCAAGCCTCGCTCGACTCGTACAACGTGCTCGCGTCGACGATCGCGACCGTGCGCGTCGAATACCAGGCGCACCTGCTCGCGCTGCTCGGCAACCTCGGCTCGGGTCCGCTCGCGAAGGGCAAGCCGCCGCGCACGTGCCCGGTCGGCAAGCTCGCGCCGTCGTGGGCCGCCGCGCAGGCCGCGCTGCAGCGCTACGAGAAGCTCGGCGTCGAGCTCGAGGCCGAGTACCGCTTCATCATGAAGCACGACGAGCTCGGGCTGACGCAGGGCCTGTTGCCGAACGGCCGCACCGCGGTCGCCGACGCGAAGAAGAGCTTTCGCGCGACGCTCGCCGACATCGGAGAGCTGCGCGCCGAGTGGGCGAGGGGCCTGCAGCCCGAATTGCGCCAGGCCGGCTGCGGCGATCGCCTGCTCGCGGCCGCGGTCGCCGATCCGATGCGCTATCGCGTGATCGAGGAAGACAAGCCCGAGGACATCCCGACGCACGCGCCGCCGCGCGCGAAGCCACGCTCGACGTTCTTCGTCGACAACACGCGCTGCCCCGATCCGATCGACGTCTGGATCGACGGTGCGCAGATCGGCCAGGTCGCCCCGGGTCGTCGCTCCGCGCTCGTTGCCGACGGCGGCGAACGCACGCTGTGCCTGCTCGGCCCTGGCGCCGCGCAGTGCGGCGATCGCGGCACCGTCCGGCAGGTCTACCTGCACGACGGCTGGAGCGTCACGGTTCACTGCCCGAAGTAGGTCAAGGTCACGACGCCCGCGGCCGCATTGGCGAGGCCGGCATCGATCGCGATCACGCTGGCATCCTGCGACATCGCGAGCGGATAGCCGAAGTTGTCGCCGGCGACCGGTGTCGCGCGCTTGATGTACTCGGTCTGCGTCCACGTCGTGCCCGAGCGCACGAAGCGATACGCGGCGCCTGCATCGGCCGCGCTGTTGTCGTTCGGATCGGTCGAGCCGCTGTCCTCGAGAGCCGCGCCGGCGAGGATCGTGGTGCCGTCGCCCGAGATCGCGACGCTGACCCCCAGCTGATCGGTGTCGCCCGGGATGCTCGCCGTCAGCGTCGTCTCGAGGGTCGCGGTCGTGCCGAGCGTGTAGACATCGACCGCTCCGCCATTCGAGACCGCCACATCACTGCCCGGCGCGCCGACGACGAGCCGCGTGCCGTCGCCCGAGAGGCTCAACGAGGAGCTGAAGAAGTCTCCGGTCGTGATCATCGGCGCCTTGATGTACGCGCCGAACGTCCACGCCACGCCCTGGCGCGTGAACGCGTAGACCGCACCCGCCTGCGGACGCGAGTTGTCGGTCGGATCGGTCGGGACACCGCTCGCCTCGCTGATGGCGCCGACCGCGACGGTGTTGCCGTCGCCGCTGCACGCGACCTTGGAGCCGAAGCCGTCGTGATTCTCGCCGTTGGGCGCCTTCAGATAGGCCTGCTGCGCGTAGACGTTGCCGCTGCGCACGAACACGAACGCGGCGCCCTGGGCGATCGACGAGTTGTCCTGCTGGTTCCCGTTGATCGTGGTCGCGGAGCTCGATTCTTGCTCCGCGCCAACGACGAGCGTCGTGCCGTCGTCGGAGAGCGCGACGGAGATTCCGAACAGGTCGTCCTGGTCGGCGAACATCGCGGTCACCCGCTGCAGGAACGTCCACGTGGTGCCGCTGCGCGTGAAGACCTCGACGCAGCCGGTGGCGAGCGCGCTCGTGTCGCAGAGACTCTGGCCGACCGCGAGCGTGTTGCCGTCCGCGGAGATCGCGACGGTCTCGCCGAAGTTGCCGGGCGGAAGCGATCGGTTGACCGATGCTTTGATGTACGCCTGCTGCGACCATCCCGACGCCGATTGCACGAACACGTACGCGGCTCCGGCGTCCGTCAGCGAGTTGTCGGACTCGTTGCCGTTGATGCCCGTCGCGCTGCTGTCCTCGCGAGGCGCGCCGGCGACGAGCGTCAAACCATCGCGCGAGAGCGCGAGTGCGTTGCCGAACAGATCGCCGCCATTGGCGTTGCTCGGCGTCAGCTCGGTGTGCAGGAGGGCGGCATCGCCGCGGACATCGCTCGCGGTGTCGCGGGTCGCGTCATTCACGCGCGAGGTCGTGCCATCGAAGCCGATCCGACCACAGGCGGCCACGACGACGACAACCGCGAGCCTCCTCACGCACCGATCGTACACGGGATGCTACGGTTCCCACACGTGCGTTTGCCCCACCTCGCGTTTGCGTCGCCGCGCCTGTTGCCGAAGGCCGAGAAGGTCCCCGGGCGCGTCGTCGTGCTCGACATCGCATTCGCGGCGACGGTGGGCACGAGTGTCTCGTTCGAGCTGACGACGCAGCCGTTCATCAAGGGGCTCGGCGATCGGCTCGCCGCGTGGGTCGATCATCACGATCACGAGCGGCACGCCGAGTTCGCGCGCGATCCGCGGTTCGTGCTGTCGACGAAGGCCGAGCATGGCGCGTGTCCCGAGATGGTCACCGAGGAGCTCGTGCGGACCACCGGGCCGATCGATGCGATCGTCACGCACGTCGACCTCGACGGGCTCTACGCGGCCGCGAAGTGGATCCTCGACGGCAAGCAGCCGTACAAGGGCGCCGATGACGATGCGCGCGCGGTCGACACGCGGATCGGCACGCCGGGCGCCATTGCGACTCGGATAGACCGGGCGCTGCGCGCGAAGTTTCGCGATGACCAGCTCAAGCGTGCGGTCGTGCAGTGGCTCGTCGGCGGGATGGGCAAGGGCGTCCAGGATGATCTGATCGCGGAGGCGGCCGCCGAGTTCGAGCGCAAGGACGCGGTGACGCGCGAGCTGTCGCGGCGATTCACGATCCGTGGGCGCGTGGCCGTCGTCGATACAGAGGGACTCGCGGGGCAGTTCGACAAGACCGACCTGTTGCTCGCGGGGCAGGAGAGGGCGCCGGTCTCGATCGTGCGCGACTCGGGGATGCTCACGATCGCGGCCGGCTTCGAGTCGGGCTGGGACTTCGTGCAGCTGTTCGAGCTCGGAGGCGGCATGCCGACGCGCGTGACGATTCCGGAGCAGAAGCTCGACGCCGTGATCCAGAAGATCAACGACGCGCCCGAGCCCACCCCGCGCTGATCCGTGCATATCGTCGCTTGCCGGGCGTGCCGTCATCCGCTATAACGGCCGGCGAGACCATTATCACGGAGAACGACCATGTCACTGCGACTCGGAGACGAAGCACCGGATTTCACGGCGGAGACCACGGACGGAACGGTCCACTTCCATCAGTGGCTGGGTAACAGCTGGGGCGTGTTGTTCTCGCATCCGAAGGACTTCACGCCGGTCTGCACGACCGAGCTGGGCCGCGTCTCGGCGCTCAAGGGCGAGTTCGAGAAGCGCAACACGAAGGTGATCGGCCTGTCGGTCGACTCGCTCGAGTCGCACAAGGGCTGGATCGGCGACATCAAGGAGACCCAGGGCCACGCGCTCAACTTCCCGCTGATCGCCGACCCCGACAAGAAGGTCGCGAACCTCTACGGGATGATCCACCCCAACGCGAGCGACACCGCCACCGTGCGCTCGGTGTTCGTGATCGGACCCGACAAGAAGATCAAGCTGACGCTGACGTACCCGGCGTCGACCGGCCGCAACTTCGACGAGCTGCTGCGCGTGATCGACTCGCTGCAGCTGACCGCGAAGCACAAGGTCGCGACGCCCGTCGACTGGAAGCAGGGCCAGGACGTGATCATCGTCCCGTCGGTCAGCGACGCCGACGCGAAGTCGCAGTTCCCGAACGGCTGGAAGACGCTCAAGCCGTACCTGCGCGTCGTCGCTCAGCCCAAGGGCTAGTTGCAGCTCGCGCTCGTCGCCGTCCAGCTCGAGGTGACCGCCGACGTGCTCGCCTCGAGCGACGCGTATCAGCGTCACCTCGCCGCCGCCGTCGCGCGGGCCGTCGATACGGCCGGTCCCGCCGATGCGCGGCTCGTCGTGCTTCCGGAGGTCTCCGGTCACCTCGCGCTGCTCGCGCTCGCGGGCGCCCGCGCGCAGAAGGCCAAGACGCTCGCCGGTGCGCTCGCCTCCGAGGCGATGCGCCGGCCGTTCGCCGTGCTGCGCGGGGCCGCCACCGCGCGCGTCCTCGAGCCTCGCAGCGCCGTGCTCGCCGCGCTCGCCCCCGACGCCGAGCGCTGGTGGAAGAGCGTCTTCGCGCCGCTGGCGAAGCAGCATCGCGCGTACATCGTCGCCGGCTCGCACTTCCGGCTGTCGCCCGGCGGCGAGCTGCACAATGCATCGCTGACGTTCGATCCGGACGGCCGCCTCGTCGCGACGACCGACAAGGTCAACCTGATCCCCGGAATCGAGGACGGTGCGAAGGGCGGCCTCGGCCTGTTCCGCGGCGATGCCGAGCGCATCCCGATCGTCGAGACGCCGTTCGGCACGCTCGCGACGCTAATCTGCTACGACGGCTTTCGCTGCGCGCACACCAAGCTCGAACGCTTCGTCCCGGTCGCCCCGACGATCGCGGCGCGCGGAGGCGTCACCGTCGTCGCGAACCCGGCCGCCAACCCATGGCCGTGGCGCGAGCGCTGGCCGTTCGATGACCGCGTGCGCGTCGACCAGTGGGAGGCCGAGGGCCTGCCGGGTACGCTGCGCTCGCTGCGCGATACGCCGTTCGCGCGGTTCGGCGTGACGGCGCACCTCGTCGGGCGCGTCCTCGATCTGCACTTCGACGGAACGAGCGAGATTCTCGACGGCGGCGGCCGCTCGCTCGCCCGCGCGGATGCACCGGATCGGGCCGCGTGCGTCAGCGCGACCGTTACGTGCTAGACGTTGGGAATGTCGGAACGGCGTCCGCTGCGGGTTCAGGGCGAGGCCCGCGATCCGCTCGCGGGTGTCGCGGAAGACCTGCTCGACGCGTATCTCGATCCGAAGGCGCACGAGATGCAGCACATCGGCAGCTACGAGCTGCCCAGCGATGCGCAGGTCGAGCGCGTCGTGGAGATGTGCCGCGCGCTGCTGTTCCCGGGATACGCGGGGCCCGATGTCGCGCGCGCCGACGAGAAGCAGCTGCGCGAGCTCGTGCTCGGCCGTCTGCAGGAGCTGCGGACCGCGCTGCATCGCCAGGTCTATCGCGCGCTCCATCACAAGCGGCAGCAGGCGCTCGGGCGCAACGACCTCGAGTGCGCGGACTGCACGCGCAAGGCGGACGACGTCACGGAGCGCTTCATGGCGCACCTGCCGGAGCTCCGGGCGCAGCTGTCGGCCGATCTGCATGCGGCGTATGCGAGCGATCCGGCGGCGTCGGGTGTCGACGAGATCCTGCTGACGTATCCCGGCAACTACGCGATCACCGTCTATCGCATCGCGCACGCGCTGTGCCGCGAGGGTGCGGTCGTGATCCCGCGCATGATGACCGAGCTCGCGCACCGGCGCACCGGCATCGACATCCACCCGGGCGCCGAGATCGGCGTGCCGTTCTTCATCGATCACGGCACGGGCGTCGTGATCGGCGAAACGACGCTGATCGGCAAGGGCGTGCGCATCTACCAGGGCGTGACGCTGGGCGCGCTGACCGTGCCCCAGGGGGCTACGCGCCCCGAGCCGGGCAAGCGCCGGCACCCGACGATCGAGGACGACGTCGTGATCTACGCGAACGCGACGATCCTGGGCGGCGACACCGTGATCGGGCGAGGGGCCGTCATCGGCGGCAACGCGTTCATCACGTCGTCGGTGGCCGCCGGCACCAAGATATCGGGTTCGAGTCGGACGCAGAAATAGGCTAAACTACTCGCGGGAGCGATGGCCGAAGACGCCCAAGCACGTCCGCGTACGAACACGCGACTGCGCGCCGAAGCGCCGCCGGGCCTGGGGCTGGTCGGCGAGGAAGGCCGCAAGACCATCGGCCGCTACGAGGTCATCAAGACCATCGGCAAGGGCGCGATGGGCGTCGTCTACAAGGCGCGCGACCCGCTGCTCGACCGCGTCGTCGCGGTCAAGACGATCATGTCGCCCCAGCAGCAGGGCCGCCGCGTGCGCAGCGCGTTCCTCGAGCGGTTCCAGCGCGAGGCGAAGGCCGCCGCGAAGATGTCGCACCCGGCGATCGTGACGATCTTCGACGTCGGCGTCGATGAGGACAGCGGCGCGCCGTTCATGGTGCTCGAGTACCTGCCGGGCGAATCGCTCGCGGATCGCCTCGATCGCGTGCGCCTGCCGCTCGCGCGCTGCGTGCAGATCGGCCTCGACCTCGCGAGCGCGCTGTCGTTCGCGCATCGCCAGCGCATCGTGCATCGCGACGTCAAACCGGCGAACGTGCTGCACGCCGGCGACAACCGCTGGAAGCTCGCCGATTTCGGCATCGCGCGCCTGCCCGATAGCGACCTCACCCAGGTCGGTATCTTCATGGGCACGCCGGGCTATTCGCCGCCCGAGGCGATCCGCGAGGGTCGCTACACACCGCAAGCCGACGTGTTCGCGTGGGGCGCCGTGATGTACGAGCTGATGTCGGGCCGCATCCCGTACGAAGGTCCCGACACCAAGACGACGAACGGCTACGTCGTGCAGGGCAACGCGCCACCGCCGACGCGCCACGACCCGTCGATCCCCGGTCCGCTCGCGCAGATCACGATGACGGCGCTGCAGCCGAGCGACAAGGCGCGCTTCAAGGACGCCGGCGAGGCCGAGGCCGCGCTGCGCGAGGCGTGGGACGTCTGCCTCACGCAGGGCATCGTCCACCCGGCCGTGCTCGCGATGGACGAGATCCCACACGACAAGGCGCCGGCGCGCATGCACGAGCCGCGTCCCGGCATGCAGCGCCCGATCAGCGCGTTCTCGCAGTCGCAGGAGCTGACCGCGATCGATCCGGTCCCCGCGCCGCTCAAGCAGGCGCAGCCGCCCGCGCCCCCGCCGCCGCAACCGGCCACGGCCCCCGCCGTCATCGAAGGCACGAAGAAGCGCGTCGGCGACGACGACCCGACGCTGATGATGAGCCCGAAGTCCGGCCCCAACGCGGCCGTCGGGCCCGACACGATCCCCGAGAAGATCGACGCGAAGACCGAGCCGCAGGTGACGTTCAAGGTCAAGGCGACGCCGTCGACCGACAAGAAGTCGCTGCCGCTGCCGGTGATGATCGCGATCGCGGTCGTGCTGCTCGCGTTGGCCACCGCCGGAGGTCTCTACCTCGGCGGCATCATCGGCTAGCTTGCGATGAGCGCTGCCACGTCCTCCGCGCAGCCGCGGCTGAGCGTGAACCCAGCGCCGCCATGCCCGTAGTTGTGGACGATGCGCGGGTTCGCCGGGTCGCGCTCGAGCCGCACCTCCGGCCGATACGGCCGCAGCCCGACGCGTTCGCCACGCAGCTCGCCGATCTCGATGCCGAGGCGCGCCGCATGCGCGATGATCCGCGCCTTGATCGCCGCATCGAGCTCGGCACGCGAGCCATACGCGCGCGGCAGCGAGCAGCCGCCGAGCACGAGCTCGTCGCGGCGCGGGATGATGTAGAAGAAGCTGTCGGGATCGCGATCGTCGGTGATGCTCGCCGATAGATCGGCGCCGCCGACCGCCGCGATCACGAGCTGCCCGAGCAACGGATACATCGCGTCGTCGTGCGCGAGCTCGCGCGCCGCCAACCCGGTGCAGTTGATCACGACGTCGCCGGGCACGTCGGCAAGCTCGGTGATGCGCTGCTGCTCGACGTGCGCCTTCAGCCGCCCCTGCAACCACGGCAAGAACAGACTCGGCTGCGCGCGCGGCGCGGTGAACTTCCACGCGATCGGCGAGCCCTTCACCGGCGCGGGCGCGCGCACGAGCTCGCTGACGCCTTCGGCCCACCACGGCCAGCTGTCGTCGGGCGTGATCTCGTACCCCGTGAGCACGTCGACCCCGGCCTCCGGCGTCGTGCGCGCGAGCTCCTCGAGCCACTGCCGCGTGCGCACCGCCCACGCCGCCACGCGCGCTGGCGGCCCGGCCTTGTAGGGAAACCACACCGCGCCCGCCACCGCGCTCGTCGTCGCCGCGCCGACGCTCTCCGCGACGATCCGCACCTCGTGCCCGTGCTCCTCGAGCGCGAGCGCGGTCGACAATCCGATCACGCCAGCGCCAACAACCGTGCACTGCACACCTCCAGCATAGCTGCTACGTTCGCCGCGTGCCTCTTTCGACCACGCTCGCGCTCGTCGCCGCAGCGTTGTTCGCAGGCATTGTCGACGCGATCGCGGGCGGCGGCGGACTGATCACAGTCCCAGCACTTCTCGCAACCGGCCTCCCGCCGCACCTCGCGCTCGGCACGAACAAGGGCCAGTCCGTCTTCGGCTCCGGCGCCGCGCTCGCCGCGTTCTGGCGCGCCGGCCGCGTCGACCGCCGCCAGGCCCTCTACGCATTCCCGCTCGGCCTCCTCGGCTCCGCGTGCGGCGCCGCGCTCGTCTCGGCGATCTCGCCCGCCGCGCTCCGCCCGATCGTGATCGGCATGCTGATCGGCGCGGCCGCGCTGCTCCTGATCCGCAAGCCGGCGCGCGCCGACGACGCGCCCGATCCGCACTGGGGCATCGCCGCGCTCCTCGCGTTCACGATCGGCGCGTACGACGGCTTCTTCGGCCCGGGCACCGGCACGTTCCTGATCGTCGGCTTCGTCGCGCTGTGCGACCGCTCGCTCGTCCACGCGAGCGCCGATGCCAAGGTCGTCAACTTCGCATCGAACATCGCGGCGGTCACCGTCTTCAGCTTCCACCACGCGATCCTGTGGACGGTCTCGCTGCCGATGGCGCTCGGCCAGCTGCTCGGCGGCATCGTCGGCGCCCACTTCGCGATGCGCGGCGGCGCGCGGGTCGTGCGCGCGATGGTGCTGCTCGTGTCGGGCGCGCTGATCGCGAAGCTGGTCTACGACCTCGTGCGGTAACCGCTGGCAAGCTGCTGCGCCTGTCTTGCGGCGTGCGCGCGACGCATGCGAGTGTGGGCGCGATGCGGTGGGTCGTTGTCTTCCGGAGCTGCGCGCTCGCCGCCGCGAGTGCTGGCTGCGCGAGCCAGAGCGCTCCGGGCACCCGCCCGAACCATCCTTACCTCGAGGCGCTCGGCTGGTACGGCGTCGGAAACTCGACGACGGCGGTCGTGCGCGCATCCGCCGGCTACGTCGGGCGCGTGTGCACGGCGCTCGGCGAGTACGACCTGCGTGGCGGCGCGCTCATCGAGTCGGGCAGTCGCAGCTACTCCGGCGGCAACAACAGCTACTCGAGCACGGGCGCCGAGATCGAAGCGGACGGCGATCTCAGTCCCGACCTCCGGATCGGCCCGCGGGTATCGGTCGCGCTCCCACTCGCGCCGGAGACCGGGTTCGTCGCGACGGCGGGCGTGCATCTGCGAACCGACCACTTCGATTTCGGCGCCGAGCTGATGCACGACACAGGACGCGGCACCGCTCCGTCGGCGACCGAGGTCGCGCTCGCCGGCGGTGTGTCGACCAACAGCGTTGCCGGCGTCGTCGTGGGCGTGCTGGCGTCGGCGCTCGCGGTCGGCATCGCCGCGTCGGTGCTCGGTCACGACAACTAGTGATGGACGGCGTCGCTACGTGACGGGGGCGAGGCCCTTGGCGGCGCGCAACTCGCGGACGAGCGCGGCCTGGCCGTCCGCGTGGTAGCTGGAGCGGACGAGCGGACCGGAGACGACGTGCGTGATGCCGGCGGCGCGGGCGAACTGCTCCAGCTCGGCGAACTCCGTCGGGTGGACGTAGCGATCGATCGGCAGGTGCTGCTTGGACGGCGCGAGGTACTGTCCGAGCGTGAGGATGTCGACGCCGAGGCCGGCGAGCTCGCGGAGGACCTCGCGGACTTCGTCCAGCGTCTCGCCCAGGCCGAGCATCAGGCCCGTCTTGGTGACGGCGCCGCGCTTGCGGGCGTGCTCGAGGATCTTGTAGCTGCGCGGGTAGGAGGCCTGGACGCGGACCTGGCGCGAGAGGCGCGGGACCGTCTCGAGGTTGTGCGCGAAGACGTCGGGGTCCGCGTCGAGGACGATGTCGGCGTGCTCCGTGCGGCCCTTGAAGTCGCCGACGAGGACCTCGAGCGTCATCGCCGGGCAGGCGGCTTTCACGCGCTGGATCGTCTCGGCCCAGTGGGCGGCGCCGAAGTCGGCGAGGTCGTCGCGGTCGACGCAGGTGATGACCGTGTGCTCGAGGTTGAGGCGGCCGAGCATCTCGGCGACGCGACGCGGCTCGTCGGGGTCGGCGGGCAGCGGGCGCCCGGTCGTGACGTCGCAGAAGCGGCAACTGCGCGTGCAGATGTCGCCGAGGATCATGATCGTGAGCGCGCGGCGCGTCCAGCACTCGCCGATGTTCGGGCACGAGGCGGACTCGCAGACGGTGTGGAGCTGGAGCTCTTTGACCATCGCGCGCAGCTCGAAGTACTCGGGCTTCGAGGGAAGGACCGCGCGGATCCACTCCGGGTGGCGGCGGCGCGGCGCGGGCGCGGCATCTCCCAGGACAGGGAGGTGGAGGCGCTCGTCGGACATCCCCCACGCTTTACCGCAGGGGGCGCGAAATGGCCAGCCAGCTGATCAGCCAGCGCGTTCGAGCTCGATCGGGCGGCGGTAGGTGACCTGGACGTGGGCGACGTAGGCGTCGAGCTCGTCGAGGACGCGATAGAGCGACTCGGCGTCGCCGGCGCGGGCCGCGCGCTCGAGCATGCCCGCCAGCTCCGCGATCGTCTCGATCTGGTGCTCGCCGGCGGAGACGCGGAGGCGGCGCGACAGCGCGCGGATGCGATCGAAGGTGCCGGCGGTCGTCGCGTCGCGCAGGCGCGTGATCTCGTCGCGCGTCGAGGCGAGGAACGGCGGGATGCGGTCGGCGAACCACGGGTCGGCGATCACCGGCGGGAAGCGGCGCCACGGGGTGGACGCGAGGCGCGGGCGTTCGGTGCGGGTGGGGGCCTGACCCTGGATGCGGTTGCGGCCGTCGGCCTTGGCGGCGAGCAGCGCATGGTCGGCGGCGTTGACGAGCGCTTCGGCGTTGCCGTTGAGCGTGGGGCGGCAGGTCGCGAAGCCGACCGACATCGTGACGACCTTCGCGCACTGCGACTTCTCGTGCGGGATGCCGAGCGACTCGACCGCGGCGCGCATGCGCTCGGCGACGATCGCGGCGCCTTCGGCGTCGGTGCCGGCGAGGACGGCGAAGAATTCTTCGCCGCCGTAGCGGCCGAGGAAGTCGGACGGGCGTCGCAGGCAGCGCACCATGCAATCGGTGACCTGGCGCAGACATCGATCGCCGCCGAGGTGACCGTAGTGCTCGTTGAACGCGTGGAAGCAGTCGAGGTCGACCATCACGAGCGAGAGTGGCGTGCCGTCGCGGGCCGAGCGCTTCCACTCGGCGTCGAGCAGGCTCAGCGCGTGGCGGCGGTTCGCGATTCCGGTCAGCGAGTCGACGCACGCGATGCGCTCGAGCTCCTGCTTCTGGCGCTGCAGCTCGTGCAGCTCTTCGGTGAGCCGGCGTTCGCGGCGCGAGCGGCGATGCGACGGCGTCTTGCAGCGAAGTGCGGCGCGCAGGCGAGCGGTGAGCTCGGCGCCACGAATCGGGGTCGCGATGCAGTCGGTCGCGCCGGCTTCGAACGCAGCCTCGAGCAAGTGCTCGGGTGCGATCGCGAGCAGCGGCGTGCCGCGCAGGCCATCGGCGAGCGGGGCGAGGCGATCGGCGTCCTCGGCCTCGACGATATCCGCGACGACGAGCGCGCGGCGTTCGACAGCGAGGAGGGCCGACGCTTCATCGAAGGGCGCGGTGTCGACATCGGTACAACCGGCGTCGCGCAGCGCGGCTTCGAGCGCGTCCTGGCGCGCCGCCGCGATGATCAGGGCCGACGACATTGCTTAGTTCTCGCCCCCGATATCGTCATAGGGGTCATCGATCTGGTAAGGGCGCGCACGCTCGGCGCACTCGGTGCACATTGCCGTTGTGCGCGTAATTTCCCCGCACACAACGCACGCCTTCGGGTCAGCCGACGCGCTGAGCGCGCGGTCCCTTACAGCTGCCTCGCGAGTCACGCTCGGGGTGGTGTGCCTGACGACGCCCATGCCCGCGAACAGTTCAAGGCATGTGCCGACTACGCGAAATTACAGGCGCCCACATCGTGTGCTGCAAACAGATTCCATCACTTGACCGCAGGCGGGCGGATGCGCCCGGGAATCATCTCAGCGCGTTAACGCACGTCGAGCGGTCGTGCTTCGACAACCGCGCTCACAGGTCGATCGCGTGCCCGAACGCCTCTTCCGACGCGCCCTTGATCGCCTCGGCGAACGTCGGGTGTGCGTGAATCGTGTAGACGAGAGATTCCGCGTTCACCTCGGTCGTCTTCGCCAGCGTCAGCTCGGCGATGAGGTCCGTTACAGCGGGCCCAATCATATGTGCCCCAACGAGTGCGCCGCTCTCCGCGTGGTAGATGACCTTGACGAACCCGGTCGTCTCGCCGGCCGCCATCGCACGGCCCAGCGGACGAAACGGGAACCGCCCGACCTTGATCGGGATGTTCTGCGCGGTCGCCTTCTCCTCGGTCAGCCCGACCGATGCGATCTCGGGATGGCAGTACGTGCACGCCGGAATCGCGTCGTAGCGGACCGGCTCGGCGTGCGTGCCGGCGATCTTCTCGGCGACGAACACGCCTTCGGCCGACGCGACGTGCGCGAGACCGCGCCCCGCGACATCGCCGATCGCCCACAGACCGTCGCCGCAGTTGCAGTCCTTGTCGACCTTGATGAAGCCGCGCTCGAGCGCGATCTTGTGATGCTCGAGCCCGAGGTTCTCGGTGTTCGCCTGGATGCCGACGGCGACGAGCAGCACATCCGCCTCGAGCGTCTGCGCGGCACCGCCGGCCGCGGGCTCGACGGTCATCGTCACGCGATCGCCGGCGTTCTTTGCACCGGTGAGCTTGCTGCCCGTCAGGATCTTGATGCCGCGCTTGTCGAAGCTGCGCTGCAGTTCTTTGCTGACCTCGGGGTCCTCGTTCGGGACAAGGCGCGGCAGGTACTCGACGATCGTGACGTCGACGCCGAGCGCCTTGTAGAACGACGCGAACTCGACCCCGATCGCGCCCGAGCCCAGCACGACCATCGTCTTCGGCTGCTCGGGGAGCGTCATCGCGCGCCGGTACTCGATGATCCGCTTGTCGTCGAGCTCGATGCCGGGCAGCGAACGCGCGCGCGCGCCCGTCGCGATGATCACGTGCTTGGTCTCGATCGTGCGCGAGCCGCCGGCGGTCAGTGCGACCTCGATACGATGCGGCTTCCACGCGCCGTCGCGCTTGGCGAGCTTCGCCGTGCCCGGCACGTGCTCGATCTTGTTCTTGCGCAAGAGGAAGCCGACGCCCTTGCTGATCTTGTCGCTGATGTCGCGCGAGCGCTTGATGATCGCGGGGAAGTCCGGTCGCGCGCCCTCGATGACGATGCCGAACTCCTTCGCGCGGTGCGCGTACTCGAGCACCTCGGCCGACTTGAGCAGCGCCTTCGTCGGGATGCAGCCCCAGTTCAGGCAGATGCCGCCGAGCTCGGCGCGCTCGATGCACGCGGTCTTGAGGCCGAGCTGCGCGCAGCGGATCGCGGCGACATAGCCACCGGGTCCCGAGCCGATGACGACGACGTCCAGCACTTCGTGCTGGTCGGCTTTTTTTTGATTCGCGGCTTCGCCGCGGGGTACGTCGCTCATAGCGCCAACGACTCGGGCTTCTCGATCAGCTCGGCAAACGCCTGCAGCCACTTCGCGCCGAGCGCGCCGTCGATCACGCGGTGATCGCACGACATCGACACCGTCATCCGCTTCCCGGCGACGACCTGTCCATCCTGGACGACCGGCACGTCGAGCACCGCGCCGACCGCGAGGATGCCGGCCTCGGGGGGGTTGATGATCGCGGTGAACCGCTCGATGCCGAACATCCCGAGGTTCGACACGGAAAACGTCGAGCCGGTGATCTCGTGCGCCTTGAGCTGGCGCTTCTTCGCGCGGTCGGCGAGGTCGCGGACCTCCGCGGCGATCGAGCCGATGCCTTTCTGATCGGCATCGCGAATCACCGGCGTCACCAGGCCCTCGTCGAGCGCGACCGCGACGCCGACGTGCACGCGATGGAACATGCGGATCGCATCGCCTTCCCACGCCGCGTTGCACGCGGGCACGCGCCGCAGCGCGAGCGCGACCGCCTTGATCACGAGGTCGTTGACGCTGACCTTCCCCTTGTCACCGAGCAATTCATTGAGTCGCCCGCGAAACCCGAGCAACGCTGCCGCATCGAGCGACCGCTGCAGGTAGAAGTGCGGGACGTCGCGCTTGGCCTCGGTCAGCCGCGTCGCGATCCGCTTGCGCATGTTCGACGCCGGCTGATCGGTGTAGTCGCCCTCGGCATCGGGCAGCATCTGACGCGCCGTGCGCACCGCGATCGCGGTCTCTTTCGCGGGCGTCTCGTCCTGCGCCTCGGTGTTCTCGTCGTGGTCCTGTTCCTCGACGTGCTCGTCGCCGCGCGCCTCTTGCGTATGGCCGTTGCTGCCGCCGCCGTCGGCGGCCGCGCGCACGTCGCGCTCGACGATCCGGCCGCCCGGGCCGCTGCCGGTCACGGTGCGCAGGTCGATGCCGAGCTCGATTGCGAGCGACTTTGCGAGCGGCGAGGCGAGGAGCTTGCCGCCGCCCTGCGGTTTCGCGGCCGCCGCGGGCTTGTCGGCCTTCGCCGGTGCTGGCTTCGCAGGTGCTGCCTTCGCAGGCGCTGCCTTCTCGGGCGGTGCCTTCGCCGGCGCTGCCGTTTTCGGAGCAGGCGCTTGCTGGGCCGGCGTTTCCTTCTTCGCAGCCGGTGCGCTCGTCGACGTCTCGGGACCCTTGGCCGCAGGTGCGGACGGCGGCGAACCACTCGACTGCGACTTCGCCTGCTCGACGAGGTTGCTCACATCCTCGCCGGCCTTGCCGATGATCGCGACCGGCGCGCCGAGCTTGACGGTCTCGCCTTCCTTGACGAGCAGCTTCAACAGGACGCCGTCGTCCTCGATGTTGAAGTCCATGTTCGCCTTGTCGGTCTCGACCTCCGCGACGAGATCGCCGGGCGACACCTTGTCGCCCTCCTTCTTCGTCCAGCGGACGAGGACGCCTTCTTCCATCGTCGGCGAGAGCTTCGGCAGACCAATAATCTGGGCCATAGGTCAATCCAGGTAGAGAGCACGACGAACGGCGGCCACGACGTCCTTCACCTGCGGCTGCACCTCGTCCTCGAGGTTCTTCGCGTACGGCATCGGCACGTCGTCACTGGTGACGCGCTCGATCGGCGCGTCGAGCGCATCGAGACACGCGCGCTGCACCTGATACGCGACCTCGGCGCCGAAGCCCGAGACCGGCCAGCCGACCTCGACGATCACGCAGCGGCCCGTCTTGGTCACCGAATTGGCGAGCGTGTCGACATCCAGGGGCCGTAGGCTGCGCACGTCGACGACCTCGGCGTTGATGCCGTCGGCCTCGAGCTGCTTCGCCGCCTCGAGACACGTCCACACCATCTTCGACCACGCGATCAGCGTGATGTCGGAGCCCTCGCGCTTGACGTCGGCCTTGCCGAACGGGATCAGCAGCTCCTCGCCATCGGGCACGTCCCACGTCGTGTTGTAGAGCGTCTCGCCCTCGATGAACACGACCGGGTTGTCGTCGCGGATCGCGGTCTTGAGCAGGCCCTTCGCGTCGTACGCCGTCGACGGCATCACGACCTTGAGGCCCGGCACGTGCGCGTAGAAGCTCTCGAGGGCCTGGCTGTGCTGCGAGCCGACCTGGACGGCGGGGCCGCCCGGGCCGCGGAACACGATCGGCACGTTAAATTGCCCGCCGCTCATCTGATAGATCTTCGCCGCGTTGTTGACGATCTGATCGATCGCGACGAGCGAGAAGTTGAACGTCATGAACTCGATGATCGGGCGCAGGCCGACCATCGCCGCTCCGACGCCGACGCCCGCGAATCCCATCTCCGCGATCGGCGCATCGATCACGCGCCGCTCGGAAAACCGCTGCAGCAGGCCCTGGGTGACCTTGTACGCGCCGTTGTAGTGGCCGACTTCCTCGCCCATGATGAAGACGCTCGCGTCGCGCTCCATCTCCTCGCGCATCGCCTGATTGAGGGCCTCGCGGTAGCTGATGACGGGCACGCCATTACTCCTTGATCACGTACGGGAAGTATTCGTCGGCGGCCGGTGACTCGTCGGCAAACTTCACCGCGTCCTCGATCTCGGCCTTGACGTCGTCCTCGAGCGCGGTGAGGTCATCCTCGGACATGCCGAGCTCGACGAGCCGCGCGCGCGAGCGGTTGAGCGGATCCCGACGACGCCATTCCTCGACCTCTTCCTTCGTTCGGTAGAGGCCGGGGTCCGACATCGAGTGACCGCGGAAGCGATAGGTGACGACCTCGATCAGCGTCGGCTCGCCGGTGGTGCGCGCGCGTTCGATCGCCTCGGCGACGCGGCGCTTGACCTTGATCACGTCGTCGCCGTCGAAGCGGTCGCGTGCCATGCCGTGGGCGAGCGCGCGCAGCGAGACGTCCTCGACCGCGAGCGAGCGATACGTCGGCGTGCCCATCGAGTACTGGTTGTTCTCGCAGATCAGCACGACCGGCAGCTTCCACAGCGCCGCGAGCGCGAGGCCCTCGGCGAAGCCGCCGATCGTCGACGCGCCCTCGCCGAAGAAGCACAGCGCGACGCGACCGTCGCCGCGGTACTTCGCCGCGAACGCCGCGCCCGCCGCGATCGGCACGTGGCCGCCGACGATCCCGTAGCCGCCAAGGAAGTTCTTCTCCTTGTCGAACAGGTGCATCGAGCCGCCGAGCCCCTTCACGAGCCCGGTCTTCTTGCCGTAGAGCTCGGCGAGGATCGGCCGGGCAGGGACGCCCTTGGCGTAGGCATGACCGTGCTCGCGATAGGTCGCGACCACGTAGTCGTCCGGCGTGAGCGCGGCGATCGCGCCGACGCACACCGCCTCCTGGCCGATGATCAGGTGCAGGAAGCCGCCGATCTTGCCCTGCGAGTACGCCTTCGCCGACGCTTCTTCGAGCCGTCGGATCGCGAGCATCT
This sequence comes from Deltaproteobacteria bacterium, assembly GCA_019237945.1. Lineage (GTDB taxonomy): Bacteria > Myxococcota_A > Polyangia > Haliangiales > Haliangiaceae > JABFXX01. The sequence goes on along the minus strand of JAFAOG010000627.1, from coordinate 151 downwards.
GCCGGTACAGCGGCGCGAGCTCCTCCACGGTCGTCTCGACGAGCTCGGATGGATCATCCGGCTCGACGCGGACGGATTCGGGAGTCGACATGGACGCGGTCACCACGCGGCGACCATACCCGGATTATTGGAAGATATCGAACTGCGCGGC
>JAFAOG010000622.1 GCA_019237945.1 Deltaproteobacteria bacterium | reverse complement strand
AGGCGATCCGTGTCCCGACGCCGAACGTCTCGCTCGTCGACCTCACGGCGCGCCTCGAGAAGACCGCGACCGCGCAGCAGGTCAACGACGCGTTCCGCACCGCGGCGAAGGGCCCGCTCAAGGGCATCCTCGCCGTCAGCGACGAGCCGCTCGTGTCGTGCGACTTCAACGGCGACAAGCACAGCTCGACCGTCGATGCGCCGCTGACCACCGTCGTCGGCGACGTCGCCAAGGTCCTCAGCTGGTACGACAACGAGATGGGCTACTCGCAGCGCCTGTTCGACCTGGCGCGCTACGTCGTGGAGCGCCTGTGAGCCTGCCGCACGGGATCAAGAGCGTCGAGCAGCTGCCCGTCGAGGGCAAGCGCGTGTTCGTGCGCGTCGACTACAACGTGCCGCTCGAGAAGGGCACCAAGCGCGTCACCGACGACGCGCGCATTCGCGCGACGCTGCCGACGCTCAAGAACCTCATCGAGCGCGGCGCGCGGATCGTGCTCGGCTCGCACCTCGGGCGCCCCGACGGCCAGGTGAAGCCCGAGCTCTCGCTCGAGCCCGTCGCGCACAAGCTCGCCGAGCTGATCGGCCAGGAAGTCTCGCTCGCCGACGAGCCGGTGGGCGACGGCGCGCGCAAGGTCGTCAGCGATCTGCGCGACGGCCAGATCGCGATGCTCGAGAACCTCCGCTGGAACCCCGGCGAGGAGGCAAATGACGAAGCGTTCGCGCGCCAGCTCGCGTCGTACTGCGACATCTACGTCAACGACGCGTTCGGTACCGCGCACCGCGCGCACGCCTCGACCGCCGGCATGGTGAAGTTCGTCGGCGAGAAGGGCGCCGGCTTCGTCATGGCGAAGGAGATCGACTTCCTGACGCGGCTGCTCGGCAACGTCGATCGCCCGTACGTCGCCGTGCTCGGCGGCGCGAAGGTCAGCGACAAGATCGAGGTGCTCGATGCGCTGCTCGATCGCGTCGACTCACTGGTGATCGGCGGCGCGATGGCGAACACGTTCCTCGAGGCGCAGGGCAAGAACGTCGGCAAGAGCAAGGTCGAGAAGGACAAGCTCCCCGTCGCGCGTAACTTCTTGCGCAAGGCGGTCGAGAAGAAGAAGACCGTCCACCTGCCGACCGACGTCATGGTCGGCAGCGGCCTCGACGACACGAATCCGGTCGCCGTCCGCGTCGATCAGATCGGCGGAGAGCAGATGGCGCTCGACATCGGCCCCGGCACGGTCGAGCTGTACCGCCGCGTCCTGACCGAGGCGCGCACGGTGTTCTGGAACGGCCCGATGGGCGTGTTCGAGAAGAAGCAGTGGGCGAACGGTACGGTCTCGATCGCGCAGGCGCTCGCCGACAACAAGCTGGCGCTGACGGTCGTCGGCGGCGGCGACTCGGCCGCAGCGATTGCGCAGGCGGGCCTGGCCGACAAGGTCTCGCACGTCTCGACGGGCGGCGGCGCGTCGCTCGAGTTCGTTCAGGGCCTCGATTTGCCCGGCATCGCGGCGCTCCGGCCCTGAACCCCGCGGTACAATTTCCAGGTGGCAGCGAAGCGCCTGGGGGTCTTCGATCCGTCGGGTCGTCTGATCGAAGATCTGGCGACCGCCGCGGAGGAGGCAGACGCCGAGCTCGTACCGATCGAGCCGAGCGACGCGGCCGATGACCTCGCCGGCGTGCTCGTCAACCCGGCGGCCGCCAGCGACCTCGGACCGGCGCGTGAAGGCGGCGTCGCGCGATGGATCATCGGCGAGGCGCAGCATGCGGCGCGTGTCGCGGGCGCGGCCGCGAGTGCAGGCGCGACGGGCGTGCTGCTGACGCCGGTCGGCGCCGACGCGCTGACGTCGATCGCGCAGACCGAGCCGACCTCGCCCGACTTCGACCTCGCACGAGCGCGCGGACTCGTCGCGACGTCGCTGATCGATCTCACCGGCGCGGCGCAGGAGACGCTGCGCGCGGTCGCCGAAGGATTCACCGCGCACGACTGCATCGTGTGGTGGAAGGACGGCGCCGCGATGACACCGACGACGTCGCGCGCGAGCCCGACGGAAACCTACCGCTCGCAGATCGCGGCGGCTGCGCGAATCGCGGCGGCGAGCGGCGGCACGGTCGTGCTCGGCGGGCCGCAGCCGCGCAGCGTGATCGCCGATGCGCTGCGATCGTCGCCGACCGAGGTCGCCGGCCTCGTCGCGATCATCTCCGATACGGGACGGCGGTTCTCGGCCGCCGAGCGCACCGACCTCAAGGCGCTCGCGGCACGGCTGACGCGCGAGCTGTCGTGGCTGACGTCGCACCGGCGGATCGTCGCCGAGGGCGAGCGGCTGCTCGCGGCGTCGCTGCACGATCCGCTGAGCGGCGCGATGACACGCGGCGCGTTCGAGCAGACGATCACGCACGAGGTCGCGGCATCGGCGCGGCGCGGCGAGAAGCTGACGCTCGCGATCTTCGACATCGTCGGCATGCGCCGCATCAACCTGCAGCACGGCCACAAGTCGGGCGACGAGGTGCTCGCGCAGATCGCGTCGCGCGTGCGCGCCACCGTCCGCGGCAACGACGCGATGGGCCGGCCCGGCAACGACGAGCTCGCGGTGCTGCTCGTCGGCGCGAACGATGATCAGGCCGTGCTCGTCGCGCGCAAGATCCTGCTCCGCGTGCAAGACGAGCCGGTGCGCGTCGACGACTCGACGTCGATCAAGGTGCAGATGCGTGCCGTGTTGACCGAGCTCGCACCCGGGGAGCGCTCCGGCGAGGCCGCCCTCGCCCGCTGCTACAACGCGCTGCGCATCGCGCCGGTCGGCGACGTCCGCGTCGTGCCGCCGAACGAGCGCCTCCACGGCGACACCGACGTCGGCCTCGACGCGGGCCAGCTCTCCGCGGGCACGACCGTCGGCGGCACGTATCGCGTGCTGCACGAGCTGTCGCGTGGCGCGATGGGCGTCGTGTATCGCGGTGAGGACCTCGGCCTCGGCCGCCCCGTCGCGATCAAGGTGCTGCGCTCCGACCTCGCGAGCGATCGCGATCTCGTCGATCGGTTCCGCGCCGAGGCCGGCATCCTCGCGTCGCTGCACCACAAGAACCTCGTCCAGGTCTACGCGCTCGGCGAGCACCAGGGCGACGTCTACTTCGTCATGGAGCTCGTCGAGGGTCAGCCGTTGAGCGAGGTGCTGCGCGCGACGCTCGAGCGCCGCGAATGGTTCCCGACGGAGGCGATCGCGCAGATCGCGCTCGAGATCGGCGACGCGCTCGACGCGATGCACGCGCTCGGCCTGATCCACCGCGACGTCAAGCCGGCGAACATCCTGCTCGACCGCGATCGCGATCGCGCGGTGCTCGTCGACGTCGGCGTTGCCGTCAAGGCCGGCGATCAGCGCGATGCGGCCGGCACGCCCGGCTTCGCGGCGCCCGAGTCCTTCCTCGAGCAGGAAGGCAGCGCCGCGACCGACGTCTATGGCCTCGCCGCGACGATGTACTGCGCGCTGACCGGGCGCCCGCCATTCGGCTCGGGCCCGGCGCCGCAGGTCGTGCAGCGGCAGCTCAACGATCCGTTGACGCCACCGTCGCAGCTGCGGCCGAGCATCTCGCAAGCCGTCGATGCGGTGCTCGCGAAGGCGCTGACGCCCAATCCGAAGAAGCGCTGGGCGTCCGCGTCGACGTTCGCGATCGCGCTCGGCCGCGCGCTCGAACGCGGCAGCTCGGTCGGCATCAAGCTGCCGCCCGTCGAGGAAGACACCGCCACCGCCGGCGCCGAGGCCGTGCTCCGCCCGACCGAGGGCATCGAGAGCATCTCGGAGGTCGGCTCGATCATGGTGACGAGCGCGAGCGGTCCCGCGGTCACCGGCCGCGTCCGCGCCGCGCACCTGCGCGTGCTCTCGCGCGTGCTGCAGCACCACATCGGCGAGTCGGGAATGGCGAGGCTGGTCAACGAGAACCCCGATCTCGCGGCCGCGCTGTCGCCGACGCTCGCGCCGCTGTCGTGGATCGACCTCGCCGATCTCGTACGCGCGTTCGAGCAGGCGAAGAAGGCGCTCAACAATCCCGCGATCCCGCGCAAGATCGGCCGCGGCACGATGAGCGCGACGTTCGCGCGGCTGTTCGGTGCCGATCCGACGTCGATCAACGCCGAGACCGCGCTCGCCGCGCTCCCGACGTTCTGGCTGCGCTACCACGACTGGGGCGAGGTCGAGGTCGCGGTCAACTCGGGTCACGCGATCGTCATGCTGTCGGGCTACTCCGGCTCGACCGACGTCTGCCAGCTCGTCGCCTCCGAGCTCGAGCGCATCGTCGAGCTGACCGGTGTCGAGGACGTCATGGCGACTCACGACTCGTGCCGGTGCCGCGGCCAGCAGCTCTGCGAGTACCAGCTGCGCTGGACGCGGCCCGCCGCCGCGCGCTAAGACCGCGGCATGCGCACTCCGTTCGTCGTCGGCAACTGGAAGCTCAACAAGACGATCGCCGAAGCCCTCGCGCTCGTCACCGAGCTGAAGAACCAGCTCGGCAGCGTGCGCGGCGTCGCGGTCGGCGTCGCGCCGGTGTTCACGGCGCTGCACTCGGTCGCCAAGCGCCTCGAAGGCAGCTCGATCGCGACGTGCGCGCAGGACGTGTTCTGGGAGTCGTCGGGTGCGTTCACCGGCGAGGTCTCCGCGCCGCTGCTCGCCGATGCGGGCGTGACGTGGGCGATCGTCGGTCACTCCGAGCGCCGCCAGTTCTTCGGCGACACCAACGAGACCGTCGGCAAGAAGGCGCGCGCCGCGCTCGCGGCCGGCCTGGGCGCGATCGTGTGCGTCGGCGAGATGCTCGCCGAGCGCGATGCCGGCCGCACGCTCGACATCGTCGACAGCCAGCTCGCGGGCGGCCTCGTCGACATCGCCGGCGACGTCGCGACGCAGCGCCTCGTCATCGCGTACGAGCCGGTCTGGGCGATCGGCACCGGCCGCACCGCGACGCCCGCGCAGGCGCAGGAAGTCCACGCGCACATCCGCAAGCGGCTGACCGAGCAGTACGGCGCGCAGGTCGCGCAGGCGGTGCGAATCCAGTACGGCGGCTCGGTCAAGCCGAGCAACGCGGAGGCGCTGATGTCGCAACCCGACATCGACGGCGCGCTCGTCGGCGGCGCTTCGCTCGAAGCCAGCGATTTCATTGCGATCGTCAAGGCCGCTCGGCCCTCGTAAGCCTTGCGCGCCCAGCCCCATTGGGCTAGAAGCTAGGCTCCTCCATGACCTCGCTGCTGACGATCCTGCACGTGCTCGTGTGCCTGTTCTTGATGCTCACGGTGCTCCTGCAGCAGGGCAAGGGCGGCGGCATGGGCGGCGCGTTCGGCGGCGGCAACGCCGCGACGGTATTCGGCGGCTCGGGCGCCTCCTCGTTCCTCAAGCGACTGACCGCCGGCGCCGGCACGATCTTCATGGCGACGTCGATGGTCCTCGCGTTCCTCGCGTCCCACAACTCGAGCGACGCGCTCGAGAAGTTCGGCGAGCAGCAGTCCGAGCTCGCGCGCCAGAAGGAAGCCGCGAAGGACAACGCGCTCAAGTCGCAGGGCTCGGCCGGCTCGGCCGCGCAGCTCGAGCAGGGCTCGGCGATGGCGCCGCAGATGTCGTCGCCGATCGAGACGCCGATCCCGGCCGGCTCGGCCACCGCGCCCTCGCCGCTCAACCCGGCGAGCGGCTCCGCGACCGCCGCCTCGGGCACGCCCGCCTCGACGACCCAGCCGGCGCAGAGCTCGCCGACGATCCCGGGCACCGCGACGGTCCCCACGCCCGGCACGCCCGGCACGACAACGACGAAGTCGCCGACCGGCACGACGACGACCGTCCCCACGCCCGCGCCCTCGACGAGCGGCCCCGCGCCGTCCGCGGCCGGTGCATCGGGCGGCAACAACGATCACGCGATCACGCCGGCGAAGGGCGCGAACGCATCGCCGGCCGACACGAAGGCGACGCCGTCGCCGGGCGTCACGCTGCAGACGGGCTCGGCCGCGTCGCCGAAGGCGCCCGCGACGACGCCGGTCACGCCCGCCGCCGCGCCGGGCATGCCGAAGACCGAAGGCTCGGCCGCACCGGCCGGCAGCTCGCCAAACGCGCCGAAGTGATCCGCTCTGCACCGCGGCACGTCCTCGTCCAAGACCCGGACTAACGCGAAAACGCGAAAGCGCGAAGTTCCGGACCGCGAAGCCGGAAGCCAGACCCGCGGCTCGGAGTACTCGCGAAGCGCGAGTCCTCCTCGCCCACTGCTTCCGAAAACGCGAAGCTTGGGAACTACCTCGGCCGAGGTCCGGTGGCGTCTTCGCCAGCGGACCGAGGCTCTGGCTTCGCGTTGTCCTTTTCGCGTTTTCGCGTTTTCGCGTTAACTCTGCCTCAGGGCAGCGAACGCTACGCGGGACGTGCCGCGACGGCGCGTGGGTCGAGCTCGCCATCGAACACGAACTGCGCCGGGCCGCGCATCGCGACGCCCGTCAGGCCCTTCGCGACCGTGATCGCGAGCGGACCGCCCGGCAGGCGGACGACGACCTCGTCGCCTTCCGTCGCGCGCCCGGTGAGCACGGCGGCGACCGTCGTCGCGCACGCGCCCGTGCCACACGCGAGCGTGATGCCGCAGCCGCGCTCCCAGACGACCAGCTCGATCTCGCGGCGGCCCGAGAGGTGCGCGAACTCGGCGTTCGTCTTGCGCGGGAACGCGGCGTGCGTCTCGACCGCGCGGCCGATCGTCTCGGCGAGCTGACGCGCTTCGCTGCGCGAGCCGACGAACGTGATCGCGTGCGGGTTGCCCATCGATACGGCGGTGATCGCGAGCGTCGTGTCCGCGACCTCGAGCGGCTGCTCGATGCAGCGCTCGCCGGCCGGGCCGGTCATCGGAATCTCGGCGCGCGTCAGGCGCGGCGCGCCCATCGCGACGGTGACGGTATCGACGAGCGCGTTGCCGCCGCTCGACGCGCTCGACGCGCGCGTGTGGACATCGCACACGAGGCGGCCCGCGCCGGTCTCGATCGCGATCGCATCCTTGTGCACGCCGCCGCGGTCGTACAGGTACTTCGCGACGCAGCGGATGCCGTTGCCGCACATCTCGGCCTCGCTGCCGTCGGAGTTGAGCACGCGCATCCGCGCGTCGGCGCCCGATGCCGGCAGCACCGCGAGCACGCCGTCACCGCCGACGCCGAACTGGCGATCGCACAGCGCGGCGACGGTGCGTGGATCCTGGGCGGCGGCCGCGTCGTCGGGAGACGCATCGCGCAGATCGACGACGAGGAAGTCGTTGCCGAGCCCGTGGTACTTGCCGAAACGCATGGCGCCACCGTAGCACGGCGGCGCGCGACGCTTACGTGCGCTGACCCTGCGGGTAGTACGGCGCCGGCTGCTGCGGCGGTTGCTGCGGATACGGCTGCTGCTGCGGCTGCTGCGGATACGGCTGCTGCTGCGGATACGGTTGCTGCTGCGGGTACGGCTGCTGCTGCGGGTACTGACCCTGCGGCTGCTGCGGATACTGACCCTGCGGCTGCTGCGGGTACTGGCCCTGCTGCGGATACTGACCTTGCTGCGGATACGGCTGCTGACCGTACGGCTGCTGGCCGTAGCCTTGCGCCGGATACGGCTGCTGCTGCGCGCCGTACTGCGCGCCGCCGTACTGACCGCCCGCGTACTGCGAGTTCGTGGCGTCGTTGGCCTGGCGCCAGCCGTTCCAGTCGCCGACGCGATCGTGCTTGTCGCTCCACCAGCGGCCCGAGTACTGACGGCCCGACTGCTCGAACTGGATGTAGCCCTCGCCCGTCAGCGGCGGGTTGTTCGGCTCCTGCCAGCGGAACTGCAGGACGTTGCCGCGCAGGTTGCCGTAGAAGTAGCCGATCACGTCCTGGCCCTGACGCTGGTACATCCACACGCCCTGGACGGCGCCGGCGGTGATTCCGCCTCGCGAGTTGTCGGCTTCGATCTTCACGGCGCCGAAGTTGGAGCGCCAGAGGCCGAGGGCGCGCGCGGCTTCCATCTGCTGCGGGGGCGGAGGCGAGGTTTGCTGATACTGCGGCTGCGTCGCGGGGCCCTGGTTCTGATTGGACGATGCGGAGCCGAGTGCGGCAGCGCACGCCGCCGCGATCGCGAGTACCCGAGCGACGTTGCCGAGCTTCATCGGGGAGAAGTATAGCTCCTGGGATGTGCTAGTGTCCCCTCCGCGTTTCGTGCGCTTGTCCACAACGAGTGGCAGTTCACGACCGCGGGCCCATAGCTCAGTCGGTTAGAGCGGCCGGCTCATAACCGGTGGGTCCCTGGTTCGAGCCCAGGTGGGCCCACGCAAGTGACAGACGAAAGGTTGTTTCGAGTGCGCGAACAGTTGCAGAACCTGCTGAACCTACAGACGTGTGACGCGAAAGTTCGCGAGCTCGACTCCGCCGCCAAGCAGCTCCCCGCCAAGCTCGATCCGCTGCGGCGCGATCTCGCGAAGCTGCAGGGCATGCTCGACGTCGAGCGGGGCAAATTGTCCGAGACGGAGGCGTGGCGGAAGAATCAGCAGGAGCTGATCGACCGCGAGCGCGACGCGCTCAAGACCGCGCAGAGCAAGCTCCAGCAGAGCAAGAACAGCAAGGAGTTTGGTGCGGCGACGCGCGAGGTGGAGAACAAGCGCAAGTCGATCAGCGATCGCGAGGCCGAGCTCAAGAAGGTGAGCGAGACGCTCGCCGCGAGCAACCAGCAGATGCAGGCGCGCGATGCCGATGTCCAGAAGCTGCGCGACGAGCTCGCCGCGAGCGAGGCCGGCATGGCGGATCAGCTGAACGCGCTGACCTCGCAGCTCGCCGAGGCGAAGGCGGCGCGGGATGCGGCGCGTGCGCTGGTCGCCCCGAACTGGGTCAAGACGTACGACACGCTCTCCGCCAAGCGCGGCTACGCGGTCGCGCCGGTGATCAAGGGGACGTGCCAGGGCTGCCACATGGCACTGCCGCCGCAGCTCAACAACATCCTCGCGCGCATGGAGTCGATCGAGACGTGCCCGCGCTGCGGTCGCCTCGTGTATCGCAAGGAGCTGCTCGAGCCGCCGGCTGCCGACGAAGCGCCGAAGACCTAGATCCGGGTCGCTTCGATCTTCTCGTGCATCATGCACGGCATCGTCTTGCCGCGCTTGTCGGCCTCGTCGGTCGTGCAGTGCATCTGGTCCAGCGCCGGCGTGTCGCTGTAGTCGCTCGAGTCGATCACGAGCATCTTGCCGGTCAGCACCGCGGTGCGCTCGGAGTAGCCGAGGTAGCACGACGTGCCCGAGAACGAGTCGCTCGTCTCGACGCCCTTCCAGCCGTTGTCGATCGGCTCGGAGAAGCCGCCGAACAGACCGGCGCCCGAGCTGCACATCGTCGCGGCGGCATCCGTGCAGGTCTCGAACGTCCAGATCTTCGAGCCAAAGAAGTCACTCTGCGAGAACTTGAGGTACGCGGGCGGCATCTGCACGGGCGCATCGGTCCCGCACGGCGACGACGACACATCCGACGTCACCATGTACGTGCCGCCGAGATCCGCGTTGCTCGAGCACGCGGCCAGCAGCAGCACGAGCCACTTCATCGCTCGAGTCGCTCCGCGAGCGCGAACAGCCGGTCGCGGCGGGTGTCGATGATGTTGCCCGCGGCGCGCGCGATCGCGGCGACCGGCTGCGGCGGCTGGCTCGCAAGGAACTCGGCCGCGGTGCCCGCGCCGCCCCACCAGCGCCTCGCCGCCTGCACGCCCTTCATCATCGTGCCCTCGCCGACCGACTCGTGCAGGAACACGCCGAGCGGCGACGCCTTCGTATCGAAGCTCGACTCGCTCGCGCGGCCCTCGGCGAGCAGCCGGTGCAGCGGCGGATCGAGATCCTTGCGCGACTTGAAGTGCGGCAGGAACTGCTCGATGCGCTTGTTCTCGGTGCTCGTCTTGAGACCGCCCATGAAGTAGTCGAGCGGCACGTCGCCGCCGGTCTCCTCGGCGATCGCCTCGACGAGCGCGATCGAGTACAGCTTCGCGCGCAGGTAGCGCACGGCGAGCTCGAGGTTGCCCGTGGTCCGCGCGACGCGACGCGCGTGAATCTCCGGCCGCGGCTCGTCGCCGTACGTGTGGAACACGCGCTCGGCCGGCAGCTGCGCGAGGAAGCCTTCCATCTTCTGCAGCGCGATCCGGTAATCGCGCACCGTGTAGACCATCGGCGCGTGCAGCGCCGGGTTCGATTCGGGCAGCAGCTTCCACGTGCTGTCGAGGAACGTCGCCGGATCGTTGTCGGCGAAGTTCTCGACGTCGCGGTTTCCGACGCGCACCGCGCGCTGCAGGATCGTCTCGATCTCGCCCTTGGAGAGCGCGAGGTCGTGCAGGCGCTCGCGCAGCCCGGTGACCGGATCCTCGCGGAACGGGATCGTCTGCTCGATGCACGCGGCGACGCCGATCCGCTGCACGCGATCGAGCGCGTGCTCGAGATGAATGCTGGCGACGAGCGCGCTCGCGAACTCGTTGAGGCCGGTCATCGGCGTCACGACGTCGCCGACGTGGCGGTCGAACACGGCGAGCACGTCGCTCGTCACCGGCGAGGCGGCCGCCGCTGGCAGCACGCGGTAGCCGGCTTCGGTCTGCAGCAGCACGCGGTCCATCTCGGTGCGCATCGACCGCGGCGGGCCCTGATCGACCTGGATGTACACGGCGTCGTGATAGAGCGCCGCGATCACCTCGAGCGGGTCGCCGTGCTTGGCGATGTCGATCACGTGATCGTGGTTGTGGAACTCGCGGCCGGCCGCCGACAGCGCGGCGTGGATCGCGAAGCCCCAGTGCTCGATCTGCCCGATCTCGGCGTTGGTCCCGAGCGCATGCAGCGCTCCCCACAGAGCGTTCACGATCTCGTGTACGGGTGACCGCTCCATGACCCTCGATCGAGGTTATCACGAAGGCCCGTATCGCCGGAGAGGGCGGTAAGCCGAGTTCTGTACGTGACGATCATTCCTCTAGGCCCGTCATTGCTGGCGGGCTCGAGCGACCAACCCGGAGTCATCGTGCGGGCCACACGACCCCTGTCTGGTCTTGCTTCGGGTGGGGTTTGCCGTGCCCTCTCGGTCACCCGAGAGGCGGTGCGCTCTTACCGCACCGTTTCACCCTTACCGACATTGCTGCCGGCGGTTTGCTTTCTGTTGCACTGTCCTGCGAGTCACCTCGACTGGCCGTTAACCAGCACCCTGCCCTGTGAAGCTCGGACTTTCCTCTCGCCTCGTGCTTGCGCACGAAGCCAGCGATCGCCTCGCCCTCTCCGGCGCTACGAGCCTGCGCAGGCTACCGGCTCAGGCCGCGGCCGGCAAGGCCTGGTTGTAGACCCCGGCCTTGAGGTTGCGCCGGATCGTCAGCGCCTCGCGACATACCTTGATCATGTCCTTCACCGGCGACACGCGCGACCGCGCATCGTCCTTCCACTCGACGCCGACCTCGACCACCTCGAAGCCCCGGCGCTTTGCAAGCGCGAGGATCTCGAGGTCGAACGCCCAGCCGTCGATGCGCGCGACGCGGAACAGATCGAGCGCCGACTCCGCCGTGAACGCCTTGAAGCCGCACTGGGTGTCCCGCACGCCCGGCACGAGCGACCGCTGGATCACGCGGTTCGCCATCCGCGACCACACGACGCGGTACCACGGCTGCTTCACGTCGGTCTTCGCACCCTCGGCGTAGCGCGACCCGATCGAGATCGACGCTTTGCAGGCGACGATCGGAGCCAAGAGATTCGGCAGCTGCTCCGGCGGCATCGAGCCGTCGGCATCGCACATCACGCGGATCTGACCGTGCGCCTCGAGCATGCCGAGCCGCACCGCCGCGCCCTTGCCCTTGTTCGGCACCTGGCGCACGAGGCGAACCCCGGGGAGACCGCAGCGCTCGACGACGCCGCATGTATCGTCGCGCGAGCCGTCATCGACGACGACGATCTCGTAGCGCAGCGGCTGTTGCGACAGGAACTGATGCAGACGCAAGAGCGTCGGCGGCAGGCGGTGCTCTTCGTTGTACGCGGGAACGACGACGGAAAGGTCGATCATGACGAGCTCCTTGCGAAGACGAGACGGCGCTGCGCCGGATACGTCCATGCGATGAACACGATGGCGCTGCAGATCACCTTCGCGACCAGGTACGGCACGCGAAGCTTCACGGCGAACACTTCCATCGCGAGCGCCATGAGCAGCGCGGTCGCCACGGCGACGATGCCGAAGCGGCCGAGCTGCTCGAAGCTGACCGGCGCGCGGTCGCGAAAGGCGATGTACTTGTTCAACGTGAAGCACACCACCGCGCCACAAGCCGCGGCGCAGAATGCGGCGAGCGCGACCGGCGTCCCGTGCTCGACCAGAAGGACGAGCGTTCCGACGTCGACCGCGGTGGCGGCAGCTCCGCCGGCCCCCGCCGCACACAGCTCACGAACCTGCATGACCCGATGCATCAGCAGTGGTCGTGCCACCTGGCAACCCCGCGAAACCGGCCGCCCGAGGTGGTGAAAAACGAACTACGGCGGTGACGGTACGTCGGAGCCTTCGTCACCTACATCGGCTTCATCGGGCTCGTCGCTGCCGGCCGCTTCCGGCGCGCACCGCGGGCGGCGCTTCGGCGACAGCAGGCCATCGGCATCGGCGACGGTCGTCAGCGTTCCTCCGAGCTCGATCATCTCGACGCCGCGGTCGCCCGCGATCGCGAGCTTGCGATCGCCGACCCACTCGATCGCGAGCCCGCCCCCCGCGCGCTCGATCTCGTCGACGTGCCCGGTCGACGGATCCGCGACGAACGCCGCCGCCGTCATCGCATTGGGCTTCGTGCACGAATCGTCGAGCTGCGCGACGAACGCGAGGTGCGCGCGATCGGGCGACCACGCGATCGTGCTGCCGTCGATCTGGCCTGGCACGGTGAGCGTGCGGCTCGTCTGCGACAGCCGGACCGCGCTCGCGAGGCCCTGATCATCGAAGTCGCCGGCGACGCCGTCAGGGGCGGCGCGATGCACGCGTGCGGTGCGGCCGGTGACGTCGAGCCACTCGGTCGGCTTGGGCGCGGGGGCGAGCGCCTTGAGGTGGCCGTCGTCATCCATCACCGACCATGCGCTGCCGATGCGAATCGCGACCCCCTTGGGATGCGCGGCGAGCCGCAGCGCGGCGCCGGTGATGCCGATCGCGTGTGACGTGCGGCCGGTCGATAGGTTCACGAGCCCGACGCCGAGCTTGCCGCTCTTCGTATGCGTCACGTAGGCGATGCGATGGTTCGCGCGCATCGCGAGCGCGCCGACGACGCCGCCGTACGTGCGCGTCAGCCGCAGAAAGCGCGACGTCTCGGGATCGAATGCGTAGAGATCGCCGTGCGACGCGACGACGACGCCGCGATTGATCCCCGCGAGGTACGTGCCGCGATCCTGATCGACGCGCTTTCGCCACGCCTCGCCCTGCGCGGTCGCCAGCCACGGCTGCAGCGCCGGCTGCTCGAGCGATGCGAGTGCCCACTTGCCGAAATCGCCGGTGCCCGCGACGACGAGCGGCGCCAGCACCTGCGCCGGCTGCTGCGTCTTCGCGAGCGCGACCGCGAGCAGCCACGCGGCCTCGAGGTGCGTCGGATCGGCGGCGAGCGATTCCTGGCAGCGCGCGACGACGGTCGCCCAGTCGTCCTTGTTCTCCGCCTTGCGGGCCGCCTTGAACGCGGGCTGCCCGGCGCGCTTGCGCCACGCGAAGCCGGAGAGCTCCGCCAGGCCGAGCGGCTGGGCCGGGATCTCGACGAGGGCAGCATCGCGCGGGACCGCGGCATCCTTGGCCGGGGGCGGCGGTGGCGGCGTGCCGGCGCCATGCCCGCACGCGCTCAGCGCGACGATCAGCATGATCCGGGCCGCCATCTGTCGGCTTTACCACATCATTACGCGTCACTAGCAGCCCTTGCTGCGCCGCGTCCGGCGGGTTATGAACCGCCGCCCGTGTTTGCCCGTTTGCTAGCTCTCTCCTGCGCCGCCGGATGCCAGGGGAATCCGCAGGCGTCTGCGTCGCAGCAGCCGCTCCCGCCGGATATCGTCGTGCGCGACGACAAGGGCACGTCGCTCGCGGAGATCCACTCGGGGCATCCGTGCCGCGCGACGATCGGACCGGTCGAGCTGATCATCGGCGGGCCGCCGCTGGTCGCGCAGGTCGGCAACGAGCGCTGGACGGGCGATACGGGCGAGAACGGCACGACGCTGTCACGTGGCGTCGACAAGATCGCGCGCGTGTTCCCGATCGATGACCCGACCCAGGTCTCCGTGCTCGACAACGACGGCATCGCGACCCTGCGCGTGAAGGTCTCCGGCGGCGATGCCACGGTCTCCAACGCGGGCGGCCAGATGCTGCGTCACCTGCACACCAAAGTCAGCGGCGAGATCGTCAGCGATCCGGCCGCGTTCACCGCTACCGGCACGAAGGATCTCGTGCTCGTCGCATTGTTGTCGGCGCCTGAGCTCCAGCCGGAAGTCCGCATGCTAGCGGCCTGCGAACGCGTGCTCGTGAAGGGTTCGAAGTAGATGTCCACGCAAGCCCAACCGATCCGCAACGTCGCGATCATCGCCCACGTCGACCACGGCAAGACCACGCTCGTCGACGGTCTCCTCAAGCAGGCCGGCACGTTCCGCACCGGCGAGGTCGTCGCCGAGCGCGCGATGGACTCGAACGACCTCGAGCGCGAGCGCGGCATCACGATCCTCAGCAAGTGCACCGCGGTGACGTGGAAGGGCGTGCGGATCAACATCGTCGACACGCCGGGCCACGCCGACTTCGGCGGCGAGGTCGAGCGCGTGCTCGGCATGGTCGATAGCGTTCTCCTGCTCGTCGATGCCTACGAGGGCGCGATGCCGCAGACCCGGTTCGTGACCCAGAAGGCGTTCGACATGGGCCTGTCGCCGATCGTCGTCGTCAACAAGATCGACCGGCCGGGCGTCGACCCGCACGACGTGATGGATCAGGTGTTCGAGCTGTTCATGTCGCTCGGTGCGACCGACAAGCAGCTCGACTTCCCGGTGATCTACGCGTCGGGTCGCCAGGGCTACGCGATCCGGGAGCTCGGCGAGACGCCGAAGGACCTCGGCCCGATGCTCGACCTGATCGTCGAGAAGGTGCCGCCGGCGCAGGGCGACCCCGACGCGCCGCTCGCGCTGCAGGTCGCCACGCTCGACTACGACGACTACCTCGGCTACATGGCAATCGGCCGCATGCGCGCCGGCCGCGCCAAGGTCGGCGACCGCGTGCTGCTCGCGCACCGCGACGGCAAGAAGGAAGAGTTCCGCGTCCAGAAGGTGCTCGGCTTCCAGGGCCTCAAGCGCTTCGAGCTCGCGGAGGCGGTCGCCGGCAACATCGTCGCGCTCACCGGCATGGAGAACCTCAACGTCGGCGAGACGATCACGTCGATCACCGAGCCGACGATCCTCCCGCTGCTCAAGATCGACGCGCCGACGATCACGATGAACTTCCGCGTCAACGACGGCCCGTTCGCCGGTCGCGAAGGCAAGTACGTCACGTCGCGCAACCTCGCCGAGCGCCTGCAGCGCGAGCTCAAGAGCAACGTCGCGCTGCGCGTCGAGGACACCGCCGATGCCGGCGTGTTCCGCGTGTCGGGTCGCGGCGAGCTTCACCTGACCGTCCTCATCGAGACGATGCGGCGCGAAGGCTACGAGCTGTGCGTGTCGCAGCCCAAGGTCATCCTCCAGGAAGATGCCAACGGCAAGATCACCGAGCCGTACGAGGACGCGGTCATCGATCTCGACGAGGCGTACGTCGGCGCGGTCGTCGCCGAATTGAACCGCCGCCTCGGCATCATGCGCGAGATGCGCCCGTCGGCGCCGGGCCGCACGCGCCTCGAGTATCGAATCCCGGCGCGCGGTCTCATCGGCTACCGGTCGCAGTTCATGACGGACACGCGCGGCACGGGCGTGCTGTACACGCAGTTCGCCGAGTACGGCCCGCAGGGCGGTGCGATCCGCGCGCGCCAGAACGGCGTGCTCGTGTCGTCGGAGGAGGG
>JAFAOG010000605.1 GCA_019237945.1 Deltaproteobacteria bacterium | reverse complement strand
ACGATCGCATCCACCGCATCCGACGGGACGCGGCCGCCCTCCGCGCGTTGCGCGATGCCGACCATCATCTTGCGCTCCATGACGAAGTGGATCGGATCGAAGACGAACGTGTCGAACGTGCGCCATCCGCTCGAGCGCAGCAGTGTGCCGCGCCCGCGGACGATCAGACGCGTGCTGTGCTCCGTGAGCGGCTGCAGCACGAACGCCCAGGTGCCGTTTTCGGGCGAGCTCTGCGGCGTCGAGAGATGACGCGTGGCGAACACGAGCGCGCGGCCCTCCTCGAGCACGCGCAGTGGAGCTCCACCGACGCCGCCGAGCTTGTCGGGCGGATACATCCAGAGCTTGTCGCCGGCGTGCCACTGCTGTCGGTCGGGAAGGATGCGGTCGGCATTCGTCATGTGCGTGCCGACGAGATCCTCGAGCACCTCGTAGCTGTAGAACCCGCCGCGGTCCTGGCCGAGTTGCGCGAGCCACGGCCACACCGCAGTGGCCGGCACGTTGATCGTGATGGCGCGCGTCGTGTTCGTGCCGACCGTCGTCACGAGCTCGTCGCCGGGCAGCGCAGCCTGAACCTCTGCTTGCGTCGCGCCCCACGTGACGAACCAGGGGTGCCACGCGCAGCGGTACATCGCGAGCAGCGCTGCGAAGACGACAACGAGCGATAGGATCCTGGGAAGGCGGTGCCTCATGCCCGCCGAGAGAGCAACGCCTGTGCCGTCATCCGAGGCCCGGCGCCGCGTGTCTTCGCGCAATCGCGGCGGCTACGGAGCCGCCGCCGTCAGCGGAACGGTGAACAGATCGGTCATCGCCGGCACCGTGGCGGCAGCCGCATCGCAGGGAAGCTCGGAGACGCCTAGGATGTTCTGCACGGTCTTGAGGTACGAGCTCGTGTCGTAGTCGACCTGCGAGACCATGCCGCTCTGCGCGTTCGGCGAGATCGCGATGAACGGTGGATCGTCGCCCGCGGGCGTGCCGCCGCCTTCATCCCACAGCAGGAACAGCACGCCGCCGTTCTGGAAGCTCGCGTCAGCGAGGATCTTGGGGATCTCGTTCTGCAGCCACGCGTCGCCGGCGGCGATGCTGCCGTCGTGCATGTCGTTGTCGAGGTTCGGCGTGATGAACGCGTAGCGCGGCACCGTGTGAGCGGCGAGGTCGGCATCGAGCTCCGAGAAATCCACGACGTGCTCGTTGCAGCGCAGCTCGGGATGGAATGCCTTGCCGTCCCAGCCGTTGACGTCGTTGAAATAGGCGAACGGGTTATGTTTCGCCGCGTAGCGCCCGTGTGACCTCAGTCCGCACGGATCTCCCATGCTCTCCTGATACGACCGCCAGCTCAGGCCCGCCGCCTCGAGCTGGTCGGCGATGTGGGACGTCGACGAGAGGTGGTGCGACGCGGGGTCGGCGTCGTCGAGGATGCCGAAGTTCTCGCCGGACACCATCCAGAAGTAGTTCGGCTCGCTCGGGTGCACGAACGAGTCGTGATAACCGGCGGCCTGCGCGTACTTCGATGCGAGCTGATTGATGTACGGCGCGTTCTTGTTGCCGATGATCTCTCCGCGGCTGTGGTTCTCCATCACGATGGTGAAGACGGTGCCTCCCCACTGTGGCAGGGCCGACACCTGCGAGGGCGCGACCGGTTGACAGGCGACGTTGGTGTTGCCCGAGTTGTTGGCGCAGCCCGCGGCTGCGAAGACAGCGAACAGCAATTGGCGCATGCTCGCAACGTGATGCGGGCCTCTCGAAACACAAATGAATTGATTGCGAACCGTTTCGCGCGCCCCGCACCGTTTGCGGTTCACGGCTCGACGAGCGCCGGAACCTCGTCGGCGATCAGCTCGGCGAAGCCGCGCACCTCGTCTCGTTGCGAGTCGCTCGCGTCGACGAAGGACCACGTCGCGGTCGGCTGCCATCCCGTGCGGCGAGCGGTGAGGCGAGCGACCGCTTCGGACGGGAAGCTGCCTTGGCCGACGCAGTACCAGAATGCCGGCAGCGTTCGCAGCTCGGCGAGGTGCTCGCGGATGTAGGTCGTCAATGCGCGATCGTGCTGGCCGAGTCGAACGCGTGCGCCGATCACGACGGCGTCGTAGTCTGCGAGCGGCGGGACGTGACCCAGCTCGAGGCTTGCGAGCTCGGCCGTCATGCCCTCGGCAGCGAGCTGCGCCGCGATCGAGCTTGCGATCCGCGCTGCATCGTCGTGAAGGTTCGCCACAAGGATCAACACGCGCTCGCGAAGATCCTCGTCCGCGCGATCGCGCCGATCCATGCGACGCGCGCACTCGCGTGGACATGCGACCGGACCCGCACCGAAGCGGCTGCAGCCGGTCACGAGCAGTCCAAGCGGCGTGCGTTCGAGCTCCACCTCTTCGAGGTGACCCGTCTCGGGGCACGTGATGCGCTTGCGGTCGCTCATGAACAGCACGATTGCAGCGGGCGTGCCGGTGAGAAGTGCTCGAAGGCCGCAACGCGTGCTGTCCGAAGCTGGCGGACCGCAGGCGCTGCGCGCGATCCGAGCTGTGGCGAACTGTCGCGAAGAGCAAGAAAGCGGTCCCGGCCGCGAGCACACGGTCTATAACGGGTCTGGACATGGTGGCGACCAAGGTGCTTGTCGCGGACGACAATGCCGAGAACCGGGCACTCGCGTGCGCGACGCTCGAGGACGAAGGGCTCCATCCCGTCATCGCCAAGGACGGCGAGGAAGCGCTGGCGCTGGTCACGGCGGACCCGCCGGATTGCATCCTGCTCGATATCCGCATGCCGAAGCTCGACGGCATTGGGGCGTGCGAACGGATCCGGCAGCTCCCCGGCGGCGAGGACATCGCGATCATCTTCGTGACCGCGCAGCGCGAGGTCCAGGTCTTCGACCGTGCGCTTGCGGCCGGCGGCGACGACTTCATGACGAAGCCGTTCCGGCCTGCCGAGCTCGTCGTGCGCATCCAGACCGCGATGAGGCTTCGGAAGATCGCCCGCGAGCGCGGCGAGCTCTACGAGCAGCTCAAGCACCAGCGCGATGCGCTGCAGCGCCTCGAGCTCCAGAAGGAGCAACTCGTCGCGTTCCTCGTGCACGACCTCAAGAACCCGGTCAACTCGATCGACCTGAACGCGCAGAGCCTGCAAAACGCGGCCACCCAGCCCGAGCGTGTGCTGCGAGTCGCGGCGAAGATCCGCGACGACTCGCGCAACCTGCTGCGGATGATCACGAACCTGCTCGACATCAGCAAAGCGGACGAAGGGCGCCTCGCGCCGAACCGTAAGGATATCGATCTCGGTGCGCTCGTCGGCCGTGTGCTCGAGGAGCTCGGGCCGACCGCCGCGCATGCCTCCGTCGCGCTCACCGCCGATGTCGGTAGCCTTCGCACGAGCGCCGACCCCGATCTGCTCGCGCGCGTGCTCGCCAACCTCATCGAGAATGCGCTGCGCCACTCGCCCGAGGGCACGCAGGTGACGGTCAGCGCCGCGGAGGTCGAGGGTGCGGTCGAAATGCGTGTTTCCGATCGCGGACCTGGCGTCCCCGTCGAACAGCGCGGTTCCGTGTTCGAACGGTTCGTCGGCGGCGAGCGCAACGCAACGCGCACGAACCGCGGCCTCGGCCTCGCGTTCTGCAAGCTCGCCGTCGAAGCGCACGGCGGCCGGATCTGGATCGAGGACAACGCGCCGGGTGCGGTGTTCTGCATCCGGCTCGGCTGACGACACAAGTTCACGCCGCTCGCGCGGTCTCGGCGCGAGGCTCGCAGATCGCCGCGAGCGTCTCGACGAGCTCGTGCTGGCCGCGCTGCCCCGTCGCGTGTGCGCACGCACGAGCCAGGTCATTCATCGTGATCATCCCGATCGGCGCCCCTTGGTCGTCGACGACGGGCATGCGCCGGATCTGATAGGCTGCCATCGCCGCTTCAACATCGCTGATCGAGCTGCCTGCGCGGGCGGCGATCGCGTTCGACGCCATGGCGCTGTTGACGAGCATCGCGTCGAGCGAGCGGCCTTGTGTGTACGCGGCCATGCAGATGTCGCGATCGGTGAGCATCCCGACGAGCTTGCCGTCGTCGTTGACGACCGCGACCGCTCCGCAGTCATGGTCCCACATGAGGCGAGCCGCGAGGCCGAGCGAGTCGTTGACGTGGCAGGTGATGGCGGGCTTCGACATGAGTTGGTTCGCTTGCATGGCACGTCGCTGTTCCAAGACTCGTTCCAGCGATCCGTCGTCGTCCGGCGCTCCGTCCCGCGCAGCCGGTGCGTTCACCGAGTGAGCGGCTGCACGCGCTTCGCAACAACTCGGGGCACGCCGGTTGCTATCGCTCGGAGCATGACGAACGACTATCCGATCCAGCTCGACGTGGTCTCACCGCCACACTTCGATCGCGTCCAGCTTCTCTTGCGCTTGTTACTCGCGATCGCACTCGCGTGCTTCGGCATCACGGCGGGGTGGTTGGGTTGGACGCTATATGCGCTGTTGCCGCTCATCGCCGCGATCGCGATCTCCACCGAGGGTGCCGACGCGTACGTGAGCCGAGTCGGGCCGGCGATCTGGCGCGTGCTGCGCTGGCTGCTGGAGCTGAACGCGTACGTG
Source organism: Deltaproteobacteria bacterium (assembly GCA_019237945.1). GTDB lineage: Bacteria > Myxococcota_A > Polyangia > Haliangiales > Haliangiaceae > JABFXX01. Next base: position 21,554 of record JAFAOG010000605.1, on the reverse strand, counting down.
ATGCTCGTGACGGACCGGTTCCCGACGGCCGAAGGCTCGTCCGTGAAGATCGAGCTGCGCGCCACGGCGAAGCCCACCGTCGGGACGGCGTTGTGGCGACTCGTGACATCGCTTCCCAGTGGGCTCGTGTTGTGCCTGCTCGGCGTCGTCTCGTCGATCCTGTGCGTCTTCGCGGTAGTGCTCGTGCTGTTCGGCGCCGCGATGCCCGCATGGATCCTCGCGTATCAGCGCGGGATGCTGCGCTGGGAGGCACGTCTCGCCGCGTACCACGCGTGTCTCGTCGAGGAGTATCCGCCGTTCTCGTTCGATACGGGCGCCGCGACGCCTCCCGCGATGGTCGGCGCGCAGCACACCTGACCGCGCGTCAGGTTCGGGCCATCTCGCGATCGTCCTCGAGGGCGTCGATGCGCTCCAGCGCGAGCTCCTCGAGCACCGCCCGGATTTCGCGCCGGCGCGGCGATGGCGCGGCATGCTCATGCTCGCCGAGCGCGTCCTCATCTTCGAGAGCGGCGAGCTCTGCGGCGACTTCGTCGACCGTCGCGGCGGTCGCGAGGAGCCTCGCGAGTGCGTCGGGGGACACGTCGCCAAGCAGGTCGAGGAGCTCGGCGCCGGTTGCGGCACGGGTGGTGTGATTCATGGCGCCGCGCGATGCATCCGTCATGCCCGCCGCGTTCCTAGGCGAGCCGCAGCCGGTCGATGACCGTCTTGACGCCGCGCGTGCCGGTCACTGCACCCACGACGAGATCGTGCTCGCGCCAGGACTGCACGTGGCCATGCAGCGTGACGCGACCGCGGTCGACGTCGATCTCGAGCTTGTCGAGCTCGCGGTCCGCATGCCGATCGAGGGCATTCCGGATCGTCGCGCGCAACGCTTCGGCGGTGATGTTCGACGGCTCGACGACGATCTCGTTGACGACACCGCGCACGCCGGCGAGGTTACGGATCGCGTTCGCGGCGTGCTGGCGCTGCGCGTACGTATCGACAGTGCCCCGCAGCGTGACGATGCCCGCGGTGATCGTCGTCATGATGCGCTGATCCGGGACAAAGACATCCCAGTGCAGCGCGTGACGCACCGCCGTCGCGACGTCCGTATCGCTCGGCTCGTCGTCCGCGATCACGACCGAGAGCTCATTCGCGACGTCGAGCACGCCGCTCACGCGGTGTGCGGCCTCTTCGGCCGCGACCTTCTTCGCCCAGCTGTCCACGGTGCCGACGAGCATGACGACGCCGTCGCGCACCTCGACGCCGACCTCGGTCGCGGTGACGCGTGTATCCCACGCGAGCTCGTCGAGGACCTTCCTCTGGATGGCCAGGTCGGACTTCGGATGATCATTGAGTGCGGCGGGCATGTCAGCCATGGTCTTCTCCTTCCGATTGCTGTTGAGTCGATGCATCGGGGGCATCGCAAACGAGGTTCACGAGGAGCGGACCGATGTCCGCCACTGCGCAGCTGTAATCGATGTCCGTACGCGCGGCGGCCGCGAGCGGCATGTCTGGGACGCGCGCGTCACGCGGGTCCTGGATCACGGCGATCCCGCCGGCGTCTTTGATCGCCTGCAGCCCGGCGGCTCCGTCGTGTAGGTAACCCGTGAGCACCACGCCGATCACGTCGCGCCCGTACGCGTGTGCCGCTGAGATGAAGAGCTCGTTCACCGACGGCCGAGGCCGCTGCTGTGAATCGCGCGTCACCAGGATGACTCCGCGTCCGACCCGCATGTGATGCTGAGGCGGCGCGACGTAGATCCGACCCGGCCGCAACGTCTCCGCATCGAACGGGTGCATCACCGGAAGCTCGCATTGCTGAGCGAGCACGCTCGGCAAGCGCGACTCCTTACCGATGTGCGAGACAATGAGGACCGCGGCCGGCAGGCCGTACGGCAGCGCGCTGACGATGTGACGAAGGGCAAGCACGCCGTCCGCTGACGATCCGATGACGATGACCTTGCGAAGTGCCGGCTCGTGCGCCGCGCGGGTAGGGGCAAGGCTTGACATGATCCGCGCTCGTGCACGGCCCGAGCCACCACTTCGCTCCGATGGTCGCGACGCTTCCCGCAACCTGCGCGCGATCAATGTCGTTGCCGCAAGCCGTTCGCAATCGGACGGCTCGCGAGGTCCCGCCCCACCGGCATCACGGATGCAGAGTGCCCGGGCATGGCTACCTCACTCCTCGAGAACAAGGTCGCGATCATCACTGGTGCCGGGTCTGGGATCGGTCGTGCGATCGCGAATCACTTCGCCGACGCCGGCGCGCGGCTCGTGCTCTCCGATGTCGATGACAACGGCGGCGAGATCACGCTCGCGCAAGCTCGTCAGCGCGGCGCGCACGCGATGTACCTTCACGCCGACAGCTCGCAGCCGCGCGATCACGCGATGCTCGTTCGCGAGGCCGTCGAGCGGTGGGGCGGGCTCGATATCGCCGTGAACAACGCCGGTATCGCGGGTACGCAAGCGCCGGTCGCAGAGCTGCCACCGGAAGCGTGGGACAAGGTCATCGCGGTGAACCTCACCGGCGTCTTCCACGCCATGCGCGCCCAGATCCCGGCGCTGCTCGTTCGTGGGGGCGGCTCGATCATCAATATCTCGTCGATCCTCGGGCAGGTCGGATTTCGCAACGCCGCAGCCTACGTCGCCGCGAAGCACGGGCTCGTCGGGCTGACGCAGACGGCGGCACTCGAGTACGGACCAAAGAAGATCAGAATCAACGCGGTCGCGCCAGGCTTCATCAAGACGCCAATGGTCGAGAAGAACCTCGACGCGGCGGCGCTTGGAATGCTCGCGGGTCTGCACGCCGTCGGGCGCATCGGCGACCCCGCGGAAGTGGCCGCGTTCGTCACGTGGCTTGCGTCGGATCAGGCCTCATTCGTCACGGGCGCATATCTACCCGTCGACGGAGGCTACCTCGCGCAGTGACGGGGCAAGACCCTCGGCAGCAACGCATCGTCACGATCACCGTCAATCCAGCGCTCGACGTCGCAGCGTCCGTATCGCAGCTGGCGCCCGAGCGGAAGCTTCGGTGCGATGCGCCGACGCGCGAGGCCGGCGGCGGTGGCGTCAATGTCGCCCGCGCGATCCATGCGCTGGGCGGCAATGCAACGGCGTGTCTCGCGGTGGGCGGGGCGACGGGAGACACTGTGCTCTCGATCCTAGAGGGCGAGGGCGTCGGAGTGCGCGTCGTGCGGACGCGCGAGTGGACACGCGAGAATGTCAACATTGTCGAGCGTGCGACTGGCAATCAGTTTCGCTTCTGCATGCCAGGCCCGCGTCTCGCGGACGCGGAGTGGCAGCAGCTGATCGAGCAGGCGGCGAGCGTCCACCCGGAGGTCGTCGTGCTCAGCGGCAGCCTCACGGGGGGCGTGCCGGCCGACTTCTACGTTCGCGCGGCGAAGAGGCTTGGCGGCCGGATCATCGTCGATACGTCGGGTGATGCGCTGCTCGCCTGCCGTGGTGTCGGCGTGCATCTGGTCAAGGCGAGCCTGCGGGAATTCGCGATGCTGGTCGGTGCGACGCGCGTCGAGGATGCGCAGCTGCGGCCGCTCGCGGCGCAGGCCGTTGCGCGTGGCGTTTGCGAGGTGCTGGTCGTGTCGCTCGGACCCGCCGGTGCGCTCTGGACGACCGCCAGCGAGCAGGAGCGGCTCGTCGCGCCGGTGGTTCCGGTGCGAAGCAGCGTCGGCGCGGGAGACACGATGGTCGCCGGCATTGCCTTGGCGCTCGCACGCGGCGGCTCGCTCGCCGAGGCGATGCGGTACGGCGTTGCCGCGGGGTCCGCGACGGTGATGCGGCCGGCGACGGCGCTGTGTCGTCGAGAGGACGTCGAGCAGCTGCTGCCGCAGGTCCGAGCGGCGTGAATGCGAAGGATCTACCGCGCGTGCGAACCGTCGCGCACGGCTTGCGCGTTCGCGGCCAGTGTCACGCGTGACCGCGCGGCACGCCCCGTGCTGTTCGTTGGGGCATGGCGTTCAAGCGCATCCTGTGTCCGATCGACTTCTCGCCGTCGTCAGAGCGGGCGTTCGCGCTTGGCGCGCAGCTCGCACGCGAGTCCGGCGGCACGCTGGTGCTGGTGCACGTGTTCGAGCAATGGCCGTGGACCACCGGCGACTACCTGCTATCGCCCAACATCCTCCAGGACCTCGTCGACAACGCCCAGGCAGAGCTCGCGAAGTGGCGCGACCGCGCGAAGGACCTCGCGATCAAGGACGTCCAGACGCGGTTCTTCACCGGGGCTCCGTGGGACTGGATCGTGCGCGAGGCCCAAGCGGACACGGCGATCGATCTGATCGTCATGGGCACGCACGGCAGGACCGGCCTCAAGCACGTGCTGCTCGGCTCGGTCGCCGAGAAGACGGTACGCCACGCGCCGTGCGCGGTTCTCGTCGCGCGAGCGCGGGAGGCTTCGTGAAGCGCCTCGGCATCCTGGTCGTCGCCGCGTGCGCGACGACGCCGGCCCCGGCTCCTCGCGGCGGGCCGCGTGGGCTGCGTGCGAGCGAGCATCTGGAGATCGCGCAGCAGCACGACGAGCAGGCGCGCGAGCAGGTGACCATCCCGGCGTCGTTCGACACGCGAGACGGCAACGGCATCGTCTGGATGCGCGCGTGGGATCCAAGCGCCGAACACGAGCGCACCGCCAACGCGCATCGCAGCGAGGCTGCCGCGATGCATGCCGACTACGAGGAGGCGTGCGGAACGCGCCCGATCGAGGAGGTTTCGGTGTCGCCGCTACGGCGCTATGCAACCGGCGGTTGGCCGACGTCAGCCGGCATCATCATGTACCTGTCGCCCGCCGCTGGAGCGCCCGACAAGCTGCTTGCAGACCTCAAGTGCCATCGCGCGTGGATGATGCTCGCACCGTCGGGCATGGACGATTGCCCGCTCGACCTGCCCGGGATCGTGCTCGACGCACGCGGCGACCACGACGGTGTCACCGTCTCGATCGTCGTCCGTGATCCGAAGCTCGTCGACGAGCTTCACCGCCGCGCCGCCCACGAGCTCGAGGCGAGCGAACAGCTTCAACGTGCGCCGCACTGACGTGGAACGCAGCGCTTGCGCCACCGATCCTGCTAGGGTGGGCTCAAGCGATGGGGGCACCTTGATGCTGGCTGAATGGAACGTGCCGTTTCGTGCACTCGTCGATGCCGCGCCGGATGGACTGGTCGTAACGGATGCGGACGGCAAGCTCATCCTCGTCAACAACGAGGCGGAGCGGATGTTCGGCTACGCGCACGGTGAGCTGGCCGGCCAACCGCTCGAGGTCCTGATTCCCGAGGATCGCCGTGGGCGGCACCGCCATCATGTCGGCTCCTATACGGGCGCACCGCGCCTGCGAGCGATGGGCAGCACGATGGAGCTATACGGGCGGCGCAAGGACGGCAGCGAGGTGCCCGTCGAGATCAGCTTGTCGCCGGTCCAAACCGAGCGTGGGCTGCTGATCATCGCCGGCGTTCGCGACGTCACCGAGCGTCGTCAGCTCGAGCGAGACAAGGAGCGCGCCACCGGCTACTTGCGGTCGGCCGTCGAAGCCGTGCAGGACGCCTTCCTGCTGTTCGATGCGAATGATCGCGTCGTCATGGTGAACAGCGCGGCGCGGGCGGTCGCGGGCCCGGCGGGCGATCAGTCGATGGTCGGTCGCACCTTCGCCGAGCTGCTCGATGAGTCGGTCGCGGCAGGCGCCTACGTCCTCGCGGATGACGAGACGCCGGAGTCCTGGAAGGCGCGCCGCACGGCATATCATCGTGATCCGCAGGGCACGCTGGAACTGCGCACGAGCGACGGGCGCTTCGTGCGCGTCACCGAGCGCAGGACGGCCGATGGCGGCACCGTGACGATGATCTCCGACATCACCGATGACGCGAAGCATGCCGCAGAGCTCGAAGTTGCGCGCAAGCAGGCCGAGGCGGCGAGCGAGGCGAAGAGCGAGTTTCTGTCGTCGATGAGCCACGAGCTTCGGACGCCGCTGAACGCGATCCTAGGATTCGCACAGCTGCTCGAGCGCGATCGCAAGCAACCGTTGACCGAGCGCCAGCTCGAACGGCTCGAGCACGTCACGCGCGGCGGCGAGCACTTGCTGAGACTGATCGACGACGTGCTCGACCTGTCGCGCATCGAGGCGGGGCGCATCACGATGTCGCCGGAACAGGTTGGCGTTCCCGAGGTGCTGACGGAAGTGGTCCAAACGCTCGAGCCGATGGCCTCACGTGCGGGGATTTCGATCGCCGTGGAATCGCTCGCGGATCCGTTGCCGCGCGTCGTCGCCGATCGCACGCGCCTTGCGCAGATTCTTATGAACTTCGGGTCAAACGCGATCAAGTACGGCAAGCCATCCGGGCATGTTTGGGTGCGCGCAGGGCTCGTGGCGGACCGTGTGCGTATCTCCGTCCGCGACGACGGCGTCGGTATCCCAGAGGATAAGCGCGACAAGATCTTCGAGCCTTTTCAGCGCGCGGGACAGGAGGCCGGTCCGATCGAAGGCACCGGCATCGGGCTGACGATCAGCAAGCGCCTCGCCGAGATGATGCGCGCGTCGCTGGGTTTCAACAGTGTCGCGGACGGCGGTTCGGAGTTCTGGATCGACCTCATCGCGATCGACAGCAGCACGACCGCGACCTCGTCCGTCCCGGTGGAGGCAGCGACGGGGTCTGCGCTCAGCAGCGGACCGCGCCGCCACACGATCGTCTACATCGAGGACAACCCGTCGAACGTCGCGTTCATGCGCGAGCTGATCGACGACCTCGGCACGATCGAGCTCGCGACGGCGCCGACCGCGGAGATCGGGATCGAGCTCGTGCGCGGGCGCCGGCCCGACGTCGTGATCATGGATATCAACCTGCCCGGCATGAGCGGCTTCGAAGCGACACGGCGATTGGCCGAGTGGCCGGAGACGCGCGACATCCCCGTGATCGCGCTGTCGGCCGCCGCGCTCGCGAAGGACACGGCGCGCGCCACGAGCGCGGGCTTCTACCGGTACCTGACGAAGCCGGTCAAGGTTGCGGAGCTCATGCAAACGCTCGAGGAGCTGCTGCTCGACCGGCCGGCGCGGGCGTGAGTCGCAGCGCGCGCATTGCGCGAGCGCGCACGAGCCGCACGAGCACGAGGTACGCGATGACGGTCACCGCCACCGCGCCGACCAGAGCCGCGGGCAGCGCGACGAAGCCGAGCGTTGCGGCGAGCGGCGTGTAGGGGAGGGCCACCGCAACGGCAACGACGATCACGGAGCTGATGACGATCGCGCGGCTGGGCACGCTCGCCGGCCCGCTGCCGAGCTTGCGAATGATGAACAGCACGAGGATCTGCGTGACGACCGATTCGACGAACCAGCCGGTATGGAAGAGCGCGGCCGTCGCATGGAACACATAAAGCAGCACGGCGAACGTCAGCAGATCGAAGATCGAGCTCAGGGGGCCGACCTGCAGCATGAAGCGGCGCACGGCGGCGATGTCCCAGCGGCGGGGCGCGCGGAGGAAGTCATTGTCGACGCGGTCGGTCGGGATCGTGAGCTGCGCGATGTCGTAGAGGAAGTTGTTGAGCAGCACCTGGACCGGCAGCATCGGCAGAAACGGCAGCAGTAGCGACGCGACCGCCATCGAGAGCATGTTGCCGAAGTTCGAGCTGGTCTCCATCAGCAGATACTTCATGACGTTGCCCAGAGCGCGACGCCCTTCGAGGATGCCCGCGTGCAACACCCGCAGGTCGTGCTTCGTCAGCACGATGTCCGCGGCGTCGCGAGCGACGTCGACCGCGCCGGCGACGGAGATGCCGACATCGGCCGCGCGCAGCGATGGCGCGTCGTTGATGCCATCGCCGAGGAAGCCGACGACGCGGCCGCGCGCGGAGAGGGCGCCGATGATCCTGCGCTTCTGCATCGGCGTGACGCGCGCGAAGATCTGCGCGTGGAGCGCGCGCTCGCTCAGCGCTGGATCGGTGAGTCGGTCGAGCTCGTCGCCGGTCAGCACGTCGTCGAACGCCAGGCCCGCGCGGGCGCACACGCTGCGCGCGACGCGGTCGCTATCACCGGTGACGATCTTCACGTCGACGCCGTCTGCATGGAGCGCGGCCACGGCGTCGGCCACGTCGGGCTCGATCGGGTCGTCGAACACCAGGAAGCCGGCGAGATCGAGGTCGTGCTCGTCGTCGCGCGTGTAGCTCGCCTTCGCGGCGATGCGGCGGGTAGCCACGGCGAGTACGCGGGAACCGTCGTCGGATAGACGATCTGCGACCGCACGGCTCGCCGCCTGCCCGCCGCATCGAGCGAGCACCTGCTCGGGCGCGCCCTTCGTGATCAGGAACGGTCCGGTGCCATCGTCGACGACGACCGTCGCGCAGCGCCGTTCGAAGTCGAACGGAATCTCGTCGAGCTTCCGGTGCGCTGGACACGGCAGGGCACGGCGGAGCGCGACGTCGAGCGCGTTGCCAATGCCGGTTCCCAGGTGACTGTTCGTGCACCCGAGCAGCAGAACGTGCTCGCTCGGCGCGCCGGTGGCGTCGACGGCGCGCGAGAACGTCATCTCGCCGGTCGTCAACGTGCCGGTCTTGTCGGTGCATAGCACGTCGATGCTGCCGAGGTTCTGGATCGCCGCCAGCTGCTTGACGATCACGCCGCGCTTCGCCATGTGGCGGGCTGCGCTGGCGAGCGTCACGCTCGTGATCATCGGCAAGAACTCCGGCGTCAGCCCGACGGCGAGCGCGACCGCGAACAGCAACGACTCGAGCATATTGCGACGGAACGCGATACCGGCTCCCAGCACGAGGACGACCAGCACGAGCACCGTCTCGAGGATCAGCACGCCGAAGCGCGCGACGCCGCGATCGAATTCGGTCGAAGGCAGCCGACGCGCCAGCTGCGCGGCAATCTCGCCGAACATCGTCGAGCGACCGGTCGTGACAGCCACCGCAGCCCCATGCCCGCTCACGACCGAGGTTCCGGCAAACAGCACGCCATCGCCGTCGGCCGGAGACGCATGGCGGAGCGCACCGGTGATCGGAGCGCGTTCGACGGGCATCGATTCACCGGTTAGCGCCGCTTGCTGGACGTGCAGGTCCTTCGCGGCCAGCAGCCGGCAATCGGCGCTCACGAGATCACCGGCGTCGAGCTCGAGGATGTCTCCCGGAACGACCTCGCGGCGCGCGACGCTCCGCGTCTGTCCACTGCGCAGCACGGTCGCCTTCGGGGCTGCGTGTTCGCGCAAGAGGTCGATCGTGCGGCGCGCCCGCTCACTCTGCGCGGTCTCGATACCGACGCTGGCGGCAACGATGGCCATGATCAGCACGGCGCTTTCGCGCTCGCCGGCGAACGCGGAGATTCCCGCCGCGATGACCAGAATCGCCGTCAAGGGAGCGACGAGGCGACGCACGATCTGAAACACGAGCGTCCGCTGCCGTGGGGGTTCGAGCTCGTTCGGGCCGAGCGTGGACAGGCGCGCGGCGGCTTCGGCGTCCTCGAGGCCGCGCGGCGACGTCGAGAGCCTCGCGAGCAAGTCGTCGATGGGCAGCTCGATGGTCACGACTTGAGCGCCGCGTCGTTACTCATCCGCCGGGGGAGCATCGCGAACACATCGCCGACGAGCCACGCGAAGACGAAGGCCACCGCGACCGGCAACCAGAACGCGAATAGCCCTCCGAGGCCGCTGATGACGATCAGTGCGATCGCGGCCGCGCTGGCGAGGATGGCCGCGGTCGGCAGCGGCTCGCGTGCGCCCTCGGGCCGGAAGTACGCGACGGCAGCAATCGCGACGATCGCTGGCGTCAGGAATGCGGGCAGCCCGAGCAGGGATGCTGTGAGGATCGAGATGCAGGTCGCCGCGAGTGCATAGCCCAGCAACCGCCATGCGGAGTGCGCCGGCATGGGAACAGCGGGGCGCGGCTTCGCCGTCTCGACCTCGCCGGCGATCCGCTCCGCCCACGCCCGGACGCGTTCGAAGTTGCGCCAGTCTCCGGCATGCGACTTCGCCATCGCATGCGCGATGAAGCCGTGCGCGTTCGGTTCGAGGCGGCCGCCGAACGTGACGTGCTCGGTCACCCCGATGCGCTGCATCAGCGAGTGCGTCTGTCGGACGGCCTCGATCGGCGCGCTATCGGCGGAGGCGTCGAGGGGACCGCTCGAGAAGAACCACACCGGAATCTTCCGCAGCGCCCACTTGTTGACCTCGGCGTACTGTCGGGCGTGGCGGTGCCAGCGCCCCGCGTAGAGTGCGCCACCGATGACGGCGGCTTCGAAGCTCATCGCCGGTGGTGCGTCGAGCGCGGCGATAGCGGTGACGTTGTGCCCGTGGGCCGTCAGAACGTCGGCGATCGCGCGCGCGATGCCCTCCGTCCCGCCGCGTTCCGAGCCCCATGTGACCAGGATCTTCATTGCGTTGCTCCTTCGCGATTCGTTCACCATTCGTTGCACTCGTCCGTACGCGGCCACTCGTCCTGCACCGCCACGTCGGCGGGCACCGCCGGCATCACCTCGAAATACGCGCGCGGCATGTGGATGATCTCGATCTCGCGCGGCGGTCGCGGCACAGCGTGCCCAGGTCGCCGCCAGTACTGCGCCCACGTGTACGCCGGGTCTGCCCACCAGCTGCGGCCCCACCCGGGCTCGGGCCCGCGGTCCTCGTGCGTCGGCCAGTGTGCAGACCGCGCGAGCGACGCCGAGGCCTCGTAGCGTCGCGTCGGCGTGTAGACACGGTACGCGACCGTGAACGGCGTCAACTCCTCGTCAGCGATCGGGCCGTCCGGCAACCGGAAGTAGAGGTCGACCGTCCGCCGCTCGCCACGAGCGATGCGCACGAGTGGCAACGTCGTGACGTCGGAGTTCGCGAACACAGGCTGTACAGGTGCTCCGTGGCCGAACCAGAGCGTCGCGAGCGACGCGTCGACCGTCCATGGAAAGTCATCACTGCGGTTCGCAAACGTCTCGCGAACGTGCACCGCCGCGATCGGCGGCCCGCGATCCGCGGACAGCGTCGCGACACCGAACGACACCAGCTCGATGTCGCCATGAATGCTGCCGACGACGAGAGGCTCCGCGCGCTCGGTGGCAAACGCGGTCAAGGCGCCGACGACCGCGGTGAACCCGATGAGCTTGATGATCGCCTTCATGACCGCCCCTTCAGCATCCGTCGTGCCACTGGTGCGGGCGCTTAGCGCCGCGCGGTCTGCGTGCTCGCTGCATCTCGCCGCAAGCCGTTCGCACTTGCGGCGGCGCGCTCGATTCCACGGCGCGCACGAGACTTGCTCGATGGGCGCTCGATGGACTCGGAGACGTTCCAGCGGATCGCGAGACAGGCGCCTTTTAATGACGCCGGGCATGGCTTCGACGTGTTCGGTCTGCACCCGCCGGCGCTCGCGACGGCCGCAACCTGGGCGGCGCCGCTGTACGAGCGGTACTTCCGCGTCGAGTCGAAGGGGGCCGAGCGAATCCCTTCCTGCGGCCCTGCGATCCTCGTCGCGAACCATAGCGGCGTACTGCCCGTCGATGCCGCGATGCTGTGCCTCGACATCCTGCGCCGCACGCAGCCGCCGCGCATCCCGCGACCGATCGCGGATCACTTCGTGCCTCGGCTGCCGATCGTCTCGACCGCGTTCGCTCGCTGGGGCGTCGTCGGTGGTGCACGCGCGAACGCGCAGCACTTGCTCGAGAGCGGTGAGCTGCTCGTGATCTGGCCGGAGGGCACGAGCGGGCCGGCGAAGCGGTTTCGCGACCGGTATCAGCTGCAGCACTGGAGCGTCGGATTCGCCGAGCTCGCGATCCGATATGGCGCGCCGGTGTTGCCAGTGGCGATCCTTGGCGCCGAGGAGAGCTGGCCACTCGCGGCGAAGACGCTTCGGGTCCGCCCGTTCGGCGCACCGTACTGGCCGATTCCTTACGTGCCGCTGCCGCTGCCGACGCACTACCGGATCCAGTACGGCGCGCCGATCCAGCTCGACCGCGATCATGTCGCTGCCGACGCGGATGATCCGCACGTCGTCGCGGCGGCCGCCGAACGCGTGCGAGCCGCCCTGCAGCAGCTCGTCACCGACCAGCGCAACGCGCGCCGCGGATGGTTCCGATGAGAGTCCTGGTCACGGGTGCGGCGACACCGCTCGGCACCGCGATCATCGATCACCTGCTGCGGGCTCGCGATGTCGAGGCCGTGCTCGCGGTGGATCGGGAACCAGCGCGACTTTGCGATCGCGTCGAGGTTCGTGCGGTGGACCTCAGGCACGCACGCGCGCTCCACGACCTCCTGTGGGGCGAGGCGCGCGATCACGCGATCACGACGATCGTGCATGTGGACACGCGCAGCGCTGCGGTCACGCGCGAGCTCGTTGTCGCATGCTCCGAGCATCCGACGATCCAGCGCTTCGTCTATCGCAGCTTCGGCAGCGTCTACGCGACGAGTACGCAGAACATCGTCGCCGAGGACGCGCCGCTCGACTTCCGGCCACACGCGCCGGCGTGGCTTCGCGAGCGGCTCGAAGCGGATCTCGCCGTGTGCGCGCACCCCGGCGGCCGGCTCGCGATCGCGGTGCTGCGGTGTGCCGAGGTCTTCGCGGCGGGGTGCGGCAGCGCGCTCTGGCAGTACCTGTCGTCGCGCGCGTGTCTGCGGCCGATTGGATTCGATCCGATGGTGAATCTGTTGTCGCTTGCCGATGCAGCCCGCGCGTTCGTCGCGGCCGTCGCCGTTCCTGCCGTCGGCGTGTTCAACATCCCGGGCCTCGACACCCTCCCGCTGTCTCGCGCGATCGCGGAGAGCGTGCGCCCGAACATCCCGGTGCCCCGCGCGCGGCGGCCGCCGATCGGCCCACTGCTCGACGGACGACGTGCTCGCGAGGCGTTCGGGTACGTGCCGCGAACGCCGGTGCAGTGGCCGCGTCCGTGGTGGCGACGACTGATCGACGAGCTCACCAACGCAGAAGCGGAGACGAAGACCCTATGACTTATGAACGAGATGCGGTGCTACGCGACGGTACGTCGATCCTGATTCGAGAGGTGCGCCGTTCCGACCGCGAGGCGATCCGCAGCGTGTTTGCGCGGATGAGCCCCGAATCGGTGCGGCACCGATTCTTCGTCGCGAAGCGTGAGCTGCTGGCCTCTGACCTCACGTGGCTCGACGAGCTCGGCAAGAGCGCGATGGCTCTCGCCGGTGTGGTGCGGCGGCGCGGCCGCGAGGAGGTGCTCGGCATCGCTCGCTACGCGCGGACGTCAGCTGATTCCGCGGAAATCGCATTCGACATCGCCGACGCACATCACGGGCGTGGGCTCGGAACCCTCCTGCTCGAGCAGCTGGCCGAAATCGCGCGAGGGCAGGGCATCACGAAGTTCCACGCGTTCGTCGAGTCCGACAACGCCCAGATGCTCGACGTGTTCGAGCGCAGCGGCATGCGCGCACAGCAGACGCTCGACTCGGCCGTCTACAGCATCGCGATGCCCACCGCGGAGACCGACGACCTCGCGAGACTCGCCACCGAGCGCGAGCGACTCGCCACGGCGGCCAGCCTGCGCCCGATCTTCGCGCCACGCTCGGTGGCCGTGATCGGCGCATCGCGGACGCCTGGTGGTATCGGGCGCGCGATCCTCGATACGCTGATCCGCGACGGCTACCGCGGCGCGATCTACCCCGTGCACCCGTCGGCGCCCGAGCTCGCCGGTCGACCGTGTGCCCGCTCGGTCCTCGATATTCAGGCGCCGATCGATCTAGCGGTCATCGCGGTTCCCGCCGCGTCCGTCGAGCGCGTCGTCGCGGATTGCGCCGCGGCCGGAGTGCGCGCCGTCGTGATCATCTCGGCGGGCTTCGCCGAGGTCGGTGGCGTCGGTAAGGAGACCGAGGCGCGGCTGCGCGAGACCGCGCGCGCGGCGGGCATGCGGCTCGTGGGGCCGAACTGCATGGGCGTGCTCTCGACGGCGCCCGACATCCGTCTCGACGCGACGTTCAGCCCGGTGTATCCGCCGGCCGGCACGATCTCGTTCGCGACGCAGAGCGGAGCGCTCGGGCTGGCGCTGCTCGATCACGCACGCGCGATGGATCTCGGGATCGCCGACTTCATCTCGCTCGGAAACCGCGCCGACGTCTCGCCCAACGACGCGATCGCATACTGGCGCGATGACCCACATACGCGCGTGATCGCGCTCTACCTCGAGAGCTTCGGCAACCCGCGCGCCTTCGCGCGGCTGGCACCGGACGTCGCCCGCGAGAAGCCGATCATCGCGGTGAAGTCGGGGCGCTCGGCCGCCGGCACGCGCGCGGCGTCGAGCCATTCGGCGGCGCTCGCCAGCATCGACGTCGGCATCGATGCACTGTTCGCGCAGACCGGGGTCATCCGCGTCGACACGCTCGAGCAGCTGTTCGACCTCTCGGCGCTGCTCTCGACGCAGCCGGCACCGCTGGGCAATCGCATCGGTGTTGTCACCAATGCCGGCGGCCCCGGAATCCTGCTCGCCGACGCCTGCGAAGCCCACGGCCTCGTGCTGCCGAAGCTCGCCGAAACGACGCTCGCACAGCTGCGCAGCTTCCTGCCCGCACAAGCCGGCTTGGCGAACCCGATCGATATGATCGCGTCCGCGCCGCCCGAGCACTTCGAACGAACGCTCGCGGCCGTCGGGAATGATCCCAATGTCGACGCGGTCGTCGCGATTTACATCCCGCCGCTCGTAACGAATCCCGAAGACGTCGCGGCCGCGATCGCGCGCGGTGCGGGCGAGATCCCACGGACCAAACCGGTCGCGACGGTGTTCATGTCCTCGAAAGGTACGCCGCCGGCGCTCGCGCAGGGACCGCGCGGCAAGCTGCCGTCGTACAGCTTCCCCGAGAACGCGGCGCTGTCGCTCTCGCTCGCGGCTCGCTACGAACGGTGGCGGCAACGCCCGCGCGGCGAGCACCTGCGCCTGACGCCGGCACAAGAACAGGCGGTGCGCGAGTGGATCCGCGCGGCACGGACGACCGACGGCTGGATCGACTTCTCGTCCGTGTGCGCACTGCTAGGCGCGGTCGGCATTCGGGTCGCCTACCATCGCCGCTGCGACGCCGATCCGGACGCGGCCGGCGCATGCGCACGGGAGCTCGGCTTCCCGGTCGTCCTCAAGGCGGTGGCGCCGGGCCTCATTCACAAGACTGATGCCGGCGGTGTCGCGCTCGGGCTCGCAAGCGAAGCGGAAGTGTTTGCGGCGGCGACCGCGATGCGCGCGCGGATCCCGACGCTCACCGGCTTCGTCGTGCAGCGCGAGGTCCCGCTCGGGGTCGAGACGCTTGTCGGGATGACGCTCGATCCGTCGCTGGGCCCGCTGCTGGTCGCGGGGATCGGCGGCGTTGCGGTCGAGCTCTACAAGGATGTCGCGTTTCGCGTGACGCCCGTGACGGATAGAGATGCCGCGGAGATGCTCGACGAGCTGCGCGGCAAAGCGCTGTTTGATGGGTTCCGCGGGAGCCCTGCCGTCGATCGCCGCGCGCTGCTGGACGTGATCCAACGGGTCGCGGCCCTCGTCGAGGTCGCCCCGGAGATCACGGAGCTCGATCTCAATCCGCTGATCGTGCTGCGGACTGGCGCCGTGGCGGTGGACGCGCGCATTCGCCTGCGCCGAGAGGGGCAGCCATGACAGCCGCCAACGCATGCGACTGCGGCTCGGGACATCCCCAGCGGCGGATCGTGCTGACGGGTGGCCCGGGTGCGGGCAAGACGGCCGTGCTCGAGCTAGTGAGGCGCGCGCTCTGCTCGCACGTACGCGTGTTACCGGAGTCCGCCGGCATCCTGTTCGGCGGCGGCTTCCCGCGGGGTCCGGCGCCCGAGCTGCGATGTGCAGCGCAGCGCGCGATCTTCTACGTGCAGCGCGAGCTCGAAGCGACCGTGGCGACTGCGGACATCGCGATCGCCTTGTGCGACCGCGGCACCGTCGATTCGCTGGCGTACTGGCCCGGTCCCGACGATCTGTGGCGATCGGTCGGCACGACGCTCGAGGAGCAGCTCGCGCGTTACGCGATCGTGATCCACCTGCGCGTGCCACCGGTCGACGACTACAACCATCGCAACCCACTGCGACTCGAGACTCCTGCCCAGGCGGCCGAGATCGACGCGCGAATCGCGGCGGTGTGGGCCGGCCACCCGCGGCGGTTCGAGATCCCCGCGACACACGACTTCCTCGACAAAGCGAGGCGCGCGATCGAGCTCATCCGCGCCGAGCTGCCCGCGGGCTGTCTCACCCACCTGCGCACCGCGCGGCGCGAGGCGGTGGCGTTGTGAGGAGGCTGCTCCTCGCCTGCGGCATCGCGTCGTCCGTGGTGTACGTGGTCGCGAACATCGTCGGTTCGCTGGCCTGGCCAGCGTATCGCTCCGCCTCGCAGACGATCAGCGAGCTGTCTGCGGTCGATGCGCCCTCGCGCCCCGTGTGGCTGCCGTTTGCGTTCGCCTATGCCGGCCTGCTCGTCGCCTTCGGCGTGGGCGTCTGGCGTTCGTCGATGACGCGGCGACTCCGCGTGACTGCTGTCGCGCTGATCGTGATCGGTGCACTCGGCCCGTTCTGGCCGCCGATGCACCAACGGGGCGTGCCCGCGTCCATGACGGATGTCGGCCACATTGCCTTCACTGTCGTGACGACGATCTTGATCTTCATCGCGATCGCATCGGGGACATCGGCGCTCGGCGGCAAGTTCCGTCTGTTCACGCTCGCGACACTCGCCGTGCTCGTCGTGAGCGGCGGCCTGACCTTCCTGCAGGCGCCAGCCGTCGGCGCGAACGCCCCCACGCCCTGGCTTGGTGTGTTCGAACGCATCGACCTCGGCGCGTATCTTTTATGGGTGGCCGTGCTTTCTGCGACGTTGTTGCGCGTCGCTCGGCCGGTTCGCGGGGATTTCGCGATCTCAGCTCCCCTGGACGACAAGGCGATGGGCCACGGCCGCGCGTAGCGGCTTCCAGCCGGCAAGCGACTTTGCCGGAACGTGGTCGCACATCCACGCGAATCGACACAATCGGTCGCGCAGCGGGTCTCCGATCCGGCTCGCCAGCGCGAGCGCCACGCGCCGCAAGTCCGCTGTGTCGCGCGCTCGTACCGCCATGTCGCCGCGCTTCAACAGGACCTCCGAGCCAAGCATCGTCTTCATGACCGCGGAGAGAGCAACTGCAATGCCACGGCACGCTCGCTGCAACAGCGCACTGCATGTGGATGCCACCCATCTCTCGATACATGACATCGCAACCCTGGACGATTCGCCACGACGCTCCCCTCGACACGGCCGAGGAGATGATGCGCACGCATGCGATACGGCACTTGCCGGTGCTCGATGCGGGCAAGCTTGTCGGCGTGCTCAGCGATCGAGACGTGCAGCGGTTTCGCCGCTACTATGATCCCGACCTCGACGTCGAGGACGCGATGACGGAGGACGTCTATAAGGTCGTTCGCGACGAGCCGCTCGACCGCGTCGTCGCCGCGATGGCCGAGCGCAAGGCAGGGAGCGCCGTCATCGTGGACGCGCACGGCACCGTCGAGGGCATCTTCACCACGATCGATGCGCTGCGCGCACTCGGCAGCGTTCTCGAGCGCGCGGACTGACTACGGCTTAATCCCGACGTCGTCTTGCACGACGGCCATGTGCGACCGCCGCGCCTCGTTGTACTGGTGCATGCGGTACTGGATCGTACGCGCACTGATGCGCAGGATCCGAGCCGCCTTGGAGGTCGACCCGCCGCACGCCTTGAGGGTCTCGAGGATCGCGTAGCGCTCGAGCTCCTCCATCGACGCGCCCGGAATCACCGGAGCGCCGAGGCGGGCGAGCGTCGCGGGCTTCAGGCGTGGCGGCAGATGCTTTGCCTCGATCAGCGGCCCCTTGCACAGCACGACGGCGCGCTCGACGGCGTTCTCGAGCTCGCGCACGTTGCCGGGCCAGTCGTAGCTCGCGAGGTACTCGAGCGCGGTCGGATCGAAGCCGTCGATCGGCTTGTCGTTCGCCTTGGCGTAACGAGCGAGGAAGCTCTGCGCGAGCGCGGGGATGTCAGTGCGCCGGTCGCGCAGTGCGGGCATGTCGATCGTGACGACGTTGAGGCGGTAGTAGAGGTCCTCGCGAAACCGGCCGCCCGCAACCTCGGCCTGTAGGTCGCGGTTCGTCGCAGCCACGACGCGGACGTCGACCTTCAGCGTCTGCGTCCCGCCGACACGCTCGAATTCGCGCTCCTGAAGAAACCGCAGCAGCTTGACCTGGATCGACGGCGAGATTTCGCCGATCTCGTCGAGGAACAGCGTGCCTCCATCCGCCATCGAGAACCGGCCGTCCTTGCGCGCCATCGCGCCGGTGAACGAGCCCTTCTCGTGACCGAACAGCTCGCTCTCGAGCAGGGACTCTGCGAGCGCGGCGCAGTGCAGCTTGACGAACGGGCCGCTCGCGCGCGGCGAGCGCTGGTGTATCGCATTGGCGACGAGCTCCTTGCCGGTTCCGCTCTCGCCCGTGATCAGCACGGTAGCCGTTGTCGGCGCGACCTGTTCGATGATCTCGAACACGTTCTGCATGACCGGCGCACTGCCGATGATGTTCGTCGGGTTGAGTCGGTCGCGCAGCCGCGCGCGCAACACGCGAGTCTCGTGACGCAGCCGGCCCATCTCGAGGACCTTGTCGAGCACGATGAGCAGCTCGTCGAAGCGCACGGGCTTCGTCATGTAGTCCACGGCTCCCACCCGCATCGCCTCGACCGCTGTCTCGACGTCACCGAACGCGGTGATCACGATGACCTCCGCGGGCGCTTCCTTCTCGCGGATCTGCTTGACGAGCTCGATGCCGTCCATGCCGGGCATGTGGAGGTCGGTCACGACGACGTGCGGATCGAAAGCGTCGTACTTGCCGAGCGCCTTGAACGCATCCGCGGCGATCTCCACCTCGAACCCGGCGTCGCGGAGCAAGTCGCCAAGTGCGGTACGAGCATTCGCCTCGTCATCGACTACCAAGATTCGGCCAGTACGGGACATACCCACCCGTAGAGCGACAACCGTGCCAGCGATTCGCCGAGGGCGCGCCCGAAACAAGCGACAGATTTGCGGCGGGGTTCGCAGCGAGTGCAGGGCTTGCGCGTCTCGACACCTAGACGGCAAGAGGGCGAACGCGCCAGGCAATGGCGGCGAATGCGGCCAGCACCGCTGCCATGACGTCCACGCCACCGATCGGGGCAACGCGCATGACGTGCGCAGCCGCTGGGATCGCGAGCACGATCGGGAGGCTCGCCGCGACGAGCAACGCGACGACCCAGAACCGCGCCGTTCGCGGGATGCCGGCTCGCCACCACGGGACACCGAGCCCGCGCTCGACCCATGCGACGGCCAGGCCGCCGGTGAGCACCGCCGCAAGGGCCGCGGTGCGGGCGACCTCCTCATCGGCTCCGCGGCGCCACACGAAGATCGCGAGCGCGGAGAGCGCGAGGATCGAGCCGGAGATCAGAGAGCGGACCAGCATCGCGCGCGGCAATAGCGGCTGCTGCGGCGGGCGCGGCGGCCTGCGCATCAAGTCGGCCGGTGCCGGCTCCGATTCGAAGACGAGCGCGGAGATCGGATGAATGACGAGCTCGAGCCAAACGAGATGAATCGGCAGCACGATCGGCACGCCGACGAGCGGCGTCGTGAGTGCGAGCCCGACGAGCGGGATGTGAAAGGCGACCAGGAACAGGAACGCGCGCTGTAGGTTCAGGTAGATGTGGCGGCCCTCGCGCACGGTCTCGACGATCGCGCCGAGGTCATCGCGCAACAGAACGATGCCGGCTGCATCACGCGCGACATCGGTGGCGCGCTCGCCCATGCTGATGCCGATCGACGCGCGCCGCAGCGCCGGCGCATCGTTGATGCCGTCACCGGCCATCGCGACGACCTCGCCGCTCGTCATCAGCGCGTCGACGATCGCGTACTTCTGCTCCGGGCGGATCCGCGCGAGGACGGTGGCCTTGCGAATGCGCTCGGTGCGCGACGCGTCGGGGAGAGCGTCGATCTCGTCACCGGTCAACACGCGATCGTAGGCGACTTCGATCCCGACCGCCTCCGCCACGGCGCGCGCCGTTAGCGCGTGATCGCCGGTGACGACCTTCAGCGCTATTCCGGCCTCGCGGCACGCGGTGACCGCGGCGCGCGCCTCACGGCGCACCGGATCGCGAAATGCCAGGAGGCCTGTCAGCGTCGCATCTCGCTCCGCTGTCTCGCGATCGACAGGCGCACGCCCTTCACCGTCCTTCCGCGCGACGGCCAGCACGCGCATGCCCGCCGCTGCAAGCTCGTTCATCGCGGTCAGTGCGCGCGAACGCTCGTCGTCAGTGAGCTTGCAGTGCTCCAGCACGCCTTCGAGGGCGCCCTTGATCGCGACGACCCAGTGATCGCCCGCCTGCCAAACGTGCGTCATGTGCCGGCCTGCGACCTCGAAGGGGTGGTCACCGACCAGGCGCGCCGCGCGGTGGAGCTCGACGACGTCGATGCCGTGCTCGCGGCAATGGTCCGCGATCGCGACCTCCATCGCGTCGTCGGGCCGTGGCTCGCATGCAAACGCGGCGGTCTCCAGCAGCCGGTGGTCGTCCCCGGTCAGCGAGACATGCTGCTCGAGCGCAAAGCGGCCCGCCGTCAGCGTTCCGGTCTTGTCGACGCAGATCACAGTCGTCGATCCCAGCGCCTCGACACTGACCAGGCGGCGCACGAGCAAGCCGCGTCGCGCGAGGCGTGCGGCGCCGAGCGAAAGGAATACGGTGAAGACGAGCGGAAACTCCTCTGGTGCAGCCGCCATCGCGAGCGTGACAGCGGCGATCAGCGCGGTGCTTGTCGGTACGCCGAGAAGCAGATCGACGACGAGTTGCCCCGACGCGATAACGACGGCGGCCGTGTAGAGCCGGCGGATCATGCGCGAGATCCGGTTCTGCAGCGGTGTCGCGCCGGTTTCCGCCGCGGCAACGAGCGTGGCGACCTTGCCGTACGCCGTCGCGCGCCCGGTGACCGTGATCTCGGCGTGCGCGCGACCCGTGACAATGCGGGAACCCGCGTGTATCGGGTCATCGAGGCCACGCACGGTCGGCTCTGATTCACCGGTGAGGTGCGACTCGTCGACGGTGATGCTGCCATCGACCACCGTTGCATCGGCGAATACGAGGTCGCCCTCGCGGACGATCAAGACGTCGCCCGGCACGAGCTCGCTGGTCGCGATCGAGCGTTCGGCGCCATCGCGCAGCACGTGGGCCATCGGCGCGACCGCGGCGCGAAGCCTGGCGAGTGCTCGCTCCGAGCGCGCTTCGAGGATCACGTCGACGCCGAGCACCGGTGCAAGCGCGACGAACATCATGATCGCATCGAGGCGACGGCCGAGGATGAGGTCCAGTGCGCCCGTGCCCGCGAGCATGATCGCCATCGGGTCCGCGACGATGCGCGCGAGCTGCTTGACGCGATGCCAGCGTGCCGCGGTGACGAGCTGATTCGGGCCGAAGGTCAGGAGACGTTCGGCGGCTTGTGTGGACGTGAGCCCGACCATCATGCCCCTCCAGACGCGTCGCTACTTCGACGCCTTGTCGGCGGTCGCATGGCAAGCGGCGCACGTGACCAGGATCTCTCCGTACGAGCGCGTGCGATCTTCATTCGTATCGGCCGCGCTTCGGCGCCGGGCCTG
>JAFAOG010000235.1 GCA_019237945.1 Deltaproteobacteria bacterium | reverse complement strand
CGTTCGGTCGCCAGCTGCTCGACATGGGCGCGATGCCCGCCACCGACGACGCCGCCTACGGCCGCACGGTGATGGAGCTGCTCACGAAGTCCGACAACCACTCCGCCTCGCTGCTGTCCGGCACCGGCCGCAGCGCGCTCACCGACTGGTTCGCGGTCATGGCGATCGAGGACTACCGCGGCGTCGCGTTCGGCAACGCGGATCTCGGCTGGGGCTACAACATGACCGAGGTGCAGTTCTACGGCCTCGTCGCGCGCGCGCTCGCTCGCCCGGGCCAGACCGACTCGACGGGCAAGCCGGTCCTCGGCCAGGTCATCGTCGGCACGCAGCTCAAGCCGGGCGATCCGTCGTACGCCGACGTCCTCAACGGCGGCAACGACATGCAGGAGTACCCCGACATGGCGACGCTCAAGCAGCTCGCCACGCGCTTCCTCAACGAGAAGCACCCCGACCTCGTCAACGCCGTCAAGGCCGCGTTCGCGAACGTCGTCCCCGCGAGCCAGCTCGACTGGCGCGCGCAGAACGACATCTTCCACTTCGTCGGCCAGCAGCTGTACGACGACCAGGGTCGCCAGGCCGTGCTGACCGGCGTCGCCGCCGACCGCGCCGTCACGGCGGTCACCGCGATGCTCGACGGTCTGCGCGCCGACTCCGCGAGCTTCGAGGCGTACATCCTCGCGCACGGCTACACGAAGGCGAACGACCCGGCGCCGAAGTCGACCGGCTTCTAGCGCCCCCGCTCAGTGAGGCACGTCGTCGGCGGTCCCGATGACCGTGACGGCCACATCATCGACGTACACCGTACTGTCGCGCGCGGGAACGAGACCGATCACGATGCGCTCCGCGTCCTGCGCGACGTTCACGATCACGCGGTGCAGACGCCAGCTCGTCGCCTCTCCCGCCTCGATCGGCTGCTCTTCGAACCATTGGTCCTTCGAGCGGCGCTTCGTCATGACCGATAGGGCGAAGTCCTCGTTCTTCGCCTTGACGTAGGCGGCGACGACGACGCGCTTGCCGCGCAGCGGTGCTGCATCGATTTCCTGCTGCTGAGTTACCTGGGTGCCGTCGCCGCGCAGCGCGACGCAGTTGCGGCCACCATGAGGATCGGCCGTCGTGATCGTCGCGACGCTCGCCATTCCGGCGTACAGCAGCCAGCCGCTCGGTTCGCGGCCCGGCGTGTCAGCCTCGAAGTCGAGGTTCTGCGGCTCGTGCTCGATCGGGTCCGCCGTCAGCGGGACATCGCTTCGTACGGGCACGATCTCGGCGGCGTCGACGAAGACCGAGCCGTTGCCGAAGATCATGAGCCCGTAGTTGAGCGAGATCGCATCCGCGTCGACGTTGCCGACGATGTCGCGCGGCTCCCACGCAGAGCCGGCCGCGTGCTCGAACATGGAGTTGTAGAAGTATCCCATCTGGCCTTTGGGACGATCGACACGAAGCCATGGCAGCGCTCGCGCATGCCCGTCGCTTCGGATCTGCATCCGGAGACGCACGCGCTTGCTCCGAAACGACGCCGCGCCAACGGTCTGCATCAGCGTGCCGAAGGCGTCAGGGGCGACGGGCGCCGTCGACTGCAGCTCCGCACAGCGCTCTCCATGTGCGCATCCTGATGCGATCGTGACGACTCGATATCCCGCCGGGTTCGTTCCCGACAGAAACCATCCCGACGGAACATCGCCGAGCGGTCCTTGCTCGAAGTCGAGGTTCTCGGGGGCCGACGCGGTCTGGAACGAATCCGATGCGCGGCTCATGTGATGCCCGGCGACGGCGGCGCCTGCGATCGCCAGCGCAGCGGCGGCGCCGAGAGCGATCTTGCGCCGGCGCGCAGCAGGATCGGCGAGCAGCGCGACGATCAGCTCGTCGACGGAACGGTAGCGGTCGGTGGGCTCTGCCGCGAGGCCGCGCACGACGGCAGCGCGGAGCCAGCCTGGCACGCGAGTCGACTTCGGCGGTGGACGCAGCTTGCCCTGGAGGACCGCCATCCCGATCTCGGGCACGGTGGTTCCGCCGAACGGCCGTTCGCCGTAGAGCGCTTCGTAGAGCGCGACACACAAGCTGAACTGGTCGCTTCGCTCGTCCGTGTCCTGTTGAAGATGCTGCTCGGGCGACATGTACGCCGGCGTCCCGAGCAGCGTTCCGGTTCGCGTCAGCGACACACCCAGCGGTGACCCGCCGCCGAGCTGCGTGTCTGCGAGCCCACGTCGCGTCGTCGTCTCCGATTCGACCGTCGCGCCTGCCGCCGCGCGCGCGAGCCCGAAATCGAGCACGCGGACGCGGCCGTCGGAACCGACCATGATGTTCTCGGGTTTCAGATCGCGATGAATGAGCCCGGCGACATGCGCGGCTGCAAGACCACGAGCCGCCTGGACGAACTGGTCGCGAATCTCGCGCCACGTTCGCGGGCGCAACGTCAGCCAGCGAGCGATGGTCGCGCCTTCGATCAGCTCCATCGCCACGAACAGATCGTCTCCCGACATCGCGACGTCGTAGACGGCGACGACGTTGGGATGCGCGAGGCGTGCCATCGCCTGCGCCTCTCGCTGCATTCGCCCACGTGCCTCGCTCGCCTCGAGCCGATCGAGCGTCTCGGGACGCATCACCTTGATCGCGACCTTGCGATCGAGCTCGGGGTCGAACGCGGCGTAGACCGTGCCGATGCCTCCGCGGCCGATCGGTTGCAAGATGATGTAGCGTCCGATCGCCGTGCCGCGCGGCAACAGCTCGCGGTACACACCGGAGTCCTCCACCGTGTTCGCGAGCTCGATCATGGCGTGACCGACCCGTAGGTGCCGACGTAGTGGTAGCTGCCTGGCGTGAACGAGCCGCCGAGATCCGCGGCCTCGGCGAGGCGGAAGTCGCGCCACGCGTACACCGTCCAGAACAACGAACCGGCGGGAAACGCGAAGCCCGCCGGCAGCGCGAGCGGCGTCAGATCCGGCAGGGCCAGCGCAACGGTTCCCGCTTGCTCGACCGCGCCAGGACTTGCGGTCACGAGCCATTCGGCATTACCCCCGCCGTCATACACGTTGAGGACGTACGCTGTCGCGCTGGACTGCGGCACCCACGTAGCCGCGAGAACGAGTGGTGATCGCGACGCGACCGTGACCGACGTGGCCGGCGCGCGAGCTGAGAGGTCGATCGCACCGTCGGCACCCGACGCGGCGACGAGGATCGCACCCACGAGGAGCGACGTGTTGTCGTAGGCCTGCACGCTCGTGATGTAGCTGTCCTCGGCCACCAGCATCGACGACGGGAGGTAGGTGATGTTCGTCGCACCGCCGAGAGATGTCTGGACGCTCGTGCCGTGCGCCGTCGTCAGGTTCGCGCCGACCTGCACGGTGAGGCCCGACCCTCCCGAGACGGTGACGTTGTGCTTCTCGAGCGCCACCGCTGCCGAGAAGTCGATCGTCGCGGCAGAGCCGGCGGCGACGTCGCGTTGCACGAGAGCCGTGTCATACGTCGTCTGTCCGCCGAGCGACCGATGCGAGATCGCGACGACGTCATGGGGGCCGGCGACGGCGGTCGCGGTGAACATGCCGCTGCCATCCGCAGTGTCGTACCCATCCCCCCAGTGCACGTCGACCGTACCGGATCCCGCGTTCGCCACGGTCCCCGCGAACGTCTCGCTCGCTCGACATTCGGTCGAAGACGTGTACGCCGTGCCGTCGTCGATGGTCGCCACCAACACCGTGACGAACCCGGGCGAACCCAGACACGCGGTCGCGATCGCAAACCGGTCTTGCGTGGCCGTGAACGCGTAGTGCCCCGGCGTCGCGGGCGTGATCGGCGACCATGCACCGCTGCCGTCCTGGAATCCGACGACAAGGCCTTCCGTCGCGTGCGGTGCGGTCAGCGCGATCGCGGTCGCACCTCGCGCATCGACGGCGTGTCCCGACGAACCACCACAAGCGACGAGCGCCACCCCGATCCACATCGTCCGCATCGCGCTCAGCCTACGCACGCTCGCGGCAGCCGAGCAACGTCGACGATGCGAGTGTGGCACTGCCACGGCGCATCGCACCTGCGACTGTGGCAGCGCCACTCAGCGACGAAATGCGGCCAGGTCGAGCTCCAGGCGGCGCAGCCATCGCCGCACCTGCTCGCGATGCTCGCCGAGATCGCGCGCGACGGCGCTGAGGTTGCCGCGGTGCTCGAGGAGCTTTGCCGCGAGCGTGGCGCGCAGCGAGCGATCACTCGAATCGGTGGTTGCTTCGTCGGCGCGCGTCGCTCCGCGCAGCACGCCCTGATCGCCGGCCGCCGCCACCTCCGGCGGCAGGTGGTCGACATCGATCCGCGCGGAGCCCGCGCGCACGCGTGCCGTCGCGAGCACGTGGTCGAGCTCGCGGTAGTTGCGCGGCCAGTCGTAACAGAGCAGCGCGCGCACGGCGCCCGTCGTCGGCTCGAGGCCGTTCGCGATCCACTGAGCGGCAAGCTCCCCGCGCCGCGCACGCAGAGGCGGTAGCACGATGTCGAAGCCGAGCACGCGCGCGAGCACATCCTCGCGCAGCGGTTCCGCCCGTGCCGGGTCGGCGATCCGGTTGCGGCTCGTGACGACGAGCCTGGGCGCGCGCGTCGTCGGCACGACGAGAGCCTGGTGCTCGTACGCGTGCAGCACGGGCAGCAGCGCCGGTTGATCGGGCGGAGCCAGCTCGTCAATGGCTTCGATCAGCAGCGTGCCGTTCTCGGCACCCGACGCGAGCGCGGGATCGCGCGCCGCAGCCGTGGCATCGACGGCGATCAGCCGACCCGCGCGCTCACCGAGTCGGTGGACGTCGCGTGCGAACGTGGTCTTGCCGGTGCCGGTCTCGCCCGCGATCGCGATCGGCAGGTTCGTCTGCGCGATTGCCGCACGCTCGTCAGCGGGCGGAGGATCGATCGCGTCGAGCGCGGGGGCCGCCGCGATGACCATCTCGATCGAGCACGCGGTGCGGCCGACCTGTAACAGCTCGTTCGGCCTCAGGGGAGCGCCGCGCGTCGGACGCCCCGCGATCGTTACCCCGTTCTTCGAGCGCGGATCGTCGACAACCCAGCCGCCGCGCACGCGCAGCAGCCGTCCTTGCGCGCGCGACCACATCGGATCCGGCAGCGCGAGGACGAGTCGGCGCATCCCATCGCGAACATCGCGCCGGGCATCGCGTGCGCCGCGCACCAGCTCGACGACATCGACCTCGTCGACGACATGCATCGAGGCACGCGCGTCACGGTCTCCGCCGGCGACCAGGATCCGCAGCACCGCGTGCATGCCCGGCGGTGGCTGCGGCGCCACACGCTCCTCCGACACCGTCGAGTCCACCACGACATCATATATGCTCGCCGCCGGTGGGGGAGCTACGACCCGGAGCGGTGTTCGGTCGTTTCACGCTGACGGGCGTGATCGGCCGCGGTGGCACTGCCGAGGTCTGGGAAGCGAGCGATCGCACGCTCGGCCGCCGCGTCGCCCTCAAGCTGACCCGCCCCGGCTCGCCGGAGTCTGCGCTCGGGCGCGAGGCCGTGGTGATGGCCAACCTCGCGCATCCCAACATCGCGGTCGTCTACGAAGGCGGCGAGCTCGATGGGCGTCCATTCATCGCGCTCGAGCTGTTGCCGCAGACGTTTCGGCAATGGCTGGCCGTGCCGCGGCGACCCGATGCGATTGTCACGCGGCTCGTCCAAGCCGGGCGTGGGCTCGCGGCCGCGCACGCCAGCGGCGTTCTCCATCGCGACGTGAAACCCGACAACCTCCTGCTCGCACCCGACGGAGAGCTGAAGGTCAGCGACTTCAGCCCCGCGGGCGACGCCGTTCCCGCGATCCGCGGGACCCCGGCCTACATGGCACCCGAGGTCCTCAGAGGTGCAACCGCCGACGCCCGTTCCGATCAGTTCTCGTTCGCGGTGACCGCCTGGGAAGCGCTCGCAGGTGCGCGGCCGTTTGCGGGCGAGCGCGCCGACCTCGATCCGATCGCGGCGCGCCTCGCGGCGATCACCGAGCGCGCGTTCGAGCCTGCGCCGAAGGGGCTGCCCCGCGCGATCGAACGGGCGCTGCGGCGCGCGCTCGATCCCGATCCTGCGGTGCGCTTTCCGACGGTCGACGATCTCGTCCGCGCGCTCGAGCGCTGGCGCAAGCGATGGCGAATGCGCGCCGCCGCGGCGGCCGCACTTGTCGCCGTGTTCGCGGTCGTCGTGGTGGCCCTTGGTCGCCACCGGGCGCCGCCGACGCGTGGTCTCGAGGTCGTACGCGTTCTGCAAGCACCGAGCGACATCGCCTACCCGCTGCCGGCGGGCGCACGCGATGGATCGCGATTCGCGGTCGTATCGAAGCTCGGAGACCGCATCGACGTCCTCGATCTCGAGGGGAGGCCGCTGACGACGTGGACCGCACCCGACGGGCTCGTGCTCGACGCGGCCGCGATCGCGGGCGACGCCGTCATCGCGGCCGGTACGCGAGGGGGCGCGTGGGAGCTCTGGCGTCTCGGGCGTGATCCGATCCTCGTCGCACGACTCGACGGGCTTGCGCGCGGCGCCGATGCGACGCCATACGACCACGCCGACGTCGCGCTGTACGGCGATGGCGCCCTCGTCGTGCTCGGTGATCTCTACGAGGTTCATCCTGGTGTCGTGCGCCGCCGAACAACGCTTGGCGACCTCGAGCAGGTGCGGATTTCGCCGGCGGGCCGGATCGCGGTCATCGACTACGCGGCGCGGATTCGCCTCGTCGACAGCGCGGGCGCGTCCGCGCCGCTCGCGCTCGAGGGGCCGTGCGCCAACGTGCGCGCCGCCGACTGGGCCGACGATCATCAGCTGATCGTTGCGGGGGTCCATGAAGGCGGCACGGCGATCTGTGCCGTTGACGTCGATCGGCCGGCGAACGGCACGCTGCTCGCACGGGTCCCGTCGGGTATCACGGAGGCAATGTACGTGACCTCGCGCGGCGCGGTGCTGTGGCAGCAGTCGCACGAGATCGAGGTGCGTATGCGCGAAGCAGATCGCAGCGTTCATGTTCTCGAGCTCACGACGGCGATCGAACCGATGTCCGTCGGCTGGCTGCATCATGCGCTGGTCGTGTCGACCGGCTCGCTCGTGGTTGCGTTTGACGCGTCCTCTGGCGCTCGCCGCACGCTGGTGGCAACGCCGGGCGACGTCTCGCTCGCGGGTGACGCACTGATCACGCGCGTGACGAACAGCGGCCGCAGCACGATTGCACGGGCCGGCGCGCCGCGCAGACTCGCGTTTCCCGCGGACGCGGATCCGGACGTTCTGTGCGCGGGGTTCGCCGAGCCGCCATGCCTGCTCGCCACGACCCATGACCACGTGCGGAGCTTTCGCTGGCTCGACCCCGCGACGCTCGAGCCTGGCGCGATCGCATACGAATCGAGGAGCTCGCCCGTTCACAACGGCTTCGAGGAGGCGCTCTCGCCCGACGGGCGCTTGCTGGCGCTTCCGACGAGCGCCGGCGTGATTGTCGTCGAGCTCGCCACCGGCGCGACGCGGACGCTCGCGAGCGACACCCCGTTTTCGTTCGTCGCGTGGGAGGCCGATGGCATCCACCTGATCGCGACCACGGTCGTCGGAACCGCGGCGGACTGCCGCCTGATGCGCCTCGGGCTCGATGGGTCCGTCGAGGTCGCGGTCGATCAGCCAGCCGCTGGCATCGCCGGCTATCCACGGCCAGGGCCGGGCGGCCGCCTCGCGTGGACCTCGCTCCGCGTCCAGTTTCACACCGATCTCGTCGCGCTGCCCCGATGATACAACGGCGCATGGTCGCGACGTCGACGCTGGCGGTAGACGGGATCAAGTCGGAGCTGTGGGAGAGCGGGCCGCACGATCGCGATAGCGCGGTCGTGTTCGTGCACGGCAACCCGGGCCCGAAGGACGACTGGGCGCCGCTGATCGCGCGGCTCTCGCCCCAGATTCGCGCCGTCGCGCCCGACATGCCGGGCTACGGGCATGCGGATCGGCCGAAGAAGTGGCCCTACACCGTCGAGAGCTACGCGGTGTATCTCGGCGGGCTGCTCGATCAACTCGGCGTGCAGCGCGCGCACCTCGTGCTGCATGACTTCGGTGGGCCGTGGGGGCTGCAGTGGGCGGCCGAGCACAAGGATCGCGTCGGCAGCCTCACGCTGATCAACACCGGGGTGTTGCTCGGCTACACGTGGCACAAGTACGCGCGCATCTGGCAGACGCCGGTGCTCGGCGAGCTGTTCCAGCTGCTGGCGACGAAGTGGGCGCTGCGCGCGGCGACCGACAAGGACAACGGCCGGCCGCTGCCGCGCGAGTTCTACGACCGCGTGTATCCGACGCTCGACTGGGGCCAGAAGCGCGCCGTGCTGCGCCTGTATCGCAACACGAAGGACATCGCGGGGGCGTCGAAGGAGCTCGCGGCGCGGCTGCAGGGGCTCGACGTGCCGGTGCTCGTCGTGTGGGGCGATGGCGATCCGTACCTGCCGGCGCGCTTTGCCGACGTGCAGCGCGAGGTGTTCCCGCAGGCCGACGTGCACCACCTCGACAACCTCGGCCACTGGCCGTTCGTCGAGAGCCCCGAGCGCGTCGGCGAGGTCGTCGTGCCGTTTCTCGAGCGCGTCGCTACTCGGTGACGACCGTCGACGTGAACGTGTTCGCGCGCGCGTTCACCGCGTGCGTCTTGAACGTCGCGCCCGACTTCGACACCTCGAGCATGACCGAGCCGGGCGTCTCGTTGACGAGGAAGCCGGTGCCGTCGGTGTTCGTCGCGGAGCCGCTCTGCGGGATACCGCTGTTGCTCGAGTAGAGGACCGAGCCCGAAGCGGGCGTGCTGCTGACGGCGGCGCCCATCACCGGCATGCCGGCCGCGTCGAGCACCTCGACGATGATGATGCCCTTGCTCGACTGCTGGCCGGTGTACACGCCGAGCAGGTTGTAGTTGCTCGTCGTGATCATGTTCGAGTCGGCCTTCGACGTGTCGGCCTCGAACGGCTTGGCCGGGAACGCGGCGGCGTCGACGTAGCCGGACTTCGTCGCGAGGATGTACGCGTCGACGACGTGACCGTTCGTCGCGACCATCATCGAGTACTTGCCCTGCGCGTCGCTGGTCGCGGTCGCGAGCGTCATGTCGTCGGTGCGGTTCTTCAGCGTGATCGCGGCGCCGGCGAGCGGCGTCGAGCTGTTCTGGCCGTTGTCGAGTGCGGTGCCTCCGATCGTCAGCATCGCCGGCACGCTCGGCGGCGCGTCCATGAACACGCGGCCGTCCATCTGCGACGCCGGCGCATCCGGGTTGTGGCCGCCCGAGGGACTGTTGCTGCCGCCACACGCCGCGACGAGGAGCACGAACGGAAGGATCTTCATGCGCGCAGAGGAACACCGTTTCGCCCCGCGTGGGGACGGCAAGTTCTTACAATCGCGTGATCACGCCTGCGCGCGCGATGCGCATGGGGGTGCACTACGGCGGGCACTCGCCCGGGGTCGTGCGAACGCGGCCGATGACCTGGAGCACGGCGGCGTCGATCGCGTCGTCGTGCTCGCCGAACGGGTACGCGTACGAGGTCGCGTGGTAGCCGGCGTTGTTGACGGCCTCGATCGACGGCACGACCTCCTGCTGGACGTAATCGGCGACGCCGTGCTGGCTGACGTAGTCGACCGCGTGGACGTGGTTGACGGAGTGCGGCTCGATGTCGTGGCCGTCGGCGGCGAGCGTCGCGATGCCGCGCAGGTCGTCGGGCGTCAGGGTCTGCCACTTGCTGATGAAGAACGTCACCTTCGCGCGGTGGGCCTGCAGGAGGTCGCGGATCGATAGCCACTCGGTGATCGAGGTGTCGTCGAACGCGAACGCGAGGCCGCCGTGCGGATGGTCGGCGTCCATGTCGGAGAACCGGATGTAGTCGAGCTGGTTCTGGTCGGCGAGCGTGAGCATCTGATCGAGCGCATCGCGCGACACGGTGGTGCCCGGAATGTGCGCGTGCGCGAACGTCACCCAGCCCTGCTTCGACGCTTCCTTGACGCGCGACTCCTCGGCGGTCCAGTTGCGCGTGACGCCGGTCAGATCATCGATCGGCACCGAGCACAGCACGCGGCGGCCGTCCCACTTGTAGTAGACGTCGGCCGGCGACGACGGGTTTGGTTGCTGGGACTCGTCGACCTTGTCAGTGCCGCACGCTGCGAGCGCGAGCATCACGAGCAACGTCTTCATCCCCAAACGCTAGCCCGCGACGCGCGCGCGGCACGCGGCAAGGTTCCCCGTTCACGCGTTCTTCAGAACGTGTCAGGGCAGGGCGGCGCGCATCGGCGCCACGGCTGGGGCAGAACCGGGCAGACCGGGCGTGCGGTCTCGGGGAATGTGGTAGCGCGCGAGAATTCGTGGCGTGGCTTTTCGGACGTCGTCGGCGTCGAGCACGATCATGCCGCCCGACGTGGTCGTGATCTCGACGACGCCGTGCGCGCTCGACAGCGTCTGCACGAAGTCGAGCATGTCGAGCGGCTCGCGGCCGTTCACCGTCGCGATCGCCTCGTTGTAGAGGTGCGCGTAGCCGACGTTGATCTCGTCGGCGAGGATCTGCGTGAGGATCACGACCTCGTGCTGCTTCTCGGTGCGGAAGCCGAGGTAGTAGTAGTTGAGGAATTCCTTCGGCGCCTTGTTCCACCACTTGTCCCACGTGGTCAGGTAATCGCGGGTCAGCGTCTGGAACACGAGGCCGCCGTACACGAAGTACGCCGGCGGCTCGTCGTAGCGCGAGCGCGGCACGAGCGGCGACCACTTCTTGAGCTCGACCTCGACGGTCTTCATCTTGCCGTCGCGCTTGATGTCGAGCTTGATGCGATCGCCGATGTAGCGATAGCCGAGCACGACGTCGTAGCGGGTGCGGAACGACTTCATGAACTGGACGGTGCCGTTGTTCGCGATCGGCAGGCCGTCGATCGAGGTGATCACGTCGCGCGGCTGCAGCACGCCGTCGGAGCTGCCGCCGTGATCGATGTGCAGCACGACGACACCGCGCTCGCCGTCGGCAAGCCCGAGCTGCTTGCGGAGCAACGGGTTCTCGAGGTTCTGCGTCGTGATGCCGAGCGCCGGGATCTCGGGGCGCTTGCCCTTCTTCACGCCGTCGAGAAAGGCGCGGATGATCGGCGGCGGCACCATCTCGCCGATGTTGTCGACGCCCGTCAGCTTCTGGAACGCGATGCCGACGACCTTGCCGTCGCCGAACACCGGACCGCCGGAGTTGCCGGCGTTGATCGCGGCGTCGACGGTGACGGCGAGCAGGTGGCGCTGGCTGTGGGAGTAGCGCTGGACCTCGATGCGCGACACGACGCCCTCGGTGATCGAGATCTCTTCGCCGCCGACCGGATAGCCGACGACCGCGACCTCGTCGCGCAGGCGCGGCATGTCGCCGACCTCGGCGGGCTCGACGTCGTCGAGGAAGTCGACCGGCTCGACGACCTCGAGCAGCGCGAGGTCGCAGTCATGGCTGACGGCCTTGACCCGGGCGATCGCCTTGTCGGGCGAGGTCATCTTCTGAATCTGCAAAAACGTAGCGTTTGCAATGACATGCGCGCCGGTCAGCAGCTCGCGCTTGCCGATCACGACGGCCGAGCCCGTGCTATTGGAGGGCGTTCTCGCCTGCCAAGGTCCGTCGAAGTCCGGGTCCTGCGACGTCGCGAAGACTCGAATCACCTCGGGGTACGCCACGAAGAAAAGGGTACCGTGGCATCCGCCTCCCAGCAAAGTGTACGGTTCACGTCATCTCGTAACGCTCCGGAATGCTCGCACTTCAAGCCATCACGCCCGAACGTCTGAGCAGTGCCACGTCGATCACGATCGGTGAGGCCCGCAAGGTGATCGCACAGGTCCACCGGGGCGAGCCGGTGCGCGCCACGAGCCGCGTTCGACGCGAGGCGGCCGACGCTGTCCGCGCCGCTGGCAACGTGCCCGCGCTGCGCGTGGTCGAGGAGACGCCGAGCGCGATCGATCCGTTCGTGAAGTACCTGGTCGAGGCGCCCGATGGCGCGCGCTACGAGACGGTGCGGATCCCGCTGGAGCGAGAGGGTCGCTTCACGGTGTGTGTCAGCTCGCAGGTCGGCTGCGCGCTCGCCTGCGCGTTCTGCGCGACCGGCCGGCTCGGGCTCACGCGCAATCTCGCGGCGTGGGAGATCGTCGAGCAGGTTCGCGTCGTGCGCGCGCGACTCCACACGGGCCGCGTGCACGGCGTCGTGTTCCAGGGGATGGGCGAGCCGATGGCGAACCTCGATGCCGTGCTCGAGGCGATCGCCGTGCTGACCGAGCCGTGCGCCTTGGGCATCGACGCGCGTGCGATCACCGTGTGCACGTCGGGGCTGCCCGGCGGCATCGTGCGGCTCGCGCGCGAGCAACCGAACGTGCGGCTCGGGGTGTCGATCGGCAGCGCGATCGCGGAGCGCCGGCTCCCGATCATGCCGATCTCGAAGGCGCACGCGCTCGCCGATGTGCTCGCGGCCGCCGAGGAGCACGCGCGGATCACCGGGCTCTCGCCGATGTGGGCGGTCACGCTGCTCGCTGGCGTCAACGACTCCGACGACGATGCGTGCGCCCTCGCCGAGCGGGCCCGTGCGTTCGAGCAGGCGACCGGCCGCCGGCCCCGCATCTCGATCATTCCGTACAACGCGCT
>JAFAOG010000501.1 GCA_019237945.1 Deltaproteobacteria bacterium | reverse complement strand
CCAAATGAACGAGCCGCCCGGCGCGCGCGCGCGCGTCGGCCTGTCGGCGCTGACCGTGGCCGAGTACTTCCGCGACGAAGAGGGCCAGGACGTGCTCTTGTTCATCGACAACATCTTCCGGTTCACGCAGGCCGGCTCTGAGGTGTCCGCGCTGCTCGGCCGAATGCCGTCGGCCGTCGGCTACCAGCCGAACCTGGCCACCGAGATGGGCGACCTCCAAGAGCGCATCGCCTCGACGAAGAAGGGTTCGATCACCTCGGTGCAGGCGATCTACGTGCCGGCCGATGACTTGACCGACCCGGCGCCCGCGACCGCGTTCGCCCACCGCGACGCGACGACGGTGCTCAACCGCGCGATCACGGAGAAGGGCATCTACCCGGCCGTCGATCCGCTCGACTCGACGT
The DNA here is from genome assembly GCA_019237945.1 of Deltaproteobacteria bacterium. Lineage (GTDB taxonomy): Bacteria > Myxococcota_A > Polyangia > Haliangiales > Haliangiaceae > JABFXX01. The sequence continues at coordinate 6,142 of JAFAOG010000501.1, read as the reverse complement.
CGACGATTCTGTCGGCCGCCGTCGTTGGCGAGCGCCACTACAAGGTCGCCCGCGAGGTCCAGCGCATCCTGCAGCGCTACAAGGACCTTCAGGACATCATCGCGATCCTCGGCATGGACGAGCTCTCCGAAGACGACAAGGTCACGGTCTCGCGCGCGCGCAAGATCGAGAAGTTCTTCGGCCAGCCGTTCCACGTCGCCGAGACGTTCACCGGCCTCAAGGGCATCTACTGCTCGCGTGAGGACACGGTCCGCTCGTTCGAGGAAGTGCTTTCGGGCAAGTGCGACGACCTCCCGGAGCAGGCGTTCGAGATGACCGGCACGATCGACGACGTCCGCGCGAAGGCGGCCGAGCTGGCGAAGAAGGGCTAAGCCATGGCGCAGACCTTCCTCGGAGTGAACCTGGTGACGCCGAAGGGCGTCGTCGCGCACACCGAGACCGATAGCGTGCAGGCTCCCGGCGAGCTCGGCGAGTTCGAGCTGCTCCCGGGCCACGTGCCGATGCTCACCGCGCTCAAGCCGGGCGTGCTCACGATCGGCAGCAAGGCGCGCAATCGCTACGCGGTCGGTCCGGGCTACCTGCGCATCGATCCTGCCGGCTCCGTCGAGATCCTCGTCGAGCAGGCGGTCCCCGCGTCCGATGTCGACGTCGAGGCGGCGAAGAAGGATCTCGCCGCCGCCGACGCCGAGCTCGGCAAGTGGGGAGACAAGCCGCAGGACGGCGACTATACGAACCTCGTCGCGAAGAGCGGCTGGGCTCGCGCTCGCATCGACGCCGTCTCGCACTGAGCTTGCGGTACGATCCGCACGTGCGGATCCTGGCGCTGTGTCTCGTGGCCGCGTGCGGTCGAGTCGGCTTCGACTCCTCGGCGCGCGGCGACGGCAGCACCGGCGATGGCGCGCACGATGGCGTCACCGGGGATGTCGCGGGCGACGCGCTGCCCTCGGATCTGATCGGCTACTGGCCGCTCGACGGCACGATCCACGATGTCGTGAGCGGCACGACGAGCCCTTGCACGGCGCCGCAGTGCCCGATCGCGCAGGTCGCGGGGCACATCAGTGCGGCGATGCGGTTCGATGGCGTCGACGACTGCGTTTACCTCGCCGCCACCGCCGCGATGCAGCCGCCGCAGTTCACGATCGCGATCTGGGCGAACGAGGACTCGCCACTCGGCATGCGCGAGTGCCAGGTCAGCAAGCGCGCCGACAACGGCGGTGGCATGCCGATGAACTCGTGGCAGCTCGAGACGACCGCCACGCCGGCGCAGGAGGCGTTCACGAGCTATCACGGCGGCGCCGGCAACGACCAGATCACATCGGGTGCCAGCGCGATCCAGGGGCAGACGTGGCAGCACATCGTCGCGACGTACGACGGTCTCAACGAGCGCTTCTACGTCGATGGCGTGCGCCAGAACAGTGTCGGCAACTCGTCGCCCGTCTACTTCGACGGTCACGATATCGCGCTCGGCTGCGACGACAACAACGGCAACTCCGAGCACTACCAGGGAATGCTCGACGAGCTGCGCATCTACAACCGCGCGCTCTCTCAGGCCGAGGTCCAGGCGCTGCCGTGACGATCTCGTCGACGGGGCGGTCGTGCGTCGGGCTTGCGCAGACGTGATCGCGCCCGCGCTCGGCATGACGCGACTACGCGACTATCTCGGTGAGCACGATCGCCTACATGCAGCCACATCTCCTGGATGACCGCGGCCTTGTACAATGAGACGTGGCCGCGGATGAGGAGGAGGACGACGACACCGTCTCGGATGCTCCTCGCAAGAAAGGCCCGGTCTCGAAGCTGCCCGCGCGCTTCACGGTGAAGGGCACGCTCGGCGAGGGCGGCATGGGCACCGTCGTCGAGGCCTATGATCGCGTGCTCAGCCGCGACGTCGCGATCAAGATCCTCGGCGCCGAGCAGCACGCGGATCCCGCGGTCGGGACGCGCTTCCTGCGCGAGGCGCGGGCGGCCGCGCGGCTGCGTCATCCCGGGATCGTGCAGGTACACGACGTCGACGTCGACGGCGGCTTCATCGTGATGGAGATCGTGCGCGGCGAGTCGCTGTCGGCGAGGCTGTGGCGCGAGAAGAAATTGCCTGTCGAGGAGGTGCGGCGGATCGGCAGCGCGATCGCACGCGCGCTCGCGGCGGCGCACGCCGAGGGCATCATCCACCGCGACGTCAAGCCGGCGAACGTGCTGCTCGGGACGGGCGGCGAGATCAAGCTCGCGGATTTCGGCGTCGCGCACTTCGGCGACAGCGAGCTGACGATGCCGGGCACGCGCGTCGGCACGCCCGCGTACATGGCGCCCGAGCAGCTGCGCGGCAAGGATGTCGATGCGCGCGCCGACGTGTACTCGGCGGGCGTGACGCTGTTCGAGGCGGCGATCGGCGAGCGGCCGGCAGACGAGCGCGATGCCGATCACTACGCGCAGCTGCTGGCCGCGACCGGGGACCAAGTGCTGTCGGCCGCGATCACGCGCGCGATCCGCGACCGGGCGAGCGAGCGGTTTGCCGACGGCGCCGCGTTTGCGAGCGCGCTCGAGGCGACCGAGGTCCCGGCGTCGTTGCCGAAGGCGAAGGTCCCGGCGCCGCGCGCGCGGTGGCCGATCGCGCTCGCCGTGATCGCGTGTGCGGGCGCGGCCGGCGGCATCGCAAGGTACATGCGCGATCATCACGCGAAAGCGCCGGTGGCGGCGCATCGCACGATCGCACTGTTGCCGTTCACGGAGACGACGAAGAATCCGATGCTCGACTTCGCGTCGGCCGGACTGCCGAACCTGCTCGGTCTCGAGCTGCACGGGGTTTCCGACGTCAACGTGATCGGCTACTACAAGCTCGTCGGCGTGGCCGGGCAGGGCGCGCCGCATCAGATGTGGGTCGCGGCGGCCAAGCAGCTCGGCGCCGACATCATCGTCGAGGGCGAGATCACGGGCAGCGGCGACAACGTGCACGTCGCGATCGCGGTCGACGGCATCGACGGCCGCCACATCGATCGGATCGAGCGCGACGCGAGCGTGCAGTCAGTCCCCGAGGTCGTGCGCCAGACCGCTCCGTCGATCGCGAAGATCGTCGTCGGTCACGATGTCGACGTCGCGAGCGCGTCGCACTCGTTCGATGCTGATCGCGAGCTGCAGCTCGGCATCGCGGCGCTAGAGCGCGAGAAGCTTCCCGAGGCCGTCGATCACCTCAAGGCTGCGATCCACCACGATCCCGCGAATGCGCTCGCGCACTACTACTACGCGATCGCGCTGACGTGGAGCGTGCCGCCCGCCGAGCCCGCGCTGGCCGAGATCGATGCGGCAGTGCGGAGCGGCAAGCTCGACGACGCGCAGAAGGGCCTGCTCGGCGGCGCCGCGAAGATCGCGACGCTCGATTACGCGGGTTGCGTCGATGTCATGCGGCCGCTCGCCGAGCGCTATCCCGATAACCGCGAGGTGCTCTACGTGCTGTTCGAGTGCCTGTTCCACGGCGGGCAGCCGGCGGAGGCGATGAGCATCTATCGCCGCATCAACGCGATCGCACCGAAGTTCCGGCTCGCGCTGATCCACGCGTTTACGTTCTACGTGTCGCACTTCGACGAGCAAGGCATCACGTGGGTGCTCTCGCTCGCCGAGCCGACCGGCGACGCCTACAACCCGGGCTGGGAGCCCGACGTGCTGTCGGCGCGTCGCGAGTACGGTCAGGTGATCGAGCTGATGTCGCGCGAGCTGCCCGCGGCGGCGCCCGACGTCGCGCGCATCTATCAAGGCGAGCTGCTCAAGGCGTACATGCTGTCGGGGCAGACCGAGCTCGCGGAGGCGATCCTCGACAAGCTCGCGGAGACGTGGCCCGAGGACGCGCCGACGCGCCTGGGATTCGCGAACGTGCGCGGCGACGAAGCGGCGCGGCGCAAGTGGCTGGACGCGTCGATGCGCGGCTACGCGACGCTGGCTCCCGGCCCGACGCGCGCGCTGTCGCTCGCGATGCTCGTCAGCCAGATCCTGCCCGTCGCGACGCGCGCCGATCTCGAGGCGATCCGCGATGCGCTGCCCGATTCGCTCGTCCCCGGCTACGAACGCTCGCTGAACATGCAACTGGGGCAGGCGCTGCTCGCCGACGCGCTCGACGATACCGCTCGCGTGACCGAGCTCGCGACAGCGCCGTACCCCGAGGTCGCCGAGCTCGCTCACGGCATCCTCGCGCACCGCGCCGGCGACCACGCCGCCGCGATCCGGGCGTTCCGCGCGTCGATCGCCGCATCGGGCGATGCTCGCTTCCTGATGTCGCAGTGGTGGCTGCTCGCGCGCGAGCTCGCGGCGGCCAGCGACCACACCGGTGTCGTCAGCGCGTGCGACGAGGTGATCCGCCCGCGGCTGATCATGAACTGGGGCTGGGGCGCCTATGTCTCGCCGTGCTTGCAGCTGACCGCGGAGGCCGATGAAGCAGTCGGCAAGATCGGCGACGCGCGCGCGGCCTGGACGCGGATCGTATCGCTGCGCACGAAGGCGCCCGCCGGCGACCCGCTCGTCACCTCGGCGAAGGCGGCGTTGGCGCGGCTGCCGCAACAGTGATTAGCAACTACAGCTGTAGTAACCGAAGGGGTCCCGTAGTATTCCGTCGAGGTGCATCGCTCTCGGTATGCGCCGGCCGTTGTCGCCGCGGTCGCGCTCGTCGCGTCGCTCGCGCGCTGGGCGCTGCAGGGCTCGCATAACGTCTACACGGCGTTCGAGAAGCGGTTCTACGTGCCCGACCCCGACGTCGGCTGGCGCGTCAGCCCGCATCATCCGCTGTGGATCGGCCTCGAGGCGTGTGCGGTGCTCGTTGCGCTCGCGATCGGTCTGGCGCTGCTCGCGCGCTTCACGCGGCTGCGCAAGCTGCTGTGGATTCCGGCCGTGCTGTCGCTCGCGCTGCCGATCGCCGCGTTCGCGAGCGGGGAGGCGCCGGCCGGCGCACGCGACACGCTGCCTCCCGCCGATGCCGTGCGCGTCGAGGCGGGCATCGCAGGTGCCCTCACCGCGCCGGCCGGTCACTATGCCGTCGTCCCGCACGCCGGCACTGCGATCACGGCGCATCTGAAGGCGGGCGGGGAGGCCTTCGACGCGCGCTTCGATCACGATCTCACTGGCGCGTGGGATGGCAACCCCGCCGACCTCCATGCGCCGTCGCACGCCGAAATCGCGGTCGCCGCATCGGCGGTCGACACGGGCGTCGGCGAGCGCACCAAGCACGCGCGCGAAGGCTACCTGCGCGCCGATACGTTCCCCCGGATCGTCGTCAAGCTCGACGCCGTCACCGCCGTGCGCGAGGTCTCGCCGGCGCAGCTCGCGTTCCGGGCGCCCGCGACCGTCGAGCTGATCGGCAAGACCCATCGGGTCGATGTCACCGGCACGCTGACCGTGCCCGACGCGGCGGCGCTCGCCCGCCTCGGCCTCACCGGCGACGTGCTGCTCGTGCAGGCCGACTTCGCGCTCGCGATCCACGAGACCGCGCTCGCGCCCGACGCCGGCGACTTCGACGGCGACCGCCTCCCGATTCACGTGTCCCTCGTCCTCCGGAGAACCCCATGAAGCTGATCCTCCTCGCGCTCTTCCTGTTCGCCTGCCACAAGCACGACAACGCGGCTCCGTCCGCAGGCTCGGCCGCCACCACCGGCTCGGCCGCCGCCGCCCCGGCCGATACCGCCGACCACATCGTCGTGCTCGGCCATCACCAGCAGCCGAAGCCGACCGACCCGGTGCATGTCGAGTTCGACAAGTTCCGCGTCGTCAAGGCGGACTTCGATCCCGCGCACATCGAAGGCGGCAAGGCGACGATCGAGCTCGACCTCTCGAGCCTGCACACGGCTTCGTCGAAGCGCGATGACCACCTCAAGTCGGAGTCGTACATCGACGTCAGCAAGTTCGCGACGGCGACGATCGACATCGATCACGTCAAGCAGCAGTCGGGCTCGACCTACGCCGCCGATGCGACGGTCACCGCCCACGGCGTGACGAAGACGTACCCGGTGACGTTCGACGTGCTGTCGACGACCGCGGACTCGATCCGCATCAAGGGCCAGCACGCGTTCCCGCGCATGGACTTCAGTATCGGCACCGATCCGGCGAAGAATCCCGACGAGTCGGTCGCGCCCGACCTCACGATCGAGATGGTACTGACACTGAAGAA
>JAFAOG010000482.1 GCA_019237945.1 Deltaproteobacteria bacterium | reverse complement strand
GCCGTGTGCCCGCTCGGAAAACCGCGCGAGCTCGGCAAGCGGATCCGCGCGAACGCGCGCTGGGTCGTCGCGCTCGGCGATGGGCTCGACCTGCCGGTGCCGGCCGCGGCCGCCGTTGCCGGCGACGTCGCGCTCGCCTACACGATGTACGCGCGCACGGGCCTCGGGCCGCGCGAGCCCGTCGTGATCACCGGCGCGACGCCCGTGACGCGGTTCCTCGTCGAGATCCTGCGCGCGAAGGACATCACGCCGACCGTCGTCGCCGAGACGCGCGGCGACTTCGCGGACTGGTTGCTCGCGAAGGGCTGCGCGGTTGTCGGGGCGCGCGCCGACGAGGTTCACGCCGCGATCGCCGCGCAGGGGATGGGGAACCGCCCGCTGCGGCTGCTCGCGACCGGCGCGCCCGAGGTCGCGGCCCAGCTTGCCGGCCCGCGCGCGACCTTGACCGTGCTCGCGCCCTGCCCCGCCCTGCCGGGTGAGCTCGTCGCCAAGGAGGTCACGGTGATCGGCGTCGCCGGGCCGCATCCGGACCTGATCGTCGAGGCGGCCGCGATGTGCGTGAAGGGCGAGATCGACCTCGCCGGCGGGGTCGGCGACGGGGCGACGCGGGCGCGCGTCGATGCATTTTGAGGCGATACGTTTTCGCGCCCGGGCTGTTCTAGCTACATGACAGCCGCCCCTGCCTGGGACGACGCGATCCGCGAGCATGACCGCCGGGTCTATGTCAGTGTGCTCGCGCTCGGCCTGCCGCCGGATCGGGCACGCGAGGTCACGCAGATGACCTGGACGCGCCTGATCGAACAGTACGCGAAGGGCAAGCTCGCCGACCTCGAGCTGCCGGGTCTGGCGATCCGCCAGGCGCGGTTCTACGCGCTCAACGAGCACCAGCGCGCGCGCACCGAGATGCGCGTGCTCGCCGCGGTGCCCGAGCCGCCGGCCGGCGATCCCGAGCGCGACCTCGCGAGCCGCCAGGAGCTCGAGCGCGTGCTCGCCGCTCTCGAGACGTGCTCGCCGCAGGCGCGCCGCGTGTTCCGGCTCGTCTACGCGACGCCCGGCGGCACCGCCCAGACCGCGGCGCAAGCGGTCGGTCTCTCGCTTCAACGCGTGCGTCAGATCCTCTGCGAGACGCGCGCCCACATCCGCAAGGAGCTCGCCCGATGACGACCCGCGAAGATATCGAGCTGTACGTGATGGGTCAGTACGACGGTGACGTCGCTGCGCTCGAGCGCGCGATCGCCGAGGACCCCGCGCTCGCCCAGATCCTGGCCGACGAGGCCCGCCTCGACGAGCAGCTCCGCAACGCCGCGGCGCGCGCGACGTTCTGCCCGGCGTGCGATGACCTCGTGCGCGCCACGCGCTGCGATGCGTGCGGCGCCGCCGTCAAGCCCGGTGGCTACACCGTCGAGCGCGTGCTCGTGTCGAACGCGCACGGCCGCATGTACGTCGCGCACGATGCCGACGGCCGCCGCGTCGCGCTCAAGGAGCTCGCATTCGTGCAGGCGCCGGGCGCCGATGCGCTGGCGAAGTTCGAGCGCGAGGCGAAGTTCCTGCGCGCGCTCGAGCATCCGGCGATCCCGCGCTTCCTCGCGTCGTTCGAGGAGGGCCGCGGCGTCCACACGCGCTATTACCTCGCGCAGGAGCTCGTCGAGGGCACTGCGCTCGATCGCCTCGACGAGCACTGGTACAGCGAGGTCGAGATCCGCGAGCTCGCGCGCCAGGTGCTCGGCGTGCTCGTCTACCTGCAGTCGCTGTCGCCGATGGTGATCCATCGCGATATCAAGCCGGCGAACCTCGTCCGGCGCGACGACCGATCGATCGCGCTCGTCGACTTCGGCGCCGCGCACGTTCATGGCTCGACCGCGGGCGTGACGACGGTCGGCACGTTCGGCTACATGCCGATCGAGCAGCTCGCCGGCCTCGTCGATGCGACGACCGACATCTACGCGCTCGGCATGACGCTGATGCATCTGATGACGCGCCAGGAGCCGTGGCGTCTCGTGCAGGCGAAGGCCGAGGTCAACGCGTCGCCCGAGCTGCGCGCATTCCTCGCCAAGCTGACCGCGAACGATCCGCGCGAGCGGTTCCCCGACGCGAAGGCCGCGCTCGCCGCGCTCGATGCGCCGGCGGCGATCGGGCCGGTCGCGGCACCGTCGAAGAAGCGGCGTCCCGCGCTGATCGCGGCCGCGGCAGGCGTCGCGTTCGCGGCGGCGGGCGGCAGCATCTTCGCGCTCGCGCACCACGCGCATCACGACGCGCCGCCGGCGTCGCCGATCGGCACCGTGCGCGTGCAGTTCGTCGGCGCCGACACGGCGAAGCTGCGCATCGACGGCCACCAGGTCGCGACGGTCGCGTCGAACCAGGAGATTCCGGTCGCCGCGGGCTCGCACCAGTTCCGGCTCGCCGGTCCCGGCGGTGGCGAGTGCGAGGTCACGCTCGACGTCCAGGGCGGCAAGACGTCGACGATCGAGTGCGCGTTCCGCGAGGCGCCCTTCGAGATGCAGATGCAGCCGTGGACATGGAAGTGGGACTGGCCGTGGAACGGTCCCCACCACGAGCGGCGGTTCGGCGAACGGCTGCACACGCACAAGCGCGTGTCGTGGAAGCTCGATCACGTCAAGCTGCACGACTTCGCGCTGCTCGCCGCGAACACGTGCGACTTCTCGGTCGTCGTGCCCGACGGCGTCGATGTGCCGGTCTCCGTCAACATCCGCGACGCGCAGTGCGATGACGCCTTCACCGCGATCCTCGAGGCGCAAGGGCTCGGTTATTCCTTCGATGGCTCGAGCCAGCTCGTGCGCATCGCGCCGCTCAAGGATCTCGACGACGTCACGCCGTGGACGAACGACCTGCCCGGCGGCAAGGAGCTCGACCTCGACGTCAAGGACGCGCCGCTGCACGACGTGCTCGCGCTGATCGTCAAGTCGGGCGGCGCCGGCGTCAACCTCGTCGTGGCGCAGGGCATCGACGGCAAGGTGACGATCCGACTCGCGGCGGTGCCGTGGAACCAGGCGCTCGGTGCGGTGCTCGCCGCGCAGGGCCTCTGGTACCGCTACTACCCCGAGAGCAACCTGATCCGCGTTGCGCCCGCGCACGACTTCGACGGGCGGTGATCGCATCGCGTCGTGAGGCGCGTCGTGTACGTTCGGTGCTAGCGTCCGGGCATGAAGCGCGTGCTCTCGTGTCTCGTGCTCGCCGCGTGCGGTAGCAAGCCGACGCCCGTCACGCCGCCGCCCGCCGTCGCGCACCCAGCCGATGCGGCGCCCGTAAAGCCCACCGGGCCCGCCGCAGCCACGACGGCCGAGGCGCGTGCGAAGCTCGTGGTCGACGATCTGATCGTCGGCAAGCTCTCCGAGCTGCGCCCGATGCTATCGGCGGAGGTCGCGGCCGCTCTGCCGGAGCCCGACATGGCGAAGATGTGGGGCGAGGTCGAAGCGCAGCTCGGCAAGATCGATCGGTGCGACACGCCGGCGAAGCTCGAGAGCAAGCCCGGCCAGCCGACCGTGTACGCGGTGCCGTGCCACTTCGCGAAGGCCGGTGTCATGGACTGGCTGGTCGCGCTCGACGACAAGCAGCAGGTCGTCGGCCTCCACCTCGGCACGCCTCACAGCACCGAGCCGTGGCAGGCGCCGGCGTATGCCGCCAAGGATGCGACATCGCGTGATCTCGCCGTCGGCGACCTGCCCGGCACGCTGACGGTGCCCGCGGGCAAAGGGCCCGTGCCGTGCGTCGTGCTCGTCCACGGCTCCGGTCCGCACGATCGCGACGAGACGGTCGGCCCGAACAAGCCGTTCGCCGATCTCGCGCTCGGCCTCGCCGCGCACGGCATCGCGACGCTGCGCTACGAGAAGCGCACGAAGGCGAAGCCGGGGTCGCTGCCGAAGGACCTGACCGTCAACGAGGAGACCGTCAACGACGCCGTGATCGCCGCGGATCTGTGCGCCGCGCAGCCCGAGATCGATCACAAGCGCGTGTTCGTGCTCGGCCACTCGCTCGGGGCGTGGGTCGCGCCGCGGATCGCCAAGCACGCCAAAGACCTCGCGGGCCTGATCATCCTCGCCGGCCCGACGCGCGACCTCGCCGACATCATCGTCGATCAGATCACGTACATCGCGAACGCCGACGGCACGGTCTCGCCCGACGAGCAGAAGGCGATCGACGACGCGAAGGCCGACGCCAAGCGCATCCACGAGCTCGAGGCCGGCGCCGCGCCGAAGCCCGACGAGATGCACGTCTTCGCACCGGCCTCGTACTGGAAGGACCTCGCGGGCTACGACGCGCCGAAGCTCGCCGCGACGCTGAAGCTGCGGATCTTCGTGGGCCAGGGCGGCCGCGACTACCAGGTCAGCGCGACGAAGGACTTCCCGGCGTGGCAGAAGGCGCTCGCCGGCAAGAAGGGCGACAAGCTGGTCGTGTGGCCGAAGCTGACGCACCTACTGACCCCGGGCGAAGGTCCGAGCACGCCGGCCGAGTACGAGAAGCCGGGCCAGCACGTCGACGAGCAGGTCATCACCGACCTCGCCGACTGGATCACCGCGAAGTGATCAGCGCGCGATCATCGCGACGATCAGACCGATCGCGACGAGCGCGCCGACGATCGCGAGCAGCACCCAGGTGCGGCCCTTCTTCATCTCGCTGACGAGCACGTCCTCGCCGACCTTGTTCAGGCTCTGGCTGGTGCCGCTGCCCGGCGCGTCCTTGATCGTGCTCATCATCATCGTCGCGCCGGTGCGCAGCGAGTACTTGTCCTTGTCGGCGCGCGAGATCGAGCCGTCGTCCTTGTAGCGCTCGTCGATGGGCAGCGAGTCCGCCTTGTCGCCGGCGACTTCCTTGCCGGTGCGCGCGCGCTCCTCGGCGGCGGCGACCGCCGCTTGCGCGTCGAGGTCGCCCTTCTTGAACCACATCGTCTCGCGGAACTTGCCCTTGCCACCGCCTTCGTCGGCGGGCTTCTTCTTGCCGGCCGCCTGCGCGGCGACCTGCGGAGCAGCGGGGACCTGCGGGGCGGCGGGCATCTGCGGTGCGGCCGGCATCACGGGCGCGGCCACGATAGGCGCGGCGACGACCGGCGGCGCGGGCTGAGGCATCACCGGCGCGGCCGGCGTCGCGGCCGTCGGAGCCGACGCGACATTCGGCGGCGGCGCCCACGGCGACGCGGGCGACGCAGGCTTCTGGAGCGGCTCGACGCCCGGCGGCGTCAGCGGGCTCATCGCGACCGGCGGCGCGGCGACCGACGCGGCCATGCCGACCGGTGCCGAGGCGACCTGCGCCGGAGCGTGCGCGGGCGACGGCATGCCGAGCACCGTCTGCATGCCGACGTTCGGCTTCGCGGCCGCGGGCTGCACGGCCGGCATCCCACCGCCCTTGTTGATGCCCATCAGCGTCTGAACGAGCTCGCCCTTGGGGCGACCGCCCGCCTTGCCCATCGCGGCCGTGTTCTTGAGCTCGATCACCTCGGTGTGACCGACGCGGCCGACCTCGTCGACGAACTGGCGCACGGTCAAGAACCGCTTCGTCGGGCTGCGATCGAGCGCGCGCATGATCACGGCCTCGATCGGCGCCGGCACGGTCGCGAGCTGCGACGGCGGCTTGATCGTGCCGGTCTGGTGGAGGCGGTGGACCTCGTCGGCGTGGCCGACGAACGGCGGCGCGCCCGTCAGCACGTAGTAGTAGAGCGCACCGAGCGAGTACAGGTTGCTGCGCTGATCGACGGGACGGCCATCGACCTGCTCGGGCGCGACGAACTCGGGGACGCCGGGGACCTTGTCGCTCGTCGGAACCGGCAGCGAGAAGTTGATCAGCTTGACGTCCTGACCGGCGAACAGCACGTTCTTCGGCGCGAGGTCACGGTGCACGACGCCGACCTGCGCGGCCTCGATCAGCGCCTCGCCGATGACCTCGATCAGATGCGCGGCCTGGTCGAGCGCGATCGGACCGCGAGCGCCGATCGCCTCGGCGAGCGTGTGCGCGCCTTCGATCTGCTCCATCGCGACCCACGTCTCCTCGCCACGCTTGCCACTCGCGATCACGTGCGCGACGCCCGCGCTCTGCACGCGCTCGAGCTGCTTGAGCTCGCGCTCGAGGCGCTGGGCGACTCCCGGCAGCGCGACGACGGCCGGCGCGACGAGCTTGACGACAACCGCCTTGCCGGTCGTCTTGTCGGTCGCCTTGTGCACCGCACCGGTGCGCCCGCCGCCGAGCTTCTGACCGACCTCGAACCGGGTCGTCAGCGAGTCGGTCGCGGCGGCCTGCGCTTCCAGGGGCACGAGGCGGGCAGCGTCGACGGGACAAAAATTCGCGTCGTCGCTGAACTGCTTCTGGCACTTCGGGCAGAGCTTCATCGCCTAATTCCCCTAATCATGCGAATCGTATGGGCATACCCCAGGGATTGCAACTCGGCACCACCCTGCGCTAGAAACCTCCGCCTCCCCGCAAAGGATCTGTCCCATGGCTTCCCGCACCGCCGCGACCCGCGTCAAGCGCAAGAACAAGCACGAGAAGGCCGGCCGCCGCCGGAAGAACAAGCTCGCCAAGAAGTCGACTGCCTCGAAGACCGAGCTGTTCGCCGGTCTCGGCGAGCCCGGCAAGCCGGCCCCGAAGCGCTAGCACGCGCTAGCACTAGCCGGCTAGCGAACCTGCCGGCCCGCGATCGCACACGCGAATTCGCTGGCTTGCGGCGGACCGGCATTTGCTTGGTGGTGCAAGCAATGCGTCTGCTCGCTGCCACGCTCCTTGCCACCACCGTTGCCGCCTGCGCTCAGACCGAGCCCGCAGGAGACGAGGACTTTCCGCTGTCGCCGTACGAGCACGTCTTCCACGGCGTGCCCGCGAACGGCTCGTTGCCTGACATCGGCAAGGCCGACGCGACCTATCCGGTGAAGTCGACCGAGCTGCTGAAGGATCAGTCGCCGGTCAAAGATCAGAACCGCCGCGGCGTGTGCACGATCTTCACGACGACGGCGCTGATGGAGAACCTCTACATCAAGGCGGGCGCGACGAACCCGTCGTTCTCCGAGCAGTACCTCCAGTGGGCCGTGAAGTCGCAGCTGATGAGCCTGCCGAACAGCGAAGGCAGCAACATCTCCGACAACGTCCAGGCGATTCACCAGTTCGGCATCGTCACCGAAGCGGACGATCCGTACCGCGGCACGCAGTGGACGGCCGCCGACGATCCCGACTGCAAGCCCGACGGCACCGAGACCCAGCAGCTGCCGTCGAAGTGCTGGACGCAGGGCGATCCGCCGGACGCGGCGAAGAACGCAAAGAAGTGGTTCTTGCCCGCGGGTCACTTCATCAACACGACCGACATCAAGGCGCACATCACCGGCGAGCACACCGCCGTCGGCGTCGGCATCGACTTCTTCTACCAGGCGTGGAATCACGGCGCGTCGACGCTGCCGATCGATCGCTCGTGGATGCACAAGGGCATCGTTCGCTACCCGAACGCGGACGACGTCACCGAGAGCCACAAGGAGCGCGCCGGCCACGGCATCCTGATCCTCGGCTGGGACGACAACATGGAAGTCCAGGCCGTCGACAAGGACGATAAGCCGCTCGTCGACGCGAACGGCCAGCCCGTCATGCAGAAGGGCTTCTACCTGTTCAAGAACAGCTGGGGCACGACGGTGTTCGGCGACCAGAACAGCGAGGCGGCGGGCTACGGCTGGATCAGCCAGAAGTACATCGAGGAGTACGGCACGGCGTACGTCGTCAGCCAGCTCCCCGATCCGAACGGCGGCTCGGCGCCTTCGCAGGCGACCTGCCAGTACTACTGCCGCGACTACGGCTTCACGGCCGGTCAGTGCCAGAGCGGCTGGGCGTGCGACGCCGAGGGTGCGTGCCTCGCGCCGACGGCCGACGGCACCTGCCCGATGCCCTGAACGCGACGCCGACGAGCAACGCGAGCAGCCCTGCGCCGCCGCCCGAGCTGCCGGCATCGCAGCATCCGCCGGGCTTCTTCGTGCCGTTCCCGGCGTCGTCTCCGAACATGCCGTCACCGCCGACGGGCGGCGCGTTGCCGTACTCGAACGCGCCAAGGTCGACGCCTCCGCCGACGACGTAGCGCGGCTCGCTGCCGATCGGCGGCGTCGGCTCGAGCATCGGCCGGCCGTTCTGCATCGCACCGGTGCCGTCGGCGTACATCGGCGCGGCGTCGCCCGCATCGATCGCCGGCGATCCGGCGGCGAGGTGATAGTCGGCGCTGCCCGCGAACCCCGGATCGGCGCCGGTGAGCGTCCCGGTCAGCGCCGCGGGAACGCCAGCGATGCCCGTCGTGATGAAGTTATTCGAGCCCGTCGTCAGATCCGACGTCGCCGTATCCGAGGTCAGCCGCGTCCCCGTGACCGTCGCGTGCACGATGTTGTTCGTCAGGTAGACGTGCGTCGCGGGCGGCGGCGACGGGCTCGTCAGCACGTGGAACAGCTGGTTGCTCGCGTTGCGCAGCACGAACGTGTTGCCGAGGGCGTACAGCGCGCCGTTGCGGCTCGGCGTCGTGTCGTTCGGGTTGTCGGTGCCGAACAGGATCGTCTGCGAGTTGTTGTCGGCGGAGGTCGCGCGGATGATCAGGTTTCCCACGAGCACCGCGTTCGCGTTCGGCATCGACGTGTACGCGCCCTGGATCAGATCGATCTCGTAGTTGCCGGCATTCTCGATCACGTTCGCGACGAGCTCGACGTAGCGCGTCCGCAGCTTGACGTTTTGCCCGCCGACCGAGTCGTGGATGTGATTGCCGACGAGGCGCACGGTGTCGCCTTGCAGGTAGAGGTTGTGGCTCTGCCCGTCGTTGGCGCCGTTGTGAAAGATGTCGTTGTTCTCGAGCACGATCGTCGACGGCCCGTCCGACATCGCGCCGTCCTGGTTGTCGTGGATCGAGCAGTCGCGCACGGTCAGGTCGTGACCGCCCGCCGTCACGCGGAACGCCGCGCCGTTGTTGCTGCCGTTCGTCCCGCCCTTGAGCTCGAGGTGCTCGAACACCCAGTAGCTCGCGTTGGTCAGCTGGAAGATCGCGCGCGGCACCGGGCCGCTGCCGCTGAGATCGAGGCCGGTCGCATCGAACACGGGACGCGCCCCGCCAACGCCACGCACCGTGATCGGCTGCGTCGAGGTCCCCGATGCCGTCAGCTGGCACGCATCGGTGTACGTACCGGGATCGACCTCGATCACATCTCCCGGCTGCAGCTGCACCGCGGCGGCGAGCATGCACGGCGAGGTGTACATGTGGCTCGCGCCGACCGAATAGGTCATCGCGAGGATGAGTAGTCCGCTCACGCTGCGAGCGTATCAGCTCGGGTCGGCGGAGACGCGGTCGACCGAGAACACGCCCTTGATCCGCGACAGCGAGCGGATCACGCTCTTGAGCTGGTCGAGGTCCTTCACGAGCGCGTGGAACGTGTTGACGGCGCGGCCGTCCTCGGTGGCCCGGCAGTGCGCCTGGGAGATGTTGACGCCCTGGTCGGTGAACGACTGCGAGATGTGCGCGAGCAGGCCGGGCTTGTCGGCGCACATGACCTGGATCGCGACCTCGTGCTGCGCCTTCGACAGCCCGTCCCACTCGACGTCGATGCGGCGCTCGGGATCGAGATCGAGGCCCTTGTCGCAATCGCGGCGGTGCACGGTGACGCCGCGGCCGCGCGTGATGAAGCCGACGATCGGATCGCCGGGCAGCGGCGAGCAGCACTTCGCGAAGCGGACGAGGATGTCCTCCTCGCCGGCGACCTTGATCCCCGACGACGACGTGCGGCGCGTGACCTTGCGCAGCAGCGTCTTGAGCATCGACTCGGTCTTCGCGGGCGCCTCGTCGGCCTTCTTGAGCGACGGCAGCGCCTTCTCGAGGACCTGCTGCGCCGTGATCTTGCCGTAGCCGACCTGGACGATCAGCTCGTCGACCGTCTGCAGCTTGAGCTCCTTCGCGGCGTGCGCGAGCTCCTTCTGCGCGCGGCCGATCGTCGTGTCGTGCTTGCGCAGCGCCTTGTCGACGAGGTCGGTGCCGAGCGCGACCGCCTTGTCTCGCTGTTCCTGCCGCAGCAGCCAGCGGATCTTCGTGCGCGCGCGTGCCGTCTTGACCAGCTTGAGCCAGTCCTTGTTCGGCTTCTGGTTCGGCGACGTGATGATCTCGATCGTGTCGCCATTGCGGAGCTGGTAGCGCAGCGGAACGATCATGCCGTTGACGCGCGCACCCGAGCAGTGGTCGCCGATCGACGAGTGCACCGCGTACGCGAAGTCGATCGGACAGCTGCCCTTCGGCAGCGCCTTGACGTCACCCTGCGGCGTGAACACGTAGACCTCGTCGCCGAACAGGTCGATCTTGACGGACTCGAGGAACTCCGTCGGATCGCGCAGCTCCTTCTGCGATTCCATCAGCTGGCGCAGCCACGCGAACTTCTTGTCGTCCTCGAGGGCGACCGGCCTGCCCTCCTTGTACTTCCAGTGCGCGGCAACGCCGTGCTCGGCGACGAGGTTCATCTCGCTCGTGCGGATCTGGATCTCGATGCGCTCGCCCTTGGGCCCGATCACCGCGGTGTGCAGCGACTGGTAGAGGTTCGGCTTGGGCAGCGCGATGTAGTCCTTGAAGCGGCCCGGGATCGGGGTCCACGTCTGATGCGCGACGCCGAGCGCCTGATAACAGTGCATCTGCGTATCGGTGATCACCCGGAAGCCGATCGCATCGTGGATCTCCGCGAACGGGCGCTGCGTGCGCTTCATCTTCTGATAGATCGACCACAGGTGCTTGGCGCGGCCCATCACCTCGCAGGGGACGCCGTTCTCGGTCATCTCCTTCTGGATCAGCTTCTCGACGGCGTGGATGTACTCGAGGCGCTCCGCGCGCGTCTTCGCGATCTCGGTCGCGAGCTGCTCGTACTCGCCCGGGTAGAGATACTTGAACGCGAGGTCCTCGAGCTCGACCTTGATCCACTGGATACCGAGGCGGTTCGCCAGCGGCGCGTAGATCTGCATCGTCTCGGCCGCGATGCGCTCCTGCTTCTCCGGCGGGAGGTGATGCAGCGAGCGCATGTTGTCGAGGCGGTCGCAGAGCTTGACGAGGATGACGCGGATATCGCGCGCCATCGCCAGCAGCATCTTGCGGAAGTTCTCCGCCTGCTGCTCCTCGCGCGTCGAGTACGGCAGCTTGCCGAGCTTGGTCACGCCATCGACGAGGAACGCGACCTCCTTGCCGAACTGCTCGCCGAGCTGATCGATCGTCGCGCTCGTATCTTCGACGCAGTCGTGCAGCAGGCCGGCGCACACGCTCGCGACATCGAGCTTGAGCTCGGCGATCACCTGCGCGACCGCGAGCGGATGCGTGACGTACGGATCACCCGACTTGCGGGTCTGCCCCTCATGCGCGGCGGCCGCGAACTGGTACGCACGGCGGATCAGCGCCAGGTCTGCGTTCGGATAATAGCCGGCGACCTCGGACAGAATCTGATCGAGCTGGTGCATCACAGCTGCGTACGACCCTCACCAGGGTAGCACGCGCCGAGCTACTCGGACGCGACCGTATCCTCGAAACGCCAGGTGAATTCGAAGACTTCTCCCGACCGTTTGACCAGGAGCTTGAGCCACTTCACGCGCGAGTTGAACAGGTCGCGCTGGTAGAACACGAAGTCGGCCTTGCCGCGGTAGACGCTGAGCGAGCCGAGCGGTTGCCGGCGCCGCCAGCCGTCGTCGGCAAAGCCCATCGTCTGGATGCAGTCGCCCTTGCCGTCGCGACCCTGCGAGCTGCAGATCGCCGTGCGTTGCTCCTGATCCCACATCTGGGTCAGCAGCTTGACGCGCGCGTGCTCGACCGACTCCGGCGTCCAGTGACGGCCCTGATCGTCGACGAGCTCGACATCCCAGTTGTTGAGGTCGGCGTACTCCGACCACTTGTGATCGACCTGGACGTGGAAGCGCAGACGATCGCGCGACACGAGCGTGAAGCTCGCCTCGTTGATCAGCGGATAGTGCTCGTTGTGATACGTCGTCGCGTCGCAACGCGTCTGACCGGTGCAACCGTTCGACACGGGCTTGTTGAGCTCCATGTCGCCGGTAACGATCTTGATGCTCTCCGAGTTGCGAAGAGTCTCGGTGGGATTCTTCACCGGGTTCGGTTGCGTCGCCGAACCTTTGAACCGCGCGGTGCAACCCGCGACCGCGACGACCACAAGCAAGAGCCGCGCGCCGACCATGTCTTCAGCGTGGCGCGATGCCGCGTCGCCGTCAACTACCGATCGACGAGCTTCTTCGCGTGATCGGCGGCGGCCGCATTCGACGCCACGAGCTGCGCAAGATCCGCCAGCGGGTAGGGAACGTCAGGACGATCCACACCGCCATACCGACGTGTGAGGTACGTCGCGCGAATCAGTGCGTAGGCACGCTCGAGATCGTCGTTGACGATCAGGTGCTCGTACTCGGGATAGTGCTCCAGTTCTTCCTTGGCCTTACGCACGCGACGCTCGATCACGTCGGGCGCATCGGTCGCGCGCTGTCGCAGGCGACGCTCGAGCGCATCAACATCGGGCGGCAGGATGAAGATCTTGAGAGAATCTCGGGGCCACTGGGCGGACAGGGCCTTACCGCCCTGCCAGTCGACGTCGAAGATCACGTCGCGGCCCGCGCCGAGCGCCGTATCGATCGGTGCGCGCGCCGTACCATAGCGATTCTGATGGACCCACGCGTACTCCGCGAACTCGTGGCGCTCGACCATGCCTTCGAACACGTCCGGCGTGACGAACCAGTAGTCGCGGCCGTCGACCTCGCCCGGTCGCATCGGGCGGGTGGTGTAGGACACGGAGAACTCGAGTTGATTCGGGAACTCCGCGAGCAGGCGTCGCGTCAGCGTGGTCTTGCCGGCACCCGACGGCGACGACACGATGACCAGAACTCCGCGAGACACGGGCGCCATCATTCCACGTTCTGGACCTGTTCGCGGACTTTCTCGAGCACCGCTTTGCCCTCGACAACGAGCGCGGTGATCTCCGCGAGCAAGGATTTCGAGCCGATCGTATTGAGCTCGCGGCCGAGCTCCTGCGTGAGGAAGTCCAACCGCCGGCCGACCTCGCCGGGACTGGCGACGAGCGCCCTCGCCTGCTCGAGGTGACTGCCGAGCCGCACGAGCTCCTCGGTGACGTCCGCGCGGTCGGCGAGCAGCGCGACCTCCTGCGCGATGCGCTGGGGATCGACGCCCTCGAGCTTGGAGACTCGCTCGTGCAACTTCGCGTGCAGCTGCTTGGGGACATCGCGCGCGAGGCCGGCGATCTTCTCGCGCAGCTGACCGAGCTCGCCGAGGCGCGCCGTCAGCTCGCGGGCGAGTGCAAGGCCTTCGCTGTCGCGCATCGTCTGCAGCTGCGCGAGCGCGGCGTCGGTCGCCGACAGGATCGTCTCGGGCGGCATCTCCTGCTCGGAGTGCGTCGTGACGACGCCGGGATGCGCGAGCACCAGCGCGAGGTCGGGGCCCGGCAGGCCGAGCGTGCGCGCGACCTCCGCGAGCTGGACGTGAGCCGCGCCCGCCGCCGCGAGGTCGACCTTCGCCAGGCCCGGCGTGTTGACGAAGCTCATCTGCACCGTGATCGAGCCGCGGTCGACGACCGCCTTGATGCGCTGGCTGACCGCCTCTTCGAGCGCGGGCGGCAGCGTGCCGCGCAGCTTGAGATCGAGGAAGCGGTGGTTGACCGAGCGGATGTCCACCGCCACGCGGCGTCCCGCGTGCTCGGCAACGCCGCGGCCGAATCCGGTCATGCTGCGCACGGCCGGGTTATACATTGCTCCGCGTGCGCTGCCTCGCTCTCGTCGCGTTGATCGCGTGCGGCCACTCCGGGCCGGCGCCCGCGCCGATCAAGTTCCTGCACACGTTCTCGCCCGACGAGACCGAGCTGTTCAACGCGATCATGGTCGAACAAGGTCTGCCCGTCGAAGCGAAGCTCGCGCCGTTTGCGCGCGGGCAGCAGGTGATCGGCGAGATGCTGCGCGCGGGCAAGAACTGCCCGGATCTGATCCGCATCGATGCGACGTGGCTGCCCGGGCTCGCGCCGCAGCTCGCACCCGCGCCCGCGGGCAACGAGTGGCTCCCCGAGGCGGCCGTGTCGGACGTCGCGATGCCCGAGACGATCGACGGGCTGGTCGTCGTGCGGGATGCGGCCGCGCCGGCACCGGCGAGCGGAAGTGTCGGCGATCTCGTCGCGGCGGCGCGCGCGGCCAAGCATGCGGAGCGCAAGTTCCCGCTCGGCTTGCGCGTCGACGGCTACTGGCTCGTGCCGTGGCTGCGCGCCCACGGGGGCGAGCTGCAGCCGGCCGGCCTCGGCGAGATCGGCGACACGCGCGCGACCGATGCGCTCGCCGAGTTCGCCCACCTGTTCGGCGATGTCACCGCGCCGCCGCCGCCGTCGGGCGAGGAGGCTCCGGAGGAGCTGCGGCTGTGGACGTCGCACGACGTCGCGTACTGGGTGACCGGGCCGTGGCAGATCGGCGCGTTGAAGGATCGCGAGCGGCTCGTCGTGTCGTCGCTCGCGGGCGCGCCGCGCGGCGGCCAGCTGCTCGTCGTGCCGAAGTGCGCGCGCGATCCGGCCGCGGGCTGGCAGCTCGCACGCGTGCTGACGAGCGTCGAGGTCAGCAAGCGGTTCGCGGAGGCGTTTGCGACGGTGCCGACGCGCAAGGACGCGCTCGCCGCATCGCCCGCGCTCGTGCAGCAGATCTACGCGGCGCTGCAAACCGCGAAGCCGCTGCCGCGCTCGCCGGTGACGCCGCTCTTGTTCGATGACCTCAACCCCGCGCTCGCCGCCGTCGTCTCGGGCGATGCGACGGCCGACGAGGCGATCGCGGGCGTGCGACGCGGCTGGGCGAGGCTGACGCGATGAGGGGCCTGCGCTGGCGCGTGCTGCTCGTGCTGTCGCTCGCGGCGGTCGTGCCGACCGTGATCGTCGGTGTGCTCGCGATCCTGCGCGCGCGTCACGACGTACAGGACGAAGTGCAGCGCGGCGCGCTCGCGCACATCCGCGCGCTCGGGGCGGCGCTCGACGGCACGCTGCAGGACAGCCGGCGCACCGTCGAGCTCGCGGCCGCGACGTGGGCCGACGCGCCGGACGACGTGCGCGCGCGCCAGCTGCTGCAGCGCCGGTTGCGCCGCGAGGTGCCAATCGTCAAGTCGCTGTCGCTGCTGTCGCCCGACGGCGCGCTGATCGATGGCGACCCAGTGCCGGCGGGCGTCGACATCGGCTCGCACAGCTTCGGCGGCTACATCGGCGATGCGGTGTTCGTCGACGAGCGGCCGCTCGTGCATCTCGTCGTGCAGGCGCGGTCGCGCACGGGCGAACTGATCGGCGTCGTCGTCGCGTCGCTCGACCTCGGGTTCGTGCACGACGTGATCGCGGCGGCGCGGCTCGGCCCCGGTGCGCGGGTGCTCGTCGTCGATGGCGCCGGAGTGCCCGTCGCGACCAGCGACATGGCGTGGCCGTCGCCGACGTCGCTCGCCGGCAAGGATCCGGTCGTCGATCGCGCGCTCGCCTCGACGGTCGAAGGCACGCTGAGCGGCAACGGCATGGTCAGCGCGTACCGCAACCTGTCGAGCTACCAGTCGTTGCGCGGAGTGCGGTGGGCGATCATCCACCAGCAGCCGGAGGACCAGGCCTACGCGCTCGCGCGCACGACGACGCGCGACACATTGATCATCGGCATCGTCGCCCTCGCGCTCGCGCTCGCGTTCGGTGCGTACTTCGCGACTCGCCTCACCCGCCCGCTCTCCGACCTCGCGCGCCGCGCCGACGCGATCGCCGCCGGCCAGTCGACGGAAGGCCCGCCGGTGCGCGGACCCGGCGAGATCGGCGAGCTCGGCAACGCGATCGATGAGATGGCGAAGCGGATCGCGGAGCGCGCGGAGCTCGCGGCGGCCCTCGCGCGCGGCGACCGGCTCGCGAGCGTCGGCGTGATGTCGGCGCAGGTCGCGCACGAGATCAACAACCCGCTGACGACCGTGCTCGGCTACGCGAAGCTGCTGCTCGAGGACAAGCCCGACGGTCATCCCGACCGCAACGGCCTCGAGCTCATTGCCGAGGAGGCCGAGCGGATGAAGAAGATCATCGGCGGGCTGCTCGAGTACGCACGCGCCCCGCGGCAGAGCGAGCCCGCGACCGTGCCCGCGACCGGCAGCATCGCGATCGGCAGCTCGGAGCCGGCGGCCGTCGTCCGCCACGTCGCCGCGCTCGTCGCGCCGCAGCTGCGCAAGGCGAAGGCGTCGCTCGTCGTCGAGGTACCCGATCAGCGCGCGGTGTCGATCGAGGCGCACGCGCTCCAGCAGGTGCTCGTCAACCTCGTGCAGAACGCCGCGCAGGCCGGCGCGACCCGCATCGCGATCGCGACGAAGCCGGCCCCGGGGGCGATCGCGACGATCATCACGGTCACCGACGACGGCCCTGGCATCCCGGCCGCCGATCGCGCCCGCGTGTTCGACCCGTTCTTCACGACGAAGGCCGCCGAAACCGGCACCGGCCTCGGCCTGGCCGTGTGCAAGCATCTCGTAGCGGTCGCCGGCGGCACGATCGAGGTCGGTGAGGCAGCCGACAGCCACGGAGCCGAATTCCGGGTCACAATCCCGGTAGCGTGATGGCCCCCGCAACGACCCAGCACCACCCCGCGCAGGACAGCGGCTTCGCGGGCGTCATCGTGTCGACGCTGCCGATCGCGATCATTCTCGGCGCGCTCGTGTGGCTGATGAAGCCTTGGAAACGTTCCAAGCTCCCGCGCGCCCGCGTCATCGAGCATCGTGATAACGAGGACGTGTGAGCAACATCCTCGTGGTCGACGACGAGCGCGGCATCCGCGCGCTCTGCTCGGACGTCCTCGGTCGCGCCGGTCACGAGGTCGAGACGGTCGACTCGGCCACCGGTGCCCTCGCCGCTGTGCAGCGCCGCCGCTTCGACCTCGTGCTGTGCGACATCAACCTCCCGGATCAGGACGGCGTCTCGATCCTGCCGAAGCTGCTGGCCGGCGAGCAGCCGCCCGCGGTGCTGCTGATCACCGCGTATCCGTCGATCGACACCGCCGTGCGCGGCATGAAGCTCGGGGCGCGCGACTACATCGGAAAGCCGTTCTCGCCGGATGAATTGCGGCTCGTCGTCCAGCGCGCGCTCGCCGAGGACGAGCTCAAGCGCAAGCACGGCGAGCTGACCAAGCGCCTCGCCTACGGCTCGATGATCGGTGAGTCGCCCGCGATGCAGCAGATGCGCGCGACGATCGACAAGGTCGCGCAGTCCGATGCGACCGTGTTGATCACCGGCGACAGCGGCACCGGCAAGGAGCTCGTCGCGCGCGCGCTGCACTTCGCCGGGCGCCGCGCCTCGGGACCGTTCGTGCCGGTCAACTGCGGTGCGCTCGTCGGCACGCTGCTCGACAGCGAGCTGTTCGGCCACGTGCGCGGTGCGTTCACCGGCGCCGACACGAGCAAGCGCGGGCTGTTCGTCGCCGCCGACGGCGGGACCCTGTTTCTCGACGAGATCGGCGAGTTGCCGCTCGACCTCCAGCCGAAGCTGTTGCGCGCGCTGCAGGACGGCGAGGTCAAGCCAGTCGGCGGCACGGCCGCGATCCGCGTCGACGCGCGCGTGATCGCCGCGACGAACCGCACGCTGCAGGACCAGATCGCGGCGGGCGCGTTCCGCGAGGACCTATTTTACCGGCTCGCCGTGATCACGATCGAGGTCCCGCGCCTGCGCGAGCGCCCGGGCGACATCCCGCTGCTCGCGAAACACTTCGCCGAGCAAGCCGCGCTGCGCGCCGAGCGCGGCCGCGTGTCATTCACCGACGCCGCGCTCGCCCACCTCGCCGCGCAGGCGTGGCCGGGCAACGTGCGCGAGCTCGAGAACACGATCGAGCGAGCCGTGATCCTCGCCGCCGGCGACGTGCTCGACGTCAACGACGTCGCGGGTCCCCGCCCCGCCGCGCAGGCCGCATCGTTCGCGACGTTCTCCGGCGATCACGTGCCGACGCTCGACGAGCTCGAGCGCGCGCACATCCTCAAGGTGCTCGAGCTGTGCGAGGGCCAGAAGACGAAGGCGGCGCAGATGCTCGGCATCAACCGCACGACGCTGTGGAAGAAGCTCCGCCAGTACGGCCTCGAAGCCGACTGAGTTGGGCGCTAGCGCGCCGGATCGAGGCCGGTGCACTCGACGCCGGCGTCGTTGCTCCAGCGCTCGCCGAGCTGCGACTCGTTCGCGGCCGCCGGAGCGGCGTGCTCGCCAGCGCGCAGGACCTGGAACCGCGTACGCGATCCGAGCACCGTGCGCTCGGGAACGAAGCACACGAGCTCGTCGTCGCCGAAAACCTGCGCGTTCGAGCACGCGATGACCTCCGCGGGCTGGTTCGCGTCGTCGAGCTGGATGACCGCGACCTGCGCGTCGCGCGGCACCGACGGGATGTGCAGGCGCAGCTGCATGTCGACGCTCGCGGCGTGGACACGACACGCGCTCGTCGCGCGCAGCTGAGCATCCGCAACCGGCTTCGGCGCCGGCTCGGTGGCGTGGACGAGCAGGTCGCTCGGCAGCCACATCAGCTCGTTGGTGCCGAGCGCATGCTCGAGCTGCTCCGCGCGCTGCCGCAGCCGCGCGACCAGCGCCTCGTCGCGCTCGATGAGATGACGCAGCTCGCCGATCCGGCGGTCGGGTCCGCGGCGATTGCCGAGCGCGCGCCGCAGCTCCGCGATGCGCTTCTCCGCCTCGAACAGCGAGCGCTCGACGTCGTCGCTCGCGGCGTACACCTCCTGCTCGCGCGGCTCCGACGCGCCCGGCTGGCTCGTCGGCATCCACCGGATCGACGTGCGCAGCCGCAGCCTCGGCTCGACGACGAAGCACTGCCCATCGCGTACGAGCACGCGCGGGTGCAGCTCGCTCGCCGCGACCGGAATCGTCAGACCCGACTCGGATGTCGCCATGGCCGCGGGCGCCGCGCTCGTGGAGCGGCGGAACAGCCACGGTGCGAATGCAGCCGCGGCGTACGTCTCGTCGTCGTCGACGGCCGGCGCGACCGGCGGACCATCGGGATGCGCGCGCTGCATGCTGTCGACGACGCAGCTCTGCAGCTGGTCGAGCGCGTGCGTATCGATCGCGCTCGCCGCCGTCATCGCGAGAAATGCGTTGCGGACGTCGGCGCGGGCCCACTCCCACACCGCGTCGACGTTGCCCTCGACGCGCGGCGCATAGCCCGTGCGCGTCTTCCAGCCGGGCGTCGCGGCGACGGCCGACACCACGTCGACGAGATCGCCTTGCCGCTCGAGCATCGGCGTCGCCACCGCCGCGCCGCCGACCGCATCGACATCCGCCTGCAACCGATCGATCGCACGCGCCGCGCGCTCGAATGGATCGCTCTCGACCGCGACGGAAGCTGGGCGAGCGGTGGTCGGCGCGCACGCCGTCCACCCGAGAAGTGCGACCACGACGCACCGGTTCGTCATGGTTCGAGCCTATCGGAAGCGCGCCGCCGGCGCCTAGTCACAAAGCTTGCGCAGCAGCTCGGTCAGCGTCTCCATGCCGCGCGCGCCGATCCGGTTCTCGAGCTCGGTCAGCATCTCGACGACGATCGCGGCGACCTGCTCGTGGCGCTTCCAGTTTGCCTTCGGGATCCGCACGATGCGTGCACGCGCGTCGTCGGGATCGGGTGCGACCTCGACGAGGCCCGCCGCGGCCATGTCCTTGACGAGCAACCCGATCGCTTGCTTCGTGACGCCGGCGCGCTTCGCGATGTCGGTGATCCGCGAGCCGTGCGGGTTCATGTTCCGGAACACGGCGAGGTACGCCGGACGCAGCGCGTCGAAGCCCTTCAGTGCGTGCAGCTTCGCGTAGAGCTTCGCTTCGAACTGGCGCTGCACGCGATTCATCAGCACGAACGGCTCGTGAAGGCGGCGGACGTCAGCCATCGCTCCGGAGCGTGCCACCGCCTGGGCCGATAGGAAAGGGCTTGACCAAATTAGACAAGTACTTTACTACTTCTCTCATGACGACGACCCCCGACGATGTCCTCACCTTCTGGTTTCCTCCCGGGCTCGACGAGCCGCGCACGTTTGCGGCGCAGTTTCCACGCTGGTTCGGCGGCGGCCCCGACCTCGACCGCGAGATCGAGGCTCGGTTCGGCGATGCGGTTCGCGCCGCCCGCGCGGGCGAGCTCGATGCCTGGGCGGCGACGCCGCGCGGCCGGCTCGCGCTCGTCGTGCTGCTCGATCAGTTCTCGCGCAACCTGTATCGCGGCCGCGCCGAGGCGTTTGCGGCCGATGCCCGCTGTCGTGCACTGGTCGCGGAAGGCCTCGCGCGCGGCGACGAGCACACGTACGGCACCGCCGAGCGCCTGTTCTTCTGGATGGCGTACGGTCACTCCGAGGACCTCGCGCTGCAGTCGCAGGCGGTCGGCGCGATCGAGCAGCTCGCGCTCGAGGCGAGCGAGGCGCTGCGGCCGGTGCTGCTGTTCGTCGTGCGCATCGCGCGGTCCCATCTCGTCGCGATCGCACGGTTCGGTCGCAACCCGCAGCGCAACGAGGCCCTCGGGCGCCCGACGACCGCCGAGGAGCGCGCGTACCTCGCGATCCAGTCGCACCTCCCCGGCCCGCAGGACGATCTGCGCCGGTTGATGCAGTCGCTCTAGCTGCGTAGCGCCGCGAGCGCGGCCTGCATGTCGGGCGGCAGCGGCGACTCGAAGCGTAGCGGCGCCGCCGTCGCCGGGTGATCGAACGCGAGCGTCGCGGCGTGCAGTGCCTGCCGACCGAGCGCGCGGGCGACCTCGGCGAGCTTCTCGGTGCGCGGCTTGTGGCCGTAGACCGGATCGCCGACGAGCGGCCAGCCGTGATCGGCGGCGTGCACGCGGATCTGGTGCGTGCGCCCGGTCTCGAGGCGGAAGCGCACGAGCGCCCAGTCGAGCTGCTTGTCGACGACCTCGTAGTGCGTGACCGCCGGCTTGCCCGAGGCGACCTTCGACGAGAAGCGCTTGCGATCGACGGGGTGGCGGCCGTGCAGCGTGCGCAGCGTGCCCGCCTTGAGCGGCGGCGGCGGCGACGTGATCGCGAGGTAGGTGCGGTCGAGCGCGCCCGGCTCGCCGCGCGACTTCGCCGCGAACGCCGCGGTCAGCGCCGCGTGTGCGCGATCGGACTTCGTCGCGACCATCACGCCCGAGGTGTCCTTGTCGAGGCGGTGGACGATGCCCGGGCGGAGCACGCCGCCGATGCCGGAGAGGTCCTTGCAGTGGTGGAGCAGCGCGTTGACGAGCGTGCCCGTCGCGTGGCCCGCCGCGGGATGCACGACGAGGCCGGCCGGCTTGTCGACGACGATCAGGTCGGCGTCCTCGAACAGCACGACGAGTGGGATCGGCTCGGGAAGCACCTCGAGCGGCTCTGGCGCGGGGACCGCGACCTCGATCGGATCGCCGAGCCGGACCTTGGCGCCGGCCTTCGTGGCGACCGTGCCGGCGAGCGTCACGTGCCCGTCCTCGATCAGGCGCTGCACCTGGGCGCGCGAGAGCTGATCGATCGCGGCGGCGATCACCGCGTCGAGGCGGCCGCCGGCCTGCTGCGCATCGACGACGAGCGTGTACAGCTCGTCATCGACTTCATCCGTTACCAGATCTTCGATTTGACGTGACCCTTGGACTTGATCAGCACGTCGACGATCGCGCGGTCGTAGATGCCCTGGCCGAAGATGTCCTCGGTCACGCGGCTCTTGAACAGCTCGTTGCCTTCCTTGATCTCGTCGGCCATCACCTCGAACAGGTTGTCGTTCGCGATGCCCTCGAGAATTTTCGGCTCGTGGTAGAGGGTCAGGTCCGACGCGATCGCGCGCGCGAGCTGCCGAGCACGCTTCGGGTTGTCGATGAGGGTGGCCATACGACGATCGTAGGGGGCCGCCGCCTATGGGGTCAAGGCTTGGCGGCCTCGTCGTCGGCATCGGCGACGTGCCCGCGCGCGGCGCGGTAGCGGTCGAGGTAGGTCTGCTTGACGCGATCCGCGTCGAGACCGAGTGCGCGCGCGTACTCCGCGAGGAACCCGCGCACGTACACCGGCGCCGGCAGCTTGTTCCAGACCTCGCCCTCGAGCGCCTGCAGGTAGGCCATGCCGATCTTCGAGCGCTCGGCGATCTCCCGCAGCTCGACGCCGACCGCCTCGCGGATCTGGCGCAGCAGCGGCCCGGAGAACTCGGTGCGCGGCGACAGCTCGGGCATCGGCGGGCGCACGACGAGCGTCGCCGGGTCCTCGCCCTTGGCCGGCGGGCGCGGCGGCACGACGTGCTCGCTCGACGGCGGATGCACGACCGGCATCGGCACGCCGTCGGGGAACAGGTCGAGGTCGTAGTCCTTGCGCTTCGCGGCGTCCATCAGCGTCGTGTACGAGAGGTCGAGCCGGCGGTGCACGGCTTCGAGGCCGGCCGGATCGTAGAGGCCGGAGACCGCGATCGACTCGGCGCCGTAGACGTCGCGGATGCGGCGGTTCGCGCGGCGGATGTCCTCGAACGACGCGGTCGGCGGCACCTCCAGCAGCTCGTAGTGCGAGTCGCTCGGCAGCACGTCGCCGCTGGTATCGGGCGGGCGCACCGCCATCAGGCCGCGCGCGACGCGCTCGAAGCATTTCGCGATGCGCGTCTCGGGGTGCTCGATCAGCAGCGGGCGGCGGCGGCGCGTCGAGGCCCACACCGCCTCGTCGTACTCGAGGTGGCCGAGGTAGCGCAGCGGCGTGCCGAGGCGGCGGCGAGCCGCGGACGCGACCGCGCGGCCGAGCTCCATGTCGCTCTTGCTGCGCGCCGAGTTGATCACGAGGTGCGGCGAGAACCCGAGGATCGCCTCGCGCAGCTCCTCGACTTCCGGGGCACCCGACGCGACCGCTGCGAGGTAGATGTCGAGCGCGCCCGGCATCCCGCCTTCGTGGGCGTGCGACGACACGTTCGATGCGAGGTGACCGAGCCCGCGCTTCGCGAGCCGGTGCAGAAATGCCGCGCGCACGAAGCGGTGCATCAGCTCGATCGACGTCGGATCGGGCACCGCGACGAGCAGGCTGATATCCGCCTCGAGGAACAGCTCGAGCGTCGAGCTCGCCGTGCCGGGCGCGAGATCGACGACGATCCAGTCCGCCGGCAACGT
>JAFAOG010000440.1 GCA_019237945.1 Deltaproteobacteria bacterium | reverse complement strand
GCGCAGCGCGAGCGACTTCGGCACGAGCTCGCCGATCACGAGCTCGAGCAGCACGACGATCGCGACGACGGTCGCGAGGCTCGCGGTCGGCGCGAAGCTCCCGAGCCCGATCGATTCGTAGAACGGCTCGAGCCCGTGCTCCATGCGCGCACCGCCGAATGCAGCCGCCGCCGTACCGACCGTCGTCATCGCGATCTGCACGGTCGCGAGGAACCGCTCCGGCGTATCGCGCAGCGCCTTGACCGCGAGCGCGCGGCGATCCTTGCGCCGGATGAACTCGCGAAGGCGCGTCTTGCGGATCGAGAGCACCGCGATCTCGGCGCCTGCAAATAGCCCGTTGGCCATCAGCAAGCCCACGACGATCAACAGCTGCGACCCCATCTGCCGCGCGGAGCATACGCTATATGTTGTGGAGGTTGGCGAAGCACTACATCACGCCCGATGGTGCGAAGAAGCTCCGCGCGGAGCTCGATCACCTGTGGACCGTGGAGAGGCCTCGCGTCACCCAGGAGGTCGCCGACGCCGCCGCCCAGGGCGATCGCAGCGAGAACGCCGAGTACATCTACGGCAAGCGCCGGCTGCGCGAGATCGATCGCCGCGTGCGCTTCTTGAGCAAGCGCCTCGATGACGTCGTCGTCGTCAACGAACCGCCTTCGGATTCCCGGCGCGTGTTCTTCGGCGCCTACGTCACGGTCGAGGACGACGAGGGAGAACAGGTCGAGTATCGGATCGTCGGACCAGACGAGTCGAACGTCGAGAAGAAGTGGATCAGCATGGACGCGCCTGTCGCAAAGGCGCTGATGGGCAAGCGACTCGACGATGAGGTCACCGTGCGGCGGCCCAAGGGCGACATCACGTATACGATCGTCAAGATCCGGTACGACTGATGGCCGTCCCCACCCCCGTCCCGACGCCGATCGAAGACCAGCCGTCGCGCGCGATCGCAGTTGCGCTGCCCCAGGAGCTGCAACGATTCGCGCGCAGTGCCGTGCGCTGGCGACCTGGCTGCACCGTCACCGTGCTCCGCGACGGCGCCGCCACGTATCCGGCGATGCTCGAGGCGATCACGGGCGCCAAGAAATCGATCCACCTCGAGACGTACATCCTCGCCGCCGATCACACCGGCGACCGGTTCAAGCTCGCGCTCGTCGAGCGGGCGCGCGCCGGCGTCAAGATCCGCCTGCTGTACGATGCCGTCGGCTCGTTCGGCCTGTCGGGCGCGTGGGTCGACGATCTGCGCGCCGCCGGCTGCGAGGTGATCGACTTCAATCCGATCGCGCCGTGGCGCGCGCGCTTCAACCTGTCTCACCGCGATCACCGCAAGACGCTGATCGTCGACGAGGAGGTCGCGTTCACGGGCGGCCTCAACATCGCGAACGACTACGCGAGCGTCGCGGATGGCGGCGTCGGCTGGCACGACATGCACTGCCGCGTCACCGGGCCGATCGTCCGCGACA
This sequence comes from Deltaproteobacteria bacterium, assembly GCA_019237945.1. Lineage (GTDB taxonomy): Bacteria > Myxococcota_A > Polyangia > Haliangiales > Haliangiaceae > JABFXX01. The sequence continues at coordinate 1,670 of JAFAOG010000440.1, read as the reverse complement.
TCTCGCGATCGTTTCGCCGCACGTGGATCCGCGCCGGCGGCGACAGCTATCAGGCCCCGCCGCGCGGCCCCGCGACCGGCGCCGGCACCTCGTTCGTGCGCCTGCTCGAGAACAGCGCGCGCCGCCAGCGCACCGCGATCCGCCGCGCCTACATCCACGTGATCAAGGCGGCGCGCGAATCGCTGCTGATCCAGAACGCGTACTTCCTGCCGGATCGCGGCCTGCGGCGTGCGCTGATCCGCGCGTCCCAGCGCGGCGTCGAAGTGCAGATCATCGTCCCCGGCCACAGCGACGTGCGCCTGATCGAATGGGCGAGCTTGTGGGTGTTGCGACGACTCGCGCGCCGCGGCCTCAAGATCCTGCGCTGGCGCGGACCGATGATGCACGCGAAGACGGCGGTGGTCGACGAGACCTGGTGCACGATCGGCAGCTACAACTTCGACGCGCAGAGCCGGTTCAACAACCTCGAGGTGTGCGTCGAGATCCTCGATCCGACGGTCAGCAAGGTGCTCGTCGCCGAGTTCCGGCAGGACGTCGCGAACTGCGACGCCTACGACGAGAGCGTGTGGCAGCAGCTGCCGTGGTGGCGCAAGGCGTTTGCGTGGCTTGCGTTCCGCATGCGGCGCTTCCTGTGACTCCCGCTGTTGCGCGGCACGGGGCCTGCACGAGACGATGGCTCGACGATGTCCCTGGCACGTAAGGCTGCGCGCGGCGCGCTGTGGACCGTGGCATCGAGCATCGGTGGGCGTGCGGTGGGCGTCGTCGGCACGCTCGTGATGACGCGGTTCCTCCACCCCGACGTGATCGGCGAGGTCAACGACGCCACGATCCTGTGCTTCACCGCCAGCTGGCTGACGATCTGGGGCTTCGGGCAGTACACGGTCGTCAACGGCCGCGGCGACGCCAAGCGCGAGGTCACCTGGCACGCGACGTTTCTCTACCTCTCGCTCGGCACGCTGTCGCTCGGGCTGATGGCGCTGTTCGGCGCGCGCCTGACGCCGCTGTTCCATGCGGAGCACGCCGCGAAGTACATCCCCGGCATGGCGCTCGCCGTCTACATCCGGCGCCTCGGCGCGATGCCAGAGCGCATGCTGACGATGCAGATGAACTTCCGCCCGTCGGGCCTCGCGCTCGCGGTCGGCGAGAGTGTCTACACGATCAGCGCGCTGTCGCTCGCGGCGCTCGGCTGGGGCGGCATGGCGATCGTGATCGCGAACATCATCCAGTCGGTCGCGGTCGTCACGATCCTGATCCGCGCCGCCGGCATCCGCAGCTGGGCGACGCCGACGAAGCTGTCGTGGGCGCGCGTCAAGGCGATGCTGAAGTTCGGGCTGCCGCTCGGCGTCCAGGGCAACGCGCACAACGCGTCGCGCTACTGGGACAACCTCGCCATCTCGCACTACTTCGGCACCGGCGCGCTCGGCGCGTACAACATGGCCTACAACCTCGCCGACATCCCGGCGATCCAGGTGGGCGAGCAGATCGCGCTCGTGCTGCTGCCGTCGATGGCCGAGCTTCCCGTCGAGCGGCGGCCGCGTGCGCTCGAACGCTCGACCGCGCTGCTGTCGCTGATCATCTTCCCGCTCGCGATCGGCCTCGGGCTCATCGCGTATCCGCTGATCACCGTGATCCTGCCGAGCAACGGCTGGCAGGAGGTCGCGCCGCTGCTG
>JAFAOG010000223.1 GCA_019237945.1 Deltaproteobacteria bacterium | reverse complement strand
CGCCGCCGCCGCCGCGTGCCTCGGGGGCCCGACGGGTCAACAGGCCGCACACGAGGCCGCCGATCGCGGGGACGAAGGCGAGCAGGTACCAGCGGAATGGACCGCCGGTCTCCTCGGCCTTGCTGCGGTACTCGCCGGCGGCGCGCAGCGGAATGTAGCCGCAGAGATCCTCGAGCGTCAGCGCCTGGACATGCTCGAGCGCCCACAGAAACGCGCTGCCGACGAGGCCGGCGACGAGGCCGACGAGCGCCGCGTGGAGCAGCGTGCGCCCGACGATCTGCAGCTCGAGCGGAGGCTCATCCGGGACGATCAGCGCGAGGATGTCGCGCACCGGCCGGAAGATGACGCCGCGTCCGCTCCAGCTGGCGGCCTTGCGGCGGCGGGGTGCATCCACGCGTCAATAGTTGCACCTCAAAGCACCGAAAATAAAGGGCACGAACCAAGACCGGGATTCCTCGTGACCTCGCCATCGTGAATCACCTGACGCGCTGGACATTTTTTGTTCCCTCGCGGCGATGGCCTTTTCTGCCTTCGCTGTGTCTTGGTTCGTGCCTGCCTACAGGTAGTTCACGTCACGTGCCATGCGTCTCGCCCGATTCCGGCGCCGACGGCAGCGATGGCTGCTCCGCGAACCAGGCGAGCTGTGCCTCGACGCGCGCCACGAGTGTGCGGCGTGCGGCCAAGTAGTCGTCGCACCAGCGGATCAGTGCGAAGAGCTCTTCGAGCCTCGCGACATCTCGCAGCACGCGCACGACATCCATCCCGTGGCGGAGATCGAGCAGCGCACCGCGGTAGGCGCGCTCCGGATCCTGGATGCGGTCGGTCACGAGCTGCCGCAGCGTCGCGAGCGTCGCGGCGACGCCTTGCTTCGCGCTGGTCAGACCGTGGCCGTCGAGCAGCAGGTAGAAGCGCGGCCGCAGCGCCATCGCGTGACCGGCGACATCACGCAAGGCTTGCACCGGCGGTACGTCGTCGCCGATCCGGCGCGCTTCGCGAGGTGCGTGATCGATCGCTTGCTGCTCCGACCGCACGAGCTCGCGAAGCAACTTGTCGAGGAGCCGACGCCGGTCGCTTTGCATGGCGACCGTGGCTGTGCAGCACGCATGCCGTGCGTTGCCGTCGCGCTCTCGAAGACTTATGACCCGGGAGCGTGACGGTCACGCACGCTGTGCGGACGTGTCTTCAGATCGCACCGCTATTTCGCGCGGACCGTCGCCCACATCTGCTTCGCCGCCTGCTTGATGACGCGCCAGCGATCGGGATCGCCTCTGAACAGCGCGCGCATCAGGTGGTTTTCTTCCTTCCACGTCAGGTGCGGCGGCAGCGGGGGCGTCTCGGGATCGGTGTGGCACTCGACAACGCAGGGGCGGTCCGCCGCCAGCGCGCGATCGAATGCGCTTGCGAGCTGATCCGGATGATCGACCTCGATCCCGTCGAGCCCCAGCATCTGCGCGTAGCGCGCGTACGGGAACTTCGGCAGGTCCTGTGACCCTTCGAACTTCCTCGCGCCCGCCATCACGCGCTGCTCCCACGTCACCATGTTGAGGTCGCCGTTGTTGAGCACGACGATGACGAACCGCGGATCCGGCCACTCGGCGCAGTGCTCGGCGACCGTGATCAGCTCGGTGTTGCCGAGCATCTGCATTGCGCCATCGCCAACGCACGCGATCACCGGCCGATCCGGCCAGGCGAACTTCGCGGCCGCCGCGTACGGCACCGCCGGTCCCATCGTCGCGAGGTTGCCCGACAGCGACGCCGTCATGCCGTCGCGCAGCACGAGGTCGCGCGCCCACCAGCCGGCGACCGAGCCGCTATCGGCCGTGATGATCGCGCGGTCGGGCAGGCGAGGGGACAGCTCCCAGAACACGCGCTGCGGATTGATCGGCTCGGCATCGGCGTACGCGCGCTCCTTCAAGACGCTCCACCAGTGCCGCGTCCACTCCTCGATCTGCTCGCGCCACGTGCGGTCGGCTTTCTTGTCGAGGTACGGCAGCAGCGCGCGCAGCGTGTGCCGCGTATCGCCGTGCAGCGCGACGTCCATCGGGTAGCGCAGCGAAAGGTTGCGCGGCGCGATGTCGATCTGCACCGCCTTGACCTTGCCCTCCTTCGGCAGGAACTCGACGTAAGGGAAGCTCGAGCCGATCATGAACAGCGTGTCGCAGTGCTGCATCATTTCGTCGCTCGCCTTGCTGCCGAGCAGGCCCATCGGGCCGGTGACGAACGGCAGGTCATCGGGCACGACGCCCTTGCCGAGCAGCGCCTTCGCAATGCCGGCACCGAGCCGGTCCGCGACCGCGAGCACTTCCTGATCCGCGCCGAGCGCGCCCGCGCCGACGAGGATCGCCGGCCGCTGCGCCGCATTGAGGATGTCGGCCGCTGCGTTGAGGTCGTAGTCGCTCGGCACGACGATGCCGCGGTGAAAGCCAACGCCGGTCAACGTCGTGTTGTGCTCGTGCGGCGGCGTCTCGACCGCGTCGAGCTCCTGGACGTCGTTTGGCAGGATCACGCACGTCACCGTGCGCTCCGCGAACGCGATGCGCATCGCGCGGTCGATCAGGTGCCGCGCCTGCGCCGGGTGCATGCACGTGTGGACGTAGTTCTTCGCGACGTCCTTGAACAGCGACTCGAGATCGACCTCCTGCTGGTAGTCGGAGCCGATCGCCGTGCGCGCGCTCTGGCCGACGATCGCGACGACCGGCTGATGATCCATCTGCGCGTCGTAGAGGCCGTTGAGGAGGTGAATCGCGCCCGGCCCGCTCGTCGCCACGCACACGCCGACCTCGCCGGTGAACTTCGCATGCGCGCACGCCATGAACGCCGCGCTCTCCTCGTGGCGCACCTGGATGAAGCGGATGTCATTCTTCGCCCGATCGAGCGCCGTGATCACGCCGTTGATGCCATCCCCGGGATATCCGTAAATCGTCCGAACGCCCCAGCTCTTCAGCCTCTCGACGATGTGGTCTCCGACGGTGTGGCCCATGCGTTACCGCGCTGCATCGCATGTGCCCTTGCGAAAGCCTCGGATGGCACGCGCGATGCTGATCAAATGAAGCATGAAGCTGTACTACTCCCCCGGCGCCTGCTCGCTCGCCCCGCACATCGCGTTGCGCGAGGCGGAGCGCACGTTCGAGCTCGCGCGCGTCGATCTCCATACGCATCGCCTCACCGACGGCAGCGACTACAAGCTGATCAACCCCAAGGGCTACGTGCCCGCGCTCGAGCTCGACGGCCCGGGCGGCGAGCTGCTGACCGAGGCGCAGGTCGTGCTCCAGTACATCGCGGACCTCGCGCCCGAGAAGCGCCTCGCGCCGCCGCAGGGCACGTTCGCGCGTTTCCACCTGATGGAGATGCTCGCGTTCATCTCGACCGAGCTGCACAAGCAGTTCGGCCCGCTGTTCATGCCCGAGACGCCGGCGAGCGTGCAGGAGCGCCAGCGCGGCAAGATCGGCGAGCGCTTCCTCTACCTGCAGGAACGCCTCGAGGCGCAGGGCTACCTGATGGGCGAGACGTTCAGCGTGGCAGATTGCTACCTGTTCGTGATGCTGCGCTGGAGCGAGCGCATGGGGATGCCGGTGCAGACGTGGCCGAACCTCGACGACTACTTCCATCGCGTGGCGGAACGCCCGAGCGTCCAGGGCGCCCTCGCGGCGGAAGGTCTTGCACCGGCGTCGCGCGTGCGTCGCAGCGCGTGACCGGCGCGTGATACGAACGAGGCGTGAGGGCATTCGCGCTCGCGTTTCTGTTCAGCTGTGGGCATCCGGCGACGTCGCCGCCGCCGCATCCCGCCCAGGCGCCGGGTCCGATCGCGAGCAATGTGCTGCGGCCCGACTACGCCGGCTCGTCCGCGTGCGGCGACTGCCACGCGCCGATCTATCAGACGTGGGCGTCCTCGCCGATGCGCAACATGACGCGCGACGCGGCGACCGCGACGATCCAGGCGCCGTTCGACGGCGCGCAGCTCCACGTCGGCGCCGAGACCTGCACGATGACGATGGTCGACGGCAAGCGCGGCATGATCGTCGACGACAAGACGGGCACGCATCGCTTCGTCATCACGAAGGTCGTCGGCGGCCGCTACCGCGAGGACTTCGTCGGCACGGAGGTCGGCGGCGATGGGGTCGAGCACGTGCTGCCGGCGACGTTCGTGTTCTCGACGCGATCGTGGCGCTACAAGGGCTACAGCGTGATGATCAAGGAGCGCCCGGCGATGAGCTGGCGCGGCCAGTGGGCGCAGGAGTGCATCGGCTGTCACAACACGCTGCCGCAGGCGACGATGCTGTTCGACGAGCTCTACGGTCCGGGCCTGCCCGCGTACCAGGGCAAGATGAGCGATCGCGTGCTGCCGCCGTCGCGCGTCTGGGGCGCGGATGCGCGAGATCCTAGTGGCCTCGCTCGCGCGATCGACGACGAGATCACGGGGCTCGGAGGCCAGCCGCCCGCGGGCGACCTGCGCACGGTGCTCGCGGCGGCGGCGACGACGTTCATGAACAAGCTCGATGGCACGCACCTCGTCGAGCTCGGCATCGGCTGCGAGGCCTGCCACAACGGCTCCAAGGTGCACGCGGCCGATCCGAAGGTGCTGCCGACGTTCGAGCAGACGTCACCACTGCTCGGCGTGCATCCGCCGCGCGGCCAGCAAGGCACGAAGGCGCAGTGGATCAATCACACGTGCGCGAAGTGCCACACGGTGCTGTTCACACACTATCCGTTCACGTGGGAAGGCGGGCTGCGCACCAAGGGGATGCCGGGCGGCAGCTCGATCAGCTCCGGCGAGGGGCGCGACTACCAGCTCGGCGGCTGCGCGACGCAGATGGCGTGCACGCAGTGCCACGATCCGCACACGCAGGACGCGCCGGAGAAGCTGCGCGCGATGGGCACCAAGCAGGGCGATCACATCTGCGAGCAGTGCCATACGAACTTCAGCACCGAGAAGCACACGCACCATCAGAGCGTCGGGTGCATCGCCTGCCACATGGCGAAGAAGAACATGGGGCTCGACTACGTCCTCAACCGCTACCATCGGATCGGCTCGCCGACCGAGACCAGGCGCGTCGAGGGCGACCGGCCGCTCGAGTGCGCGATCTGCCATGCCGACAAGAGCGTCGAGCAGCTCGTGTCGACGATGGAGAGCTGGTACGGCAAGCACTACAGCCGCGACGCGCTGCAGAAGCTCTACGGCGCGGACCTCGGCGTCAACGTCATGCGCGCGACGCTCAACCTCGGCAAGCCGCACGAGCAGGCGGTCGCGATCGTCACGCTCGGCGACGCGAAGGACAAGACCGCGATCCAGGCGATCGAGCCGATGCTGTGGCACGACTATCCGCTGGTGCGGTACTTCGCGCAGCGCG
>JAFAOG010000088.1 GCA_019237945.1 Deltaproteobacteria bacterium | reverse complement strand
TCCGCGACGAGATCGCCGCCGCGAGCCGCGATGCCGCCGCGGCCTGGGACGCCGCGAACGCGGCGCGCGAGGCCAACCGGCTCGACGCGGCGCTCGCCGAGCGCGAGCAGGCGATGAACCTCGCGCCGCAGTCGCCCTACGCAACACGCCGGGCGATGCGACGCACGGGCTGCCGTTCGCATCTCAGGCGGCGCTCGCGAAGCCCGACGATCCGTGCGTCGATCACCTGCTCGCGATCGAGCCGCAGAGCGCGCGTGGCAAGCTCCACGCAGCTCAGCTCGCGATCGCAGCTCACGACGCCACCCGCGCGAGCAGCTTCCTCGAGTGCGCGAAGCAAGCAGGCCTCTGCTCCGGCGCCGCCGCTGAGCGCGTTTGCTGTATGATGATGATCGTGCGGCTGCTGTCGTTGGTCGTGGTGGCGGGTTGGGCCGCGACGGCGTTCGCCGATCCGGATCCCACGGACAAGCGGTTCCGCGACGAGATCGCGGCGGTCAGTGCCGACGCGGCGACGGCCTGGGATGCCGCGAATGCCGCGCGCGATGCGAAGCGTTACGCCGACGCCGAGGCCGGCTATCGCAAGGTCATCGAGCTCGCCCCGAACATCGATCACCCGCATCGCCGGCTGTGCGGTGTGCTCGGATGGACCAGCAACATCGACGCGGCCGTCGCCGAGTGCGAGCGGGCGCTATCACTGGCGCCGAATTCGCCGTACGACCAGAGCGCGCTGGCCCACGCGCTGCTCGCTCGAAACAAGCCCGGCGACCGCGCGCGCGGCATGCCGCTGGCCACCCAGGCCGCGCACGCCTTACCCGACGACCCGGACGTTGTCGGCCTGGCTTGCGGCGTGTACGCGCAGACGATGAAGATCGACGAGCTGCGCGCCTGCGCCGACCATCTGCTCGAGATCGCGCCGCAGAGCGCCGTCGCGAATCTCAGCGCTGCGTCGATCGCGATGTACGACCGCGATCTGGATCACGCGAGCATCTATCTCGAGCGCGCGAAGGACGCCGGCATCCCCGACGCCACCTATCGACCGATGCGGGCGCAGATCGATCGCATGCGGCGCTCGCACGAGTCGAGCTTCGACTCCGACCGCGCGATCGCGATCGGCGTGCCGGCGGTTCTCGCGTGGTTCTTCGTGCTGTGCGTGCTGCTGATCGTCGGCAACGCGCTCTCGGATGCCACGCTGCGCCGGATCGACGGCGACTCGCTGCGCGTCTCCCGCGTCTATCGCGTCGTGCTCGCACTGACGGCGGTGCTGTTCTACGCGTCGCTGCCGGTGATGGTGTTCGTCGTCGTCGGCGGCGGTCTGCTGACGCTCTACATCTTCGACCAGATGGGTGCGACGCCCCTGATCGTGATCCCGGAGCTGTTCCCGGCCGGCTCGATCGACAACAGTACGAGGCTCGTGCTCGCGAACGCGATCGTGTTCAAGGGCAAGTGGCAGTACCCGTTCGACGCACAGCGCACGGCGGACGACGCGTTCCATGTCGCCGGCGGGGGCAGCGTGATCGCGCCGCTGATGCACGCGCATATCCCGGTGCTGTTCGGGGGACTTCCAAATGCACAGGTCGGCGTGCTCCCGTTCGCCGGCAAGGACCTGTCGCTGGTCGTCATCGTGCCAGATCAGCCCGATGGGCTTCCGGCTGTCGAGGCGCAGCTGACCGCGCCCGCACTGACCGCCGCGATCGACGCTGCCATGTCGCTGGGCGAGGCCAGTGACGTCACGCTGCCGAAATTCCAGATCCTGCAGGACGTGAACCTCATCCCGGTCCTGGAGAACCTCGGCGTGCACGAGGCATTCGGGCCCGACGTCGCGGACTTCTCCGGCATCGACGGCGCCCGCGACCTGTACGTCCAGACCGTGTTCCACGACGCGATGATCTCCGTCGACGAGCAGGGCGCCGAGGCGGCGGCCGCGACGGGGGTCGGCGTCGGGATTGCCTCGGCGCCGCCGTCGCTGGTGGCGGATCACAGCTTTGCGTTCGTGCTGTACGACCATGTCACGGGATCGATCCTGTTCATGGGCAGGCTCCTCGATCCGACGCAGCCCTGACGGTATGTTCCGCTCCGCATGTCGAACCTGTGGAAGCGGAAGCCCCTCGACCAGCTCCTGCACGCGGAGGTGGTCAGCGAAGAGCATCCCCACTCGCTGAAGAAGACGCTCGGGCCGGGGAGCCTGGTCGCGCTCGGTATCGGCGCGATCATCGGCGCGGGTCTGTTCGTGCGCACGGCGGCGGCGGCGGCGTACAACGCGGGGCCGTCGGTGACGCTCGCGTTCATCGTCGCGGCGGTCGGGTGCGCGTTCGCCGGCCTGTGTTACGCGGAGTTCGCCTCGATGATCCCGATCGCGGGCAGCGCGTACACGTACTCGTACGCGACGCTCGGCGAGCTCGTCGCGTGGATCATCGGCTGGGATCTCGTGCTCGAGTATGCGATCGGTGCGGCGACGGTCGGCATCGCGTGGAGCGAGTACCTCAACAAGTTGCTCGAGTTCCTTCCCGGGCACCACACGATACCGTTCGAATGGTGTCATTCACCGTTCGAGAAGCTGCGCGATGCGAGCGGCGTCGTGATCGCGCACGGCATGATGAACATCCCGGCGGTGTGCATCGTCGGCGCGCTGACGCTGCTGTTGATCCGCGGCATGAAGGAGTCCGCGTTCGTCAACGGCCTGATCGTGATCACGAAGGTCACGATCGTGATCCTGCTGATCATCCTCGGCTGGAGCTACATCGATCCAGCGAACCACACGCCGTACATCCCCGACGCGACGACGGTCAAGGACGCCGAGGGCGTCACGCACCACTTCGGCGGCATCATGGGCATCCTCGGCGCCGCGGGCGTCGTGTTCTTCGCGTTCATCGGGTTCGATGCCGTATCGACCGCCGCGCAAGAGACCGTCAATCCAAAGAAGGACATGCCGATCGGCATCCTCGGCTCGCTCGCGATCTGCACCGTGCTCTACATCCTGTTCGCGCACGTGCTGACCGGCATCGCCTCGGTCGCGGACTTCCGCACGAGCGGCAAGGAAGCGTCGGTCGCGTACGCGATCCTGCACCACATGCCGGGCTACGGCTGGCTCGCGAAGCTCGTCACGGTCGCGATCCTGTTCGGCTTCACGAGCGTGATCCTCGTGATGCTGATGGGCCAGTCGCGCGTGTTCTTCTCGATGTCGCGCGACGGCCTCGTGCCGAAGATCTTCAGCGAGGTCCATCCGAAGTACCGCACGCCGTACAAGGCGAATCTGTTGTTCTTCGGCTTCGTCGGCGTGTTCGCCGGCTTCGTCCCGGGCGACATCGTCGGCGACATGACGTCGATCGGCACGCTGTTCGCGTTCGTGCTCGTGTGCATCGGCGTGTGGGTGCTGCGCGTGCGCGATCCCAACGCGCCTCGCCAGTTCCGCACGCCGCTCGTCCCGCTTGTCCCGATCCTCGGCATCATCGTCAACGCCGCGATGATCTTCGGCCTCGGCTGGCCGAACTGGATGCGGCTAGGGATCTGGCTGGCGATCGGTCTCGTGATCTACTTCGGCTACGGCGCGAAGCACTCGAAGGTCCACGAGACGTAAGCTCAGCCGTCGTGCCCACGCCCGCGCTGCTCGCCAGGTTCGTCGCGGCGTTCAAGCGCGGCCTCGAGGG
>JAFAOG010000028.1 GCA_019237945.1 Deltaproteobacteria bacterium | reverse complement strand
TCGTGGTCGAGCGGTTCTCTGGACGACTTCCCAGCGGCCTTGCCGCAAGCATGTAGGAGAAACCATGGGTCGAGCAATCGTCATCACATCGGGCAAGGGTGGGGTCGGCAAGACCACCACGACTGCCAACCTCGGGGCCGCGATCGCACAGCTCGGGATGAGCGTGGTGCTGATCGACGCCGACATCGGGCTGCGCAACCTCGACGTCGTGATGGGTCTCGAGAACCGCATCGTCTATCACGTCGTCGATGCGATCAAAGGCAAGTGCACGGTCCAGAAGGCGCTGATCAAGGATCGCCGCCTCGAGAACCTGTGGCTCTTGCCCGCGTCGCAGACCGACGACAAGGATGCCGTGACGCCCGAGGACATGCGCTCGCTCGTGTTCGAGCTGAAGACGCAGTACGACTTCGTGATCATCGACTGCCCGGCCGGCATCGAGCAGGGCTTCAAGAACGCGATCGCGGGCGCCGACGAGGCGATCGTCGTCGCGACCCCGGAGGTCTCGTCGATCCGCGATGCCGACCGCGTCGTCGGCCTCCTCGCCCAGGCGGACGTCTCCGCTCGCCTGATCGTCAACCGCATCTCGCCGCACCTGGTCAAGAAGGGCGACATGCTCTCGCAGGCGGACGTCATCGAGATCCTCGCGCTCGAGATGCTCGGCGCGATTCCGCTCGACGACCAAGTCATCGCGACGACGAACAAGGGCGTGCCCGCGGTGCTCGAAGGCAAGTCGCTCGCTGCGAAGGAATTCATCCGCATCGCCAAGGTCCTCGCCGGCGTCGAAGTCGAGCAGGAAAAGGGCGTCGGCTTCTTCACCCGTATCGGCCGCGCGCTCGGGCTGTCGGCGTCGCCGGCGTGAAAAGGCTCATCACGATGTGGCAAGGCATCAAGTCATTCTTCTCGGGGAAGTCCAGCGGCGAGGTCGCCAAGGGCCGCCTTCACCTCGTGCTCGCGCATGACCGCACCGGTCTCGACGGCGGCAAGCTCCAGGAGATGCGCAACGAGATCGCGGCCGTGATCGCGAAGTACGTGCCGATCGATGCAGAAGCGGTCGAGATCCAGATCGAGACGCGCAATCGCCAGACGCAGCTGACCGTCAGCTCGTCGATCGCCGCGCGCGTCTGAGGTATTTCGCCCCGGTTCCGACGGGGACCGCCGGTGTACCCTCGACGCATGCGCCGTGGGCTGTGTGTCGTGGGACTCGCTGCGGCGTGCACGAGTCACCCGGTGCCGCATATCGGCGGTGATGGTGGCGCCGACGCGCGGTTCGACGGAGCTCCCGTCGCGATCGATGCCGCCCCCGATGCCGCGATCGATGCCGCACCGGACGCGCCGCCGGATGCGACGCCGTGGTCGATCACGATCGATGCGCCGGAGTTTCCCGCCGATCCGTTCACGCATCACGCGGTGACGGTCACCGGACCGCCGAACACCGAGGTCTCGATCGCGACCGATCGCATCCACGCCGGCGCGTTGTTCCCGTTCGACCTCGTCCTCGATGGCAGTGGTCACGGCAGCGCGACCTACGTCCCGTGCTCGCCGGCGATTCCGACCTGCGTCGGCACGGCCACGCTCGAGCTGGTGTTGCCGATGCAGCCGCAGGGAATCGTCGAGGCGACGACCCCGATCACGATCGACGACCCGGGCACGGGCATCGGCGATGGCAGTGCGTGCGCGGGCTCGGACAACGTCATGTACTACCGCTCGACGGACTATCCGCATCCCGCGTGGACGTTCCAGAGCGCGGCGAACGCGGTGTGGTCCGTGTTCACGTATCCCGATGCGGCGCGCTTCACGATCGACGGCGCGCAGCGGCTCGAGCTGTCGCTGCAGGGCATCGCAACGCCGCTCGCCGCCGGCACGTTCACGAACACGCAGCTGTCTCCGCCATCCGAAGCGGGCCGCGCGGCGATGCGCCTCGTGTCCGATTGCGATGGCTCGGGTCGCTTCGTGATCGATGAGATGACCGAGGATCCGGTGTACGGCACGCTGCAGTCGATGACGCTGCGCTTCGACGAATCCGGCTGCGGCGATCAGGCCTACACGGTTGGCTGTCTGCACTACGTCGCGCCGCCGACAACGCCTCCGCCCGGGCCACCGATCCCGGATCCATCGAAGCTCGCGGTGCAGGTGTACGAAGCGGATGGCGGCGGCGTGCCGGCCGGGACGCCGGATACGACGGCGATCGCGATCCTCACGGACGCCACCGGTGCCGTCGTGCTCGATACGACCGTCGATTCGTTTGGCTTCGCACAAGCGCCGATGATCGGCACCGGTGAGCTCACGGTGATCCAGCACAGCGGCTTCTACGAATACGCGCACACCTATCGCGGCGTGCACGCCGGTAACTACGTCGTCGTCAACGCCCCGCCCGTGACGACAGGTCCGATGGACTCGATGCTCGTCACGTATGCGGCGTTGCCGCCGAACTCGAGTCCCAACGGTTTGTTCGCGCCGTGCATGAGCGGCACGGGCGTGGCGTCCTTGGGATTTCCGGTGGCGGAGATCAACTTCTACAACGGCTGCCGCACGTCAACCTTCAACATGCTCAGCGTGATCGGATTCAACGACGGCACTCCGAGCGAGTGGCTGTGGCAGACCGGTCTCGATCATGTCGCCAACGGCAACGTCCACGTCGCGGGCACGTGGGCGCCGTTTACGACCGCCAATGTCAGCGTGACGAACGTGCCGGCGAGTATCCCGTCGCTGTTTCTGAAGCTGTCGGCGATGGTCGGCAGCGGAGTGGGTGAGATCGGCCGCGCAGGCGTCGACAGCCCTGCGCCGGGCACCGTGTCATTCGCGCTGCCGTATCCGGTCGGCGGCGGCGACGGGATGGTGATCGATCTGCAGAGCGAAAACGGGCTCACGACGAACGACTGGATCACGAAGGTTCTGACGGGTTCGTCAGCGAACGTCACGCTCGATTACGCGGCGAACCCCGTACCGTTGGTCTCGAGCATCCAGCAGTCCGCGAGCGGTGCGTCGTGGACGGAGACGGGAGGCGGATCGGTCGACGTCCGAACGGTCTTCTGGCGCGGTCTGGCGAATCAGAAGAAGGTGATCTGGATGATCGTCGAGCCCTACGACGGTCATGCAAGCAGCACGCTTCCCGTACTGCCCGCGAACCACGCAAGCGACGATCCGGCGACGGATCCAGCACTCGAGCTTCACGGCGCGGCGGCGCTCTACCGCGACTACGACGTGACTCCGGGCTTCACGCTGACACCACCAGTACCGCCGTACGAGACGCGCCAGACCGGCGCGCAGACGTACGACATGGCGTTCCCGTACTAGGGTGTGACCGTCACGGCCGGCTCGCCGTAGAGCTCGGTCCACAGCGCCTTCGCGGCGGCGCGCAGCTTGTCGCTCGGCGTCTTCGCGATCACCCGGGCGAGCGGCGCGAGGCGTTCGCGTCCGCGGCCGTGCGGCTCGGGGCCGCCGAGCTGGCGCGCGAGGCCTTCCGTGACGACGTACGCCGCGAACATCTCGCCCGTGCCCCACTGGTCCTCCGTGAACGCGTTGCGCGCGAGGTGCCAGTACGCGATGTGCGGCGTGACCGGGTCGTTCGCGATCTGCGAGAGATAGGCGGACAGCTCGGCGCGTGCGGCGCGCACGATCGGGACCGGGTTGCCTTGCTCGTCGTGCGGGGAGCCGAGCATGTCGGCGAGCGGTTGCGGGTAGCGGGCCTCGGTGTCGCGGTCGGCGTCGAAGCCGTGCGTCGCTTCGTGGCGGCGGACGCTCGTCGCGACCAGCTGATGAATTCGCGAGGCGATGCGCGGCGCATCGAGGTTCGCGAGCTGATCCTCGATCGCCTCGACGCGCTCGCGCTGATAGTGCGGGACCTGGCCGTCGAGCGCATCGAGCATGCCGTCGGGCACCCACAGCTCGTCGGTCGCGATCATGCGGAGGTGATGGCGGGCGAGCGTGTCGCGCCACTGATCGATGAGGTCGCGCCGCTCGACGAGGAGGGCCGCGATCTGCTGGGCGGCGGGCGCGTCGACGCCGAGCGCCGCGATCAGCTCGCCGCGCACCGTCGCGCCGACCTGCGCCGCGAGGGCCTTGCCGTCGCTGATGGTCCACGCGTGATCGCCGAGCGGGTAGGGCGCGTCCTTCGCGAGCACCGGGATGATGTCGGTCGCGACGAAGTCGTCGATGCGGTCCTCCATCACGATCGGATCGGCGAGGCCTTCGGAGTGGAGGCCGAGCACGGCGTACGCGGTGTTGAGGTGATCGAGCCGCGAGACGCTGAGCGTGCGGCGCGGCGCGCCGTTCGTCTGCTCGATGACAACCTCGTCGACGCGATAGGCCTGCAGGTACGCGTAGCCGCCCTTGATGCGGCCCTCGATCACGTAGCCCTCGCCGGCGTTCGCGAGCTCCGCCGAGACGTCGCGCGCGGCCTCGCGCAGCAGCATGTCGTCGTGATCGATGCGCCCGCCGCGCTCGCACGCATGCACCGCATCACCGAACGTCGAGACGAGCGTGTCCCAGCTCTTCGCGAGGGCCGCTCCGTGCGCCGCGATCGCGGCCGGCGCCTTCACGGGGGCGAGCACCGTCGCGAGATCGTCGTGGCGGGCCTCGGTCGCCGCGCCCGCATCGATCACGAGCTGCGTGAGCTTCTTGTCGAGCAGCGCATCGAGCGCCGGATCGTGCAGCGGCACGCCGCCCTTCGCGAACGCATCGGCGCTCGGAGGCGGCAGCGGGCGCACGTACGTGCGGCTCTTGCCGTGCGGCCACATCAGGACGACGGCGACCGCCGCGCCGACGAGCGCGAGTGACGCGAGCAGCGCCGCGATCGTCAGCACCGGCGTGCGCGGCATCCGCACGCGCGGCAGCTCGGCATACGCCGCCGCGACCCGATCGGCATCGACCGGCACGCTCGCGCCCGCCAGCGACAGCGCCGCGACCTGCATCACGTGCGCGGCCGGCTTGCCGTCGGCGACGAGCGCGGCGTCGATCATCACGCGGCCGAGCTTGCGCCTCGCGAGCCCGCGCGCCAGCGGATCGATCCGGTCGAGCGCGGCCCGCGCGGCATCCTCGTCGTTCGCGGCGATGCCGGCGGCGAGGGCCGCGAGGACGTGACGGGTCAGCACCCGCGGGGTGTGCCGCAGCTCGCCGGCTACTTCAAGGAAATTGTGGGCAGCATCGCCTGCAGCTCGCTCGTCGAGACGCCGCCGAGGAGCTCGCGCGTCGTCAGGTCGTGAACGGCGACGCCGGCCGTGCTCACGCTGAGCAGCGTGCCCCAGCGGATCGCCAGGAAGTCGTACCGCGAGCCGCGCTGCGCCTTCGCAACGCCAGCCGCCCCGCACGCGTGGTCGCGGTCGTAGGGTGGCAGCGTCGAGCAGAACGAGCGCAGGTTCTCGAGCTCGAGCTCGCGGTGGTCGATCTCGCCGAGCGCGTCCTGGCCGCGCATCACGACCAGGTGCATCTCGCCAGGCCACGGCTGTCGATCGCCGACGGCGACGACGGTGATCTCGCCGCCGCGCGCGGCCTTCGCGGGGACGGCCGCATCGACGCGCTCGTCGCACGCCGGATAGCCGGCCGCATTCTCGTGCGGCTCGTAGGAGAAGTCCCGAGCGTCGAGCACGAGGACGCGCGACGGATGCATCGTCCACCCGAGCTGCGCCTGGCCATCGGGAGGCGGCGTCGGCGGCAGCGCGCCGACGATGAAGAGCCGGTCGCCGACGACGCGGAACGCGCGCGGGTTCATGTGATGGAACGAGAACCGCTCGACGACGCGCGGCGCCGGCGCGAGCTGGATCACCCACAGCGCGTTCGATGACAAGCCGTCGTCGCGCAGCACGAACAGGCGGTCGCCGACGAGCTGGGTCGTCAGGCCGGGCGGCATCTCGCGGCAGTCACGGGTCTCGGCGAGCTGGACGCGCTCGTCGGCGGCGGCAACGCGCCCGAGCGTGCACAGGATGAGTACGGCGCGCATGAACCGTCGAACGCGCCAACCGCCTGCAGGGTCTGCCCTCGGCGGGCCGCTCGCGAGCGTTGCCACATGCTGCCGGCCGAGGCAGACTGCGAGCCTTGGCGATCGCGCGCGAACCCACTGGCGCCCCGACGAGCGGACGGCCCATCGGCGAGCTGCCGTTCGCGGACCGCTTCGTGCGCACGCTGCCCGGCGATGCGCGAACCGACAGCCGCATCCGCGAGGTCCTCGGGGCGTGCTACTCGCGCATCGAGCCGACTCGCGTCGCGAAGCCCGAGCTGCTCGCGGTCGTGCCGGAGGTGGCCGCGCTCGTCGGGCTCGATCCGACGCCGACGCCCGAGCTCGCCGACGTGCTTGCCGGCAACCTCATCGTGCCGGGGATGGTGCCGTACGCCGCGTGTTACGGAGGCCATCAGTTCGGCACGTGGGCCGGCCAGCTCGGCGACGGCCGCGCGATCACGCTCGGCGAGGTCACGCACGACGGCGCGACGTGGGAGCTGCAGCTCAAGGGCGCCGGTCCGACCCCGTATTCGCGGCGCGCCGATGGCCGCGCGGTGCTGCGCAGCTCGTTGCGCGAGCTCGTGTGCAGCGAGGCGATGCATCATCTCGGCGTGCCGACGACGCGGGCGCTGTCGCTAGCGCTCACCGGCGAGCCCGTGATGCGCGATCTGCTCTACGACGGGCATCCGGCGCACGAGCCGGGCGCCGTCGTGTGTCGCGTCGCGCCGACGTTCCTGCGCTTCGGCAACTTCGAGATCCACACCGCGCGCGATGACAAGGCGACGCTGCAGCAGCTCGTCGACTACACGCTCGCCGCGTTCTTTCCCGGCATGAGCGTGGCCGAGATGTTCCACGAGATCATGCTGCGCACGGCGTGGCTGATGAGCGAGTGGATGCGCGTCGGGTTCGTGCACGGCGTGATGAACACCGACAACATGTCGATCCTCGGCCTGACGATCGACTACGGCCCGTACGGCTGGATCGAGCCGTTCGATCCGGACTGGACGCCGAACATCACCGACGCGAGCGGCCGCCGCTATCGCTTCGGCAACCAGCCGGCGGTCGCACACTGGAACCTCGCGCAGCTCGCGCGTGCGCTCGCGCCGGTCGCCGACCTCGATGCGCTGCGCGCGACGCTCGATGCGTTCCCGCGCGAGTTCTCGCAGCACTACCGCGCGACGATGCTGCGCAAGCTCGGGCTGCCCGGCACGCACGGCGGCGACGATGCGCTGCTCGCCGAGCTCGCCGATCTGATGAGTCACGTCGAGACCGACTACACGCTGCTGTTCCGGCGGCTGGCCACAACGCACCCGACGTTCGAGTCCGTGCGCGAGGCGTTCTACGCGAACCCCGACCGCGCGCGCGTCGAGGCGTGGCTCGCGACGTATGCGGCGCGCGATCGCGACACGGCGGGCATGCTCGCGATCAATCCGATCTACGTGCCGCGCAACTACGTCGTGCAGCGCGTGATCGAGGCGGTCGAGGCCGGCGATCGCGCCGCGCTGCCCGAGCTGCTCGACGTGCTCCGCCACCCGTACGACGAGCGGCCGGGGCTCGAGCGCTTCGCGGCGAAGCGGCCCGAGTGGGCGCGCGTCAAGCCGGGCTGCTCGATGCTGTCGTGCAGCAGCTAGTTATTCGTCGATCGAGACGTAGCCGGCGCGCGGCGTCTTGATCGTGTACGACGGATCGCCGTCCGGGCTGCAGCCGACGAGCTCCTCGTCATACGTGTAGCGATAGCGACGCTCGTTGACCGGCGTGAATGTCTCGATGCCCTTCCAGTCGCAACCGTCGATGTAGTGACCGGTCACTTCGATCTGGAACACGCCGTCGGGGAGCATCATGTCGACGGGTCCGCTCTCGAACACCGTCCAGTACGTCGCGTTCGGATTGACCGGCGCGTGCAGCGTCAGGTGATGCGCATGCTTCACCGACTCGCGATGCGCGTGATGCGGGATGAACGCACTGGCGAGCAGCGCCACGCCCGCGACCGCCGCCAGCTTCAGTACAGGTGCTTCGATCGCTTGCAGCATTCCTCCATGATGAATCTCTGATCATCGACGCGCCACAAGTAACTGCTAGCCTCGTCGAGCGTAGGCATGTCATGACGCATCGCACCCAGCACACGCAGCACACCGCGACGTTCGCGCTCGGTTGATTCTGGACTCCTGACGCCCGGTTCGGGTGTCACCCAGGCATCGTGCGTACCCGGGTTGGATACGCCGGCGGTACGCACCGCGAACCGACCTATCACGACCTCGGCGACCACACCGAGGCGTTCCAGCTCGACTTCGATCCGGCCGTGATCACGTACGACGAGCTGCTCGCGATGTTCTGGGCATCTCACAGGCCCGATCGCCCGTCCTATAGCCGCCAGTACATGGCCGCGATCTTTGCGGCTCCGGATCAAGAAGCGGCCGCGCTGCTCTCGCGCCCCGCCGGCGCGCGTACTCCCGTGATCACCGGCACGCCGTTCTACCTGGCCGAGGACTATCACCAGAAGTACTACCTCCGACACACGCCGGACCTCTGGCGCGAGGTCGCCACGCTGACCGACCAGGAGCTGATCGACTCGCCGCTCGCCGCCAAGCTCAACGGCCAGGCGTGGTCGCGGCGCATGTCAGGGGCGCGAGGCAAGCTCGCGTAATGTCCGAGCTCCATGCCGCCCTCGAGGCGGCGCTGCTGCGCGAGCTGCGCGCGGTCTACGACTACGAGAACGATGCCCGGTTCGCCGGCCGCCTCACGCCGCCGGTGATCGCGCTCGCCGACTCGCAGCGCCGGCTCGGCCAGTGGATCGCGGGTGTGCGGCGGCTCGAGCTGTCGCGCCAGCTGGTGTTCGAGCGGCCGTGGCTCGAGGTGACGAGCGTGCTCGAGCACGAGATGGCGCACCAGTACGTCGACGAGGTGCTCGGCGTGCGCGACGAGACGGCCCACGGCGAGACGTTTCGCCGCATCTGCGAGGAGCGCGGCATCGATGCGCGCGCGGCCGGTGCGCCGGTGCCGGCGGCCGGCCCGGATGCCGATCGCGTGCTCGAGCGGATCCGCAAGCTGCTCGCGCTCGCCGGCAGCGACAACCAGCACGAGGCGGAAGCCGCGATGCGCCGCGCGCACGAGCTGATGCTCCGCCACAACATCGACCACGTACCCACCGGCTACGAGATCCGTCACCTGGGCGATCCGCGCAAGCGCGGTAACCGCGTCGAGAGCGACGTGATCGGCCTCTTGAGCGAGCTGTTCTTCGTCAAGGTGATCCGCGTGCCGGTCTATCTCGCGCGCGAGACGAAGCACGGCCACGTCTACGAGATCGCGGGCACGCACGCGAACGTCGAGATGGCCGCGCACGTCTACGCATTTCTGCTCGCGACGGCCGAGCGCCTCTGGCACGAGAACCGGCGCGATGCGCGCGTGCGCGGCGGCCGCGACAAGCTCGCGTACCAGTCGGGCGTGATCCGCGGCTTTCGCGACAAGCTCGTCGCCGAGCGCAGCCAGCTCCGCGGCACCGGCCTCGTGTGGGTCGGCGATCCGAAGCTCGCGAGCTTCTACCGTGCGCGCCATCCGCGGATCACGACGCGCAGCCGGCGCGTCCGCGTCAACGCGGCGCACAGCGCGGGCCGCGAGGCCGGCCGCACGGTCGTGCTGCACAAGCCGGTCGAGCGCGGCGCATCGGGTGGGCAGCGGCTGCTGCGCGGCTAGCGGCTGCCGCGCTAGTGCACGAGGAACCAGCGCACGCCCGCCATCACCTCGAGGTGGAAGTGGTTGCGGTGCGGGCGGTTGAAGTCGGGCGTGAGCACGACGTTGAACAGGTGCGCATCGACCGCGTCGCACAGGATCTCGCGCAGCTCCTTCGCCTCGGGCGTCGGCTTGCGCGGCGCGGCGCCATCGCCGCACGTCTTGTCGCCGATCTTGCCGTGGAAGTCGTCGAGCACGACGAGCTTGCTGCCGTCCTTCTTGATGAAGCGGCCGGCGTCGAGCGCGAGGCCGCCGTTGTGCTGGCCGCCGATCTTGTCGTCGGGCCAGCTCTTGGGCGCGACGCGGTAGATCGAGTAATGGCGGACCTCGACGATGTCGTGCTTCTCGAGGATCGCTGCGAAGTCGTCGAGCGCGAGCACGAGCCGGCAGTCCGCGATCTCCCACGGCGTGGTCGCGCGTTGCTCGTCCTTGAGGTCGGTGCGAAACGTGACGCCGTGCAGCGGCCCGGTGAGGCGTACGGGCACGAGCACGCCCTTCGCCGTCTCGTCCTGATACGGGATCGCGCGCTTTGCGAGCTCGGCCTTGCAGTCGGCGGGCGAGAGCGCCGCGTAGCGCACGGCTGGCGTGTCGGGCGCATCATCGGGGTTCTGAAAGCGCGAGGTTGCGTGCGGTTTCGCCGCGTGCCGCGCCGCCTTCTTCTTCGTCGTCCCGGCGAGGGCCGCCGAGGCGATCAAGAGGAGCGCGAGAGGGGCGCGGGCCACGCCTCAGCGTATCAGCTAGAGTGCAGGCATGTGCCTGATTTGCATCGACCTCGCGAAGAACGTCCTCTCGGCGAAGGAGGCGCGCCGCGCGCTCGGCGAGATGCGCGTCAAGCTCGACAAGCAGCACGTCGCGGAGGTCGAAGCGAAGATCGCCGAGGCCGAAAAGCCGAAGCCCTAGGCACGTGCACTGCAACACTTCGGGGCATGCGTGTGTTGCTTAGCCTCATCACTGCCGCGGGGATCGTGAGCGCGGCGACCTTTGCGTATGGCGACGATCCGGTCGAGCGCTCCGCGGAGCGGGCGGCCGACGCGAAGAAGGACAACAAGCCCAAGCACGATCGGCCGCAAGAGGAGCCGCAGGCGGACCGCAAGGACGCGGGCGACACCGGCATCGTCAAGCCCGACCGCGTGGTCGAGCCGAAGGCCGCGCACGGCGACAAGGTCGTGCCCGCGCAGACGGGCCCGGTGCGCATCCACCGGCACCGTCACCACCGGGCGATCGACTCCGACAAGCGGCTGCACGACCCGACGGACGCGCTCAACCGCTAAGTAGCGGGGACGCTTTCTCACTTCGCAACCAGGCGCCCCGAGCAAAAACGCGTACTTGATCGGGGACGCTTTCTCACTTATCAACCATGCGACCAACGGCCCGCTCGGGGCTCGTACTCGCATGAAGCACGTCGTTCTCGCCCTGTTGCTCGTCGCCGCGTGCGGCCACCAGCGCCCGCAGCAGAGCGGCGATGCGGCGACCGGCGGCGGCGACGGGAGCGGCACGCACGACGCCAACGGCACGCACGACGCGAACGGTACGCACGACGCGAACGGCACGCACGACGCGAGCGGCAATCACGACAGCGCGCTGCCCGATGCGTTCGTCCCGCACGACGCGCCGAGCGGCATCATCAGCGGCGGCCCGTGCATCTCGGGCGCAACGGGCGCGACCGGTTTCCGGATCCGCTGGGCGAACAGCGGCGGCACCGCGTACGTCGTGTACGAGCGCGATGGCATGCCGCAGGGCTCGGGCGATCGCGCCGGCGCGTACGGGCAGGGGCAGATCGGGTTCACGCCTCAGTTCGTCGATCCGTTCCTCGGCGAGGGCGGCCTTCAGCTCGACGGCGGCGACTTCATCGACATGTACATCTCGACCGCCGGCGTCACCTCGATCTCGCGGGCCACGCTGTCGATCTACGGCCGCAGCTACAACACGACGACGAGCGGCGGCTTTAACTGGCAGTCGCTCGACGACGTGGGCCAGACGCCCGACGACTTCGTCAGCAACGTCGCGCCGTACCAGTGGTACTCGGCCGACATGACGACCGCGATCGGTCCGGGCGAGTCCGGCTACCTGCTGCGCGTGCGCGCCGGCGGGCTGAGCGGCTCGCTCGTCGTCAATCGCGTCGAGCTTTGCCTCGTCGCGCAGTAGGCTGCTGGACCTCGCGCCAGCGGTAGCACGACGTCAGGTGATCGTTGACGAGGCCGCATGCCTGCATGTGCGCGTACATGATCGTCGAGCCGGCGAACTTGAAGCCGCGCTTCTTGAGCTCGGCGGCGAGCGCATCGGACTCCGGGCTCGTCGCCGGGATCTGCTTGCCGGTCTCGCGGCGGTTGACGACCGGCTTGCCGTCGACGAACGACCAGATGAACGCGTCGAACGAGCCGTTCTCGTCCTGCACCTTCAGGAACGCCTTCGCGTTCGAGACGGCGGCCGTCACCTTCTGGCGGTTCCGCACGATCCCCGGATCGAGCAGGATCTTCTCGATGCGCGCCGGCGTGAACCGCGCGACCTTCTCGGCATCGAAGTCGGCGAACGCGCGGCGGTAGCCCTCGCGCTTGTCGAGGATCGTCGACCACGACAGCCCGGCCTGCGCGCCCTCGAGGATCAGGAACTCGAAGTGCTTCGTGTCGTCGTGCACGGGCACGCCCCACTCGGCATCGTGATAGGCCCACATGTTCTCGCGCACGGCCCACGCGCAGCGCTCTGGCATCGCGGCATACTACCTCGCGTGAAGATCACTGGCACCGCGCACGTCACCTGCCCGGCCTGCGAGCGCGAGCATGACGTCACGCTCGTGCAGAGCATCAACACGCAGGAGCACCCCGAGGCGAAGCAGCAGCTGCTCGAGGGCAACTTCGACGTGCTCGACTGCGAGTGCGGCAAGCGCACGCAGCTGGTCGCCGAGCTGCTCTATGTCGATCCGATCGCGAACCTCTACGTGCAGGTCGCGCCGACCGACGAGGCGATGGCGAAGGGCGAGCAGGCGTTCGCGGGCGCGGGCGCGGGCGGGACGCAGCGGCTGGTGCCTTCGCTCAACGCGCTGGTCGAGAAGATCAAGATCGCGGATGCCGGCCTCGAAGACTGGGTCGTCGAGATGGTCAAGGTGCTGCTGCTCGCGTCGCGCTCCGAGCCCGACCTCAACGCGGTGCTGCTGTTCGATCACGTCGCCGACAACGTCCTCCACTGGGTGATGCTCGCCGGCGGCGCGCGCGCGATGCAGAGCCCGCTCGCCGCGTACGAGAAGCTGGCGTCGCGGACCCAGGCGCGCCCGAAGTCCGGCGAGCTCCGGATCGACCGCATGTGGGCGATCGCCGCCGTGCAGAAGATGATGCGCGATGGGAATTGAATAGACGCCTGGCCCGGCGCGTTCTTCATGTTACCGTCCACGACCTGGGGGGATCTGCGTGAACGCTCTGGTGCACCTGACGCACGACTGCAACTTGCGCTGTCCCTACTGCTTCACCGGCGCCAAGTTCGCGAAGGAGATGACGGTCGACACCGCGCAGCGCACGGCCGAGTTCGTCGTCGACTACGCGAAGGAGCACGGGCAGCGCGCGGTGTTCTCGTTCTTCGGCGGCGAGCCGATGATGGCGTGGCCGGTGATGCGCGAGATGGTGCTGCACGCCGAGCGCGTCGCGGCGGAGCGGGGCGTCACCGCGATCTTCCGCATGAACACGAACGGCCTGTTGATCAAGGAAGAGCACCTCGCGTTCTTCGAGGAGCACGACCTGATCTTCATCCTGTCGATCGACGGCAACCAGGCGATGCACGACGCCGAGCGCATCACGCAGGGCGGGCAGGGCTCGTTCGCCGCGCTCGCCGCGAAGCTTCCGCGGTTCCTCGAGCACAACCCGGGGATGATGGCGTCGGTCGTCGTCACGCCGACGAACGTCGCGCACGCGGCGGATGGCATCGCGTTTCTGTTCGATGCCGGCTTCCGGTTCTTGATCATCAAGCCCGACGTCACGCAGGCGTGGTCGCCGGAGCACGTCGCGGAGCTCGAGCGCCAGTACACGCGTGTCGGCGAGGACTACCTCGCGCGCATGCGACGCGGAGACGACCTCTACTTGAACCTGTTCGACGACAAGTGGATCGCCCACACGAAGGGTGCCGAGGGCATCTCGATCCGCTGCGACGTCGGCAGCTCGCAGATCTCGGTCGCGCCGAGCGGCAACCTCTATCCGTGCGTGCGCTGGGTCAAGGAAGAGGAAGACACGGTGCCGCGCCTCGGCGACGTGTGGCAGGGCCTGCTCGCCGACAAGCTCGCCGACATCCGCGCGCAGGCGGCGGCGCCGAAGTCGCCGTGCGGCGACTGCTCGTACAACGACGGCCGCTGCGCGAACGAGTGCGCGTGCGAGCACTACTCGGCGACCGGTCGCATCGACACGCCCGCGCCGGCGCTGTGCGAGCACGAGCGCGTGATGGTGCCGATCGCCGATCGCATCGGCAACGCGCTGTGGCGCGAGCAGAATCCCGTGTTCTTGCGCAAGCTGTATCCACGCCTGACGCAGATCCGAACCAGAGAGGGAGCGAGCGGATGAAGAAGAAGCTACCGATGGCAAAGGCAGCGGCATCGCAGAAGGGCCTCGCCGCGAAGCCGGTGAAGGGCGCGAGCAAGCCCGAGTTCCCGACGCGCGGCGAGCTGTATCGCAAGGCCGGCCTGCTCGGCGGCGCGGCGCTGTTGTCGAGCGCGATCGCATCGGCGGGCGCACCGCCTCCGAAGGCGCCGCCGCCGAACCCGCCGCCGCAGCAGAGCAAGCCGTCTCCGGCGCCGCCGCCGGCCCCGCCGCCCGACACCAAGCCCGCGCCGGTCGATCCCGCGCTCTTCATCAACGGCTCGGTCGACGGCCAGCCGCTCGCGAAGCAGACGCCGAAGTTCAAGGTGTATCGCGAGGGCGGTGGCATCGGTCCCGCCGAGGACATGTGGGAGTCGAGCGAGGTCGAGGCGTACCTGTCGTATCAGATGGCGAAGGAAGGCAAGCTCAACCTCAAGAGCCACTACAAGCTCGAGGCGGACGGCCTGTCGCTCGACGTCGATGGTTTCGATCCCGACAAGAGCGTCGGCTACATCTACGTCGACAAGTTCGACGATCAGGATCAGATCACGAAGGACGTGCGCGCCAAGCTCGACGCCTGGATGAAGGCGAAGAAGGCCGCGATCCTCTTGATCGAGGTCAAGAAGGTGCCCGACGCGTCGACGATGAAGGGCAAGATCCTCAAGTTCGTCGCGCAGGTGAAGAAGAACCCGCCGACGCCGGGCACGCTGGTCGCCGCGCCGGCTCCCGCGCAGGCTCAGTGAACGAGGATCCCGCGCGGCATCGACAGATCATTCTGCAGCTGCCGCTCGGGAAACTTGAGCTGGACGAGG
>JAFAOG010000573.1 GCA_019237945.1 Deltaproteobacteria bacterium | reverse complement strand
TCGGGGTTCATCTACCGCGAGCTGACCTCGAACATCGGGGGCGACGGACCGCCGCGGTCGTCGACGATGTTCCCGCCGACGATCTCCGCGGGCGTCTCTGTCCTGATCTCGAATGAACGGATCGAATGCCGGCCCGGCAAGTTCGATCCGACCGCTACCGGTCAGCAGGCGACGTCGGCCAAAGACCACCTGAGCTCGCAGGACGATCCGTTTGTCGGCTATCGCGAGGCGCTGGGCGATAGCAAGGGAGACCTCAACGGACTCTCCGATGACAAGCTGCTCGCGGCGTTCGATGCGTCGCTCAAAGATACGGCGCTTGTCGTCCTCAACCGCAGCTCCGCCGAGGTCAAGGCGAAGCAGGAGCGGTTCGCTCGCGGCGGCGCGGGTGTCAGCGACACCGAATACACGACAATGCAGGCGACGGCCGGCGAGCTGTCCGAGATGGACAAGAAGATCTCGGGGAAGCAATCCGAGATCCAGAAGCTCCACACGAGCTACGTGATGTCGCAGTCGCCCGCCGGCGGGCAAGCGCTCAAGACGCCGTACGACGAGCCACTGAAGATCGCGCGCAAGGAGCTAAGCGACCTGGAGACGCAGCGGCGGATCATCTTGGCGAAGTACCCGCTGCTGTCTCGCGTCGAGCCCGAGAAGTTCAAGTCGCTGCCGAAGGATCAAGCCGTCTCGCAGCTCGGCGGCGAGTTGCCCGGCATCCTCCACGATATCGAGGAGACCAAGCAGAACGTCGCCGACGGCGCGATCAATCTCTGGGAGGTCGACTCTGTCGTCGACGCTGCAATCGCTGGTTTCGGACTGAAGGACGAGAAACGAAAGGTCATTCAGAAGCGCCGCGAGGAGATGGCGAAGGAGAAACACGTCAAGCAGATCGTGTTCACTGTCTTCGCGATCGGTTTCGGAATCGCCGCCATGTTTGCCACGGGCGGCGCAGCGGTGTTCTTTGCCGCGGGTGCGTTCGGCCTCGGCATGTACGACGCGATCCAACAGACCAACCAGTACACGATCGACAAGCCGGCCTCGAACGTCAGCGAGGACAAGGACGGCGGATTTGCGGCGCCGCCCGGGTGGGGTTGGCTTGTCGTCGCGTGGGTGGGCGTTGGCCTCGATGCGGCGCAGGTAGTCGGCGCGGTCGGCAAGGTCGCGCGCGCGGAGAAGACGATCGCCGAGGCGGCGTCGGACCTCAAGCAGGGTGCAAAGGCGCTCGGCATGACCGAGGGAGAGCTCGTCGCGAAGCTGCGGCAGGTCGCCGGCGACGTCGACGGGGCGACGAAGTTCAGCCAGAGTCACAAGGCAGTCGTCGCTGGGCGATTCGGTGTCGCGGTCGACATCGACCCCAAGCTCGCCGCAGATGTGCGCGTCCTCTACAAGGTCGACGAAAAGACCGGACGTGTGATCGTTACCGGGCTCAAGGTCGGCCCCGAGGCGACGCTCGCCGAGGTCCTCGCGCACGAGAACGTCGTGAACCTGATGCGCCGTTACGAGGGCTTCAGTGGGAAGGTGCGGCAGCTCTGGGACAAGATCCTCGTCGTGGCTGGCAAGGGCGAGAACGTATGCCCGTATCCCGAGGGTTCGCGCGCCTGGGAGGCCTGGCACGAGGTCAAGAAGCTTCCGGACCTCGTCACCGCGCGCATGCTCAAGTACGGCGACGGCGCGACGACCGGGATCCATGCGGCAAACGAATCCGCGCTCGCGGCCGACCTCGAGTTCCTCGAGGAGCAGCTTGCGAGGAACCGCGCGATCCTCGATGGCGTCGTCGCGGAGGAGTCCGTCGGCTTTGTCGGCAAGACGAGCAAGAGCTCGCAGGCCGCGCTCGATGCTGGATACCCGCTGCCGGACGGCCTGAAGGAGAAATCTGCGAAGGCGCTGTGGGACAAGGGCTACTACTATCGGGTTTCGCCCAAGGGCGACGGCACCTACGAGCTCGTCCGCAGAGTCGAGAGCAATGCGCCTCCACTGCGCGTCGAGTTCGATAGCGCCGGCAAGCCGGTCAAGCTGGTCGCCGGCGGCGATCTAACGCGCGCCGAAGCGGCCAAAGCGATCGTCAACAAGTTCCCGAAGCCGAAGCAGGAGGCGTTCGAAGAACTAGTCAAGGCGCAGGAGAAGCTCGGCAACAAGGTCGTGCCGATCGAAGGAATGGCTACGACCGACCAGACGATCGCGAAGCTGACCGCCAAATTTGGGCCGAAGGACTTCGAGCAACGCCTCACC
Organism: Deltaproteobacteria bacterium; assembly: GCA_019237945.1. Lineage (GTDB taxonomy): Bacteria > Myxococcota_A > Polyangia > Haliangiales > Haliangiaceae > JABFXX01. The sequence continues at coordinate 3,934 of JAFAOG010000573.1, read as the reverse complement.
CAGATTCTCGAAGAGGCATTCACCCGCAAGGGCATTCCCGACGCCGCAAAAAAGGCTGCGAGCGCTGCGAAGCAGCTGATGGAACACCCGGTCGTCGTGATCAAGGGCACCGATCAGCTACGCGCCTTCGGCTATCGCGCGGCGTACATCCGCGACCTCAAGGCAGCTGGAATCGCAGCGGACGAGATCGACGATCTTCACCACATGATCCCGCTGTACTTGGGCGGCGACCACACGATGCTGATCGATGTCGCCGAGGATCTGCACCGCGACCTCCACGAGCTTATCGAGGGTATCAAGTGGGACAAAGCCGGCACGTCGCTCGCACCTTCGTCGATTCAACGCGCGAAGCTCAATTTCAGCGAGGGTGCCGCGATCCTTTATCCCGATGGCACGGTGTCGTATGACACCCTCGCGGCCGCCAAATAGCCATGCCGACTCCCATCCCCTTTCGCGAGCTCTGGAAAGCGTCCGTCCCCAGCTGGGTGCGGATGGCGCCCATCCATCATGAGGGCGTCCTCGTTGCACGCGTGCGCGCAGAGCTTCGCGCGTTCAACAGTGCAACGGGTGACGTCCTGTGGAGCGTGAACGTCGACCCCGGCCGCGGGTCGGGGCACTTGCTGCATCGGTCCGGCGGATTACTCGTCACGGACCGGCGCCCGGATCCGGAGCGAACGACCGAGCTCGTGATCGTGCGCCAAGGCACGATCGTTTCGACGATCCGCACAAATGCCATCATCGTGTCCGAGGCATCGTTCGTTCAAGGCGATACGTTCCGCGCGATCGTCAATGACCCGAGGACGGGTGTTGCCTATCGCGCGTTCGACGTCGCGCGCGGGACGAAGATCGCCGACGCTTCGCTCACGGATGTCGGTGGCGATATGCTGTTGCCGTTTGGCGACCAGATGATCGTCGGCAATCGCATGGCGTCGCCGGGCCTGTACTGGATGCAACCTGACGGTACTCGCGGCGACGCACTCGAGCAGGTGCCGGCGCAGGCGATGGAAGTGTCCGGAAACCGGTTAATCGCTTCACTCCTCGAGGAATCGACCGAGACGCGAACGCTCCGCGCATACGACCTCGCTCGCGGCACGGTGCTGTGGAGCGCGCCCGCGGAAAGCCCGGTCGTCGGAATCGACGGCGATCTCGCCGTGAGCTTCGAGCGCGGCGGCGAGGGCCTCCCGGTGTTTCGCGATGCCGCAACTGGCGTCGTACGGTGGCGCGCCGCGCCGCTCGCGCAAAAGCCGGCATCGATCTGGTTCGCCGGTCCGTACGTGTTCATCGCCCAGGTATCGGGCATGACCGCCTATGCGCGCGATAGCGGAACAGTCGTTGCGGACATTCCGTCGTGCGCGACTGCGCAACACGTGAACGGAAAGCTGTACGTCGGCGGGCTCGGATCGCTGACCTGCTACGCCGTGTAGTCGCGCACGACAGCGATCGGCAGCTTCTCGTCAGCGCACAGCGTCAGGAGCCGTCGAAAGCACTCGACGTCACCCGCGAGCTGATCGAGATATGCGCCCGCCGCCACAGCCGAGACCACGAACACGTCGTGCAATGGGTGTGATTCGCCAAAACGCAGCGGTCCGTTGACGCACGGAGGGGGCGCGATCACGGTTCGGGGATGCAGGAACGGGAACGATGCGCTCAGCTTGCCGCTGCGCCCGACGGCATCGACGAGTGCGATCACTCGGTCCGCCTCGGTGCGCCGGAGAGGTCCGCCGACCCGGTCAGCGCGCGTGGCGACAAGGAGCTCGCCGTGGTGAGCACCGTCATCGCTCGACAGCGGCAGCTCCGATGACAGAAGCTCGCGGAGCTCGTACCGGTCATCGCCAGTGCCGTCCGCGATCTGCTCCGTCAGGTGTGCGAGGATGTCGTCGCGACAGAAGCCCAGCGGTTCTTGCGACTCCGCATCGGCGAGCACCCGACCCAGACCGAGCGTGAACCGCGACGTCGTCATGGACGCTCCTCCGGACGCAGGATGACATGCATCAATCCTGGAAGTTGACCGGGAACGACTTCAGGTGCGGACCACAGAAGACCTGCGAGCCGTGTGGCCGCCTCCACGGACCAAGCGGGATGCTCCGATGACAGCACGCAATCGAAACGACCGTCGGGGAGAGGACGGCAGCTCACGGCAATGCCGGCAGCGGTGACCTCGCGGCCACCGCTGCGGAGCGCCGTCATGCTGGCCCGCTCGATCTCGCGGAGATGGCCTGGATCGAGCAGCGAGCGGCGGCGACGATCAAAGATCAGCAGAGTCGCCGCCACGACGAGGAGCGCGGCAGCAGCGAAGGACCAGACATCCTGCCTCCACGCGCTGCACGCGATCGTCGTTGCAACCGCGCACCAGCGTGCCTCGCTCAGGCCGAGCACGTAGGGGCGTGTCCCGTCGCCGCGAACCTCTTCGAGGGCGAAACGTATGAGTGCATACCCGAGCGTGATCACCTCGGCCGGCACACCAGGCTCACTCCAGCCTGCGATCAATGCGAACGCAATCAACGCAGCTGTCGCAACGGATTCGATAAGCTGCACAGGCCACAGCGGCCGGCCGGCGTACCGCGACCACAACCCAGCGGCAACGTGCGCCGCGCCGTAGGTGGTACCGAAGCGCGCAGGGCGCCCATGACAGCAGGCAACCGAGAAACAGCCTAGACGACCGAACACGAGGAAGACGGCGACCCCGATCACGGAGACATCGACGAGCCTTGCCGTTTGTCCACCCGCGATCGTGCTGGCAAGCGCGACGGATGCGACCGCGGCGATCGCCACCTGATAGAAGACGATCCTCTCCTCGTGCACGACGAGGCGCGCGATACGCACCGTTGCGAGGAATGCGAGTGCTGGCAAGAGTGCGATCAACAGTCGCTCGACGAGCGAGAACTGCCATGCCGCGGCGAGCAGGATTCCGACGACCGTCGCAACGCCGTAGCCGACGAAGCCCAGCACCGTGTACGTGCTCACGCGCCGGCGCCCCAGGGTTGGATGCGCGCAGCGCGTCGGCAGTCGGCCGCCCATGATTCCGGTGGTATACAGCATCGCCACGCAAGGCGCGGAGCTGCACGTAAAGGCAACCGCGGTAGCTGAGGCACGTCCAGCTTGTACTGCCGCCAGGAATGGTGGCAGATGGCGGGAATGCGGTTCATCGCGGTCCTGCTCGTCGTCTGTGGATGCGGGAACGATCCGCTGTGTGGCTCGGGGAAGGTCGAGGCGAGCTACACGCTGAGCAACGCGTCGATGACCGTCGTGATCGCGACGGCGCCGTACTCGATCACGGTGAGCGACGCGGCCGGCAACGTCGTCCTCGCCCCATCGGGTGCGGGCGCGGGCAGCGGCGATGGCTACGGCACGGTGGGATGGACGACCGGCAAGGCATCGGTCGAGAAGTACGTCGACCAGGGCTACTTCACGTTCGGCGCGAACCTCGATGCGTGGCGCGATCACGGGCGCGTGGTGTCGGCGACGCCGAGCGACGGCAAGCTCGATCTCGTGGTCGAGACCGGCGATGGGTGCGTCGAGATCAGCCACTCGCTGCGCGATGGTGCGTTGCGCGTCGAGGCGCACCGCGTGAAGGGCGGAAGCGACGTGCGGGCGTGGGAGGTCGCGTTCGCGGCCGGAAGCGACGAAGGGTTTCTCGGGCTGGGCGAGCGCTACGACTCCGTCGATCACCGCGGGATGGCGCTCTACAACTGGCCCGAAGAAGGTGGGTTGACCGAGGGCGAGGACGTGCCGGGCTCGCCGGGCAATCCGTTCCCGAACGGCCCGACGATGACGTACTACCCGGTGCCGTTCTTTCTCTCGACCGCCGGCTACGGGTTCTGGCTCGACACGACGTACTTCAACCAGTTCGAGCTCGCGACCGAGTCTCCCGATCGCTGGCGCGCGTGGGAGATCGGGCCGACGCTCGCGTTCGAGGTCTACGTCCCGCACACCG
>JAFAOG010000166.1 GCA_019237945.1 Deltaproteobacteria bacterium | reverse complement strand
GGGAGACCGGCGTCTCCGACAGGAACGTCTTCATCTTCTCCAGCTTGTCGGCCTCGATGCCCGTCGCCGACGCGATCTCCTCGGTCGTCGCCGGACGCTCGAGCTTCGACTGCAGCTCGCGCTCGGACTTGGCGATGCGGTGGTAGGCGTCAATCATGTGCACCGGCAGGCGCACCGCGCGGCCCTTGTCGGCCAGCGCGCGGCTGATCGCGTGGCGAATCCACCACGACGCGTACGTCGAGAAGCGGAAGCCACGCTTGTAGTCGTAGCGCTCGACCGCCTTGATCAGGCCGAGGTTGCCCTCCTGGATCAGGTCGGCGAGCGCCATGCGGCCGTGGTTGAAGCGGCGCGCGATCGACACGACGAGCCGGAGGTTCGCCTTGACGAAGTCGTTGCGCGCGTCGGCGGCGGCGCGATTGGCCTGCTGCACGCGGCGCAGCCACTCGGCGACCTTCGCGCGATGGCCGAGCCCCTTCACGAGCTCGCCGCGGACGCCGATGCCGAGCGTCATCCGATCGATCGCGCCGAGCGCCGCATCGATGAACAGGTGATCGCTGTCGGCGGCGCGCAGCTTCTTGGCCGCCTTCGCGACGGCCTTGTCGGTGCGCTGGCGACGCAGCGCGCGCGCCTCGTTCGGCACCTCGAAGTCGGGCACCGTCGCGATCGCCTCGAGGATCCGCTCCTGCGCCGGCGCGTACGACAGCACGTGCTCCCACAGCATGATCTCGAGCGCCTCGATCTCGCGCGCGGAAGTGAATTCCTCCTCGGGGCGCAGCACGTCGAGCTCCGCCATGTCGCGGAAGTACATCGAGAGATACGTCGACGAATCGGGGCGTGCCGGCTTCTTCTTCTCGACGACCTCGGCTTCGTCCGAGTCCATCGTCGGAACGTCGTCCTCGCGCTTCGGGCGCTTCGCCGCGATGCGCTGGACGCGGCTCTTGCGATTGGAGAAAGGCGAGACCTTCGGAGCGGGCTGAGCCATCGTGTCCTCTGTAGAGATAGACGCGCGACCGGCCCGATTGTTTTGCGGCACGAAAGCACAACCGCGCGAGGGCGCGATTCATTCCCGTGCCAATGTGGCAACTACGTGGTTTCTTTGCGCTCCGCGAGCACGATGATGTGTCGCGACTGATTGCCGAAGAACCGGCCACGCATCTGGTAACCGCCCGAGACTTCGAGGACGCGGAAACCGGCGGCGTGCATCAATTTGCCAACCTCGTGCAGCGAGTACCCGCGCACCGAGATCTCCTGCTCGAGCTGGCGACCGTCGTCGAACACGACCGAGCGGTTCACCTGGATGCGCGAGCTGAAGTAGTTGAGCTCGACTTCCTCGAGCACGACACAGCCATCGCCCTCCCACCACACGCGCGTCGGCAGATCCTGGATCACGTAGTCGCGATTGAGGATCTCGATCAGCATCTTGCCCTGCGGCTTCAAGGCGCGGCCGATGTTCTGCAGCGTCTTCTTGTTCGTCTCGTCGTCGAAGTAGCCGAACGTCGAGAACAGGCAGTACGCGGCGTCGAACTGGTTCTCGAAGTCGAGCTCGCGCATGTCGCCGCGCACGAAGTTGATCGTCAGGCCGCGGCGATGCGCTTCCTCGCCACCGCGCACGAGCAGCGGGGTCGAGAGGTCGAGGCCAACGACATGGAAGCCGCGCGCCGCGAGCTCCATCGCGTGGCGGCCGTAGCCGCAGCCGACGTCGAGCACGTTCGCGCCCGGCGCGAGGTTCATCGTATCGATGACGAACTCGGCCTCGCTCTGCGTCGCCTGCGGCGTCAGGAACGGCAGCGTGCGCAGGTAATCTTCGTCGAAGATCTCGGCGAACCACGGCTTGCCGCGATTCGTCGGCTTGCTCGGTTCCTTGTTGACGACGGCGACGACCGCGGCGGGCGGCGGCTTCTTCGCGGCGGGTGGAGGCGCGGGCGGGGGCTTGTGCTGCGCGGCGGTGGGCGGCGGCGGCGGCGCGTGCTTGGCGTCGTCGTCGGCCTTGATCGCCGGGATCGCGCCCGACTTGCGGACCTCGCGGACGTCGGTCGGCGGCGGCGCGGGCGGCACCGTCGTCGCGCGCTTCGGCGTCGGCGCCTGCGCCGGCGAGGTCGCCTGCGGCGTGGGCGTCTTGTCGTCGAACTTGACCTCGATCTCGCCCGACTGCTCGGCGCGATCGGCGAGCTCCTGGATGTCGATCTCGTTGACGGAGACCGGCTCGCCGTCGGGGCCCTTCGCCGTCATCTCCTCGACGTCGACGATCGACAGCTGCATCGTCTTGTTCGCCTGGCCCGGCAGCTTCTTCGCCGGCGCCGGCGCGCCCATCTCGGGCGGCACGCTCGGCTGCGTCGCCGCGCGCACTTCCTCGAGGTCGTCCTCGGAGAGCGCGACGGTCTTGAGGCGGTGCTTGTCCTTCTCGGACGTCGCAAGCGCCGCCTGCTTCGAGGTGATCGGCTCGTCGACCGTGACGTCGACATCGACATCCATCGACTTGCCGTTGCCGTGCTCGACCTTGATCTCGATCGACGGCTGAGACACGCGCGGCATCTTCAGCGTCGTGGCCGGGTTCGCAGGATCCTCGAGGCCGAGCGCGCTGAGGTCGACCGAGCTCATCTCGCGGGTCTTCATCTCGAAGTCCTGCGGCTCGTCACTCTTGCCGGCATCCGGCGGATCGATCACCGTCGACGCCGCCTCCGGCGCGATCGGTCCCGACCAGTCCTCGTCGGGCGACGTCTGACGCGGCACGGGCCCCGACGCATCGCTCTTGAAGCTGTACGCGATCGACATCGCGAGCGCCGGATCCTCGGGCACCGGTGCGGGAGGCGCGGTCGGCGTGCGCGAGCGCGGCACGTTATCGCTCGGCACGCGCAGGCCACCGCCACGGCGGCGGCGACGGCGGCGCTCGGCCGTCGTCATGCCGACTTCCATGTCGGATTGCGAGTCTTCGTCGCGCTTGCTCACGCGACCTCCCTCGCGACGCCAAAGCGCTCGCCGAAGCGCAGCGCCTGCCCTTCCTCGCCGGCGAGCTCGACGAGCCCCGGCTCGAAGCACATGACGACCGTCGAGCCGAGCCGGAACGCGCCGAGCTCCTCGCCGCGCAGGATCGGCTGGTCGACCTCGATGCGCCGCAGCTCGCCCGCCGCGCGCCACGTGACGCTCTCCGGCGCGTGCGTCAGCGCGATGTTGCCGACGCCCGCCGCGCCCACCATCACGATCGCGACCATGCCGACCGGGCCCGCGTCGACCGTGATCACGACGCGCTCGTTGCGCGACAGCAGCCGATCGCGGCGCGCCGCGACGCGTGGGTTCACCGGCCACAGCGCGCCGGGAACGTAGTCGTAGCGCACGATCACGCCGTCGACAGGACAGTGGACGCGATGGTAGTCGCGCGGTGACAGGTAGATCGTCGCGTACGCGCCTCCGGTCAGCTTCTCGGATAGCTCGCGATCGACGAGCAGCTCCTCGAGCTGATAGTTGCGTCCCTTCGCCTGGATCAGCGTGCCGTCGTCTGCCGTGCCGCGTGCGGCGAGCACGCCATCACACGGACACACGATCGCGGCCGGATCGGGATCGAGAGGACGCGCGCCGCTGCGCAATCGCCGGCAGAAGAAGTCGCCGAGCGATGTGTACGCGCGCAGATCGAGCTCGGCTTCCGCCAGATCCGCCCCGACTGCACGCGCAAAGGCGCGATACGCCGGGCCTCGTAGAGGCACCGGGAGCCGAGCGCGCGCGGCCTTTCCGACCAACGCTGAATAGACGGGTCCTGGCTTGCGAAATTCCACGCAGGTACTCGGCGGTCCCCCCGAAGGTCGCGAACCCCCCGGATAGGATGATTCTGCCAGGGGGGAAGCCGAGTTACAAGCTTACGGAGGCGCCGGGAGAACCGCCTTTAGCAGTCGTAGTACAGCTGGAACTCGGCCGGAACCGGCCGCAACCGCACGTGATCCGCCTCGGCTTCGCGCTTGTAGGCAATCCACGCATCGATGAGATCGTTCGAGAACACATCACCCTTCATCAGGAACGCGCGGTCCTTGTGGAGGGCGTCGAGCGCCTCGTCGAGCGAGCCCGGCACGTGCGGGACCTCGGCCAGCTCCTCGGGCGACAGCGAGTAGATGTCCTTGTCGAGCGGGTCGCCCGGGTGGATCCGGTTCTCGATGCCATCGAGGCCGGCCATCATCATCGCCGCGAACGCGAGGTACGGGTTGCACGACGGGTCCGGCGAGCGCAGCTCCAGGCGCTTGGCCTTGGGCGAGCTCGAGTACATTGGGATGCGGATCGACGCCGACCGGTTGCGCGCCGAGTACGCCAGGTTGACCGGCGCCTCGTAGCCCGGGACGAGACGGCGATAGCTGTTCGTCGTCGGGTTCGCGAACGCGCAGATCGCGCCGGCGTGCTTGAGCAGACC
>JAFAOG010000510.1 GCA_019237945.1 Deltaproteobacteria bacterium | reverse complement strand
GCCGTCATCCCAGGCGCCAGTTCCGTCATTGACGACGACGACGACATCCGCGCTCGCGACGCGCGCCTCGCCGAGCTGGATCCCGCGCGCCTCGATCGCATCCGCGGTCTCACGCGTGCCCGCCGTGTCGACGATCGTCACGTTGACGCCGTTCCACACGTCGTGCACCTCGAGGTAGTCGCGCGTCGTGCCGGGCTGCGCCGCGACGAGCGCCCGCTCCTTGCCGACGAGCGCATTCAACAGCGACGACTTCCCGGCATTGACGGGCCCGACGAGCGCCACCGAGATCCCCTGCCCGACCGCCCGCGCATGCCGGAACCCATCGGCCAGTCGCGCACACGCGACCCGCACCTCGTCGATCTCGCGCGCGATCGTGCCGGCATCCTCGTCGGCGATTCCCTCCTCGGGAAAATCGATGCGCCCTTCGATCTCCGCGAGCACGCCGAGCACGCGCCGCTCGAGCGCCTCGGCCGCCTCGCCGAGCCGCCCGCCGAGATTCGCCTGCGCGATGCGCCACGCCCGCTCGCCGCCGGCATGGATCACTTGCAGCAGCGCCTCCGCGCGCACGAGATCGAGCTTGCCGTTCTCGACCGCCCGTCGCGTGAACTCGCCCGGCTCCGCGACCCGCGCCCCCCGCACCACGACCGCCTCGAGCAGCCGCGCCAGGTTCTCCGGCCCGCCATGCCCGTGCAGCTCCGCGACGTCCTCGCCGGTGAACGAGCGCGGCGCCCGCATCGCGAACGCGAGGACCTGATCGATCCGCTCGCCGCCCTGCCCGTGCGCCCAGCCGACGCGCACCTCGCGCCCGAGCTCCGCGACGCCGAGCACTTCGCACGCGATTGCCACCGCGCGCGGGCCGCTGATTCGCACGATCCCGACGCCGCCGATCCCCGCGGCCGTCGCGATCGCGGCGATGGTCTCCGTCACTCCGCCGCGGCCGGGACGACGAGGATGTGGCGGTCCTCGCCCTCACCCTCGCTGCGCGTCGTCAGACCCGGGATCTCGGAGATCGCCATGTGGACGATGCGGCGGTCGTGCGGCGACATCGGCTGGAGCTCGACGATCTGCTTCGTCTGCAGCGCCTTCTCGCCCATCTTCTGCGCGATGCCGCGCAGGCGCTCGACCTGCTTGTCACGGAAGCCGCCGGCGTCGACGACGATCGGCTTGGTCTTCTCGTCGCGCTTCTCCTTGAACACCGCCTTGTTGACGAGGTGCTGAAGCGCGTCGATGACAACCCCGCGCCGCCCGATCACCAGCTCGGTATCACCCGTCTGGATCTCGAGCACGGTCTTGTCCGTGTCTTCCTTGATGTCGATGTCCGCCGAGATACCCATCCGCTCGAGCACGCCGAGCAAGAAGTCACTGGCCTTCTCCGCGAGATCTTCGCGACTGTTCGCTTCCGTCACTGTTGCCTCCAAAACCTAGCGTCGGCCCTTCTTGGCCTTCTTCTTTTGCTGCGGGCGCGGCTTCGCGGCGACGATCGCATCGACCGCCGCATCCTCTGCCGCATCACCTGCATCTGCCTTGACGACCGTCGGCTTCTTCGGGTTGGCGTCCTTCGCCTTGCCCGCCTCACGCGCCGTGACCTCGGCCTGCTTCGCCGCGAAGTTCGCAGCGATCGCCTTCGTCTTCGGGTCGTACTTGTTCAGCCAGAGCGACTGCACCGCGGTTAGCAGCGTGTTCGTCAGGATGTACAGGGTCAGGCCCGAGGGGAACCAGAACGACATGACGCCGAACATCAGCGGCATGCCGTACTTCATCATCTGCTGCTGCGTCTTCTGCGACGGGTCGCCGGCAGCCGGCGTCAGCAGCGCCTGGCAGAACATCGCGACACACAGCACGACCGGCAGCACGTAGTGCGGATCCGCCGCCGTGAGGTCGCCGATCCAGCCCGGGATGAACGGCTGCTGGTACAGCTCGCCCGCGTTCGACAGCATGCGGTAGAGCGCGATCCAGATCGGCATCTGCAGGAACATCGGCAGACAGCCCGTCAGCGGGTTGACGCCGTACTCCTTGTAGAGACCCATCGTCTCCATCTGGATCCGCTGCTTGTCGCCCTTGTACTTCTCGTTGAGCGCCTTGAGCTGCGGCGCGAGCAGCGACATGGTCTTCATCGACCGCATCGACTTGGTGACGAACGGCAGCGTGACGAGCTTGACGAGGACCGTCAGCAGGATGATCGCGATGCCCCAGTTGCCGACGACGCTCTGGAACTGCAGCAGCAGCCAGAGCAGCGGCCGGCCGATGAAGCCGAACCAGCCGAAGTCGATCACGTCCTTGAAGTGCGTCGTGTAGCCCGCGGCATCGTCGGCCGCGCCGAGCCGTCCCCAGCTTTTCGGGCCCATGTACGACACGACCTCGGCCTGCACCGCGCCGACCGCATCGGGCATCACGATGTCCGTGCGCATGAGGCCTTCGGTGCCCTCGGCGTACGTGTGCTTCTCGATGCCCTGGACCTGCTTGGCGCCGAAGCCCATCAGGATGTACGGGTGCTCGAAGCCGGTCCACCGGAAGTTCGTCTCGTAGCGCGGCCCGCCGTCCTTGGTATCGAGCAGCGAGGTGACGTTGGTCTGCACGACGGTGCCATCGCGATCCGTCGACGACGTCCACACGCGCGGTGCGATGCGCGCACTGCCCGTCTCGTCGGCCTTCGCGTTCTGATAGCCGTACGTCGACACGACGAGCCGCTCGTGCGCATCCGCCTTCGTCTTCACGCTCACCGTGCAGCGCACGAAGTACGCATCGGCGACGACATCGAACGTCTTCGTGATCTCGAGCGCGTCGGTCTTCAGCGTGTAGACGACCTGCGTCGGCGACGTCTGCTTGCCTTCCCACGTCTGCAGGGCGCCGAGCTTGAACGTCGAGCCCTTCGCGAAGCCGACGATGAACTCGCCCGCCGCCGGCTTCTGCGGCACGAGCTCGCCCTTCGTCGCGTCGTGCTGGTAGCGCGGATCCGTCAGCTGCCAGCCCTTGAGCATGCCGCCCGCGTTCGTGAACTGCGCGACGACGCTCGGGAACGTCAGCGTGATCGTCTCTTCGTTTGCGGGTGCCTTCGTCGAGTCGCCGTACGCGAGCACCTGCGGCATCGGCGGGCCGTTGTTGACGCCAGCCGGCTGCACCGCGGCCGAGCCCTGCGCGGGCTTCTTCGCGCCATCGTCCTTCGGCGGGAACATCCGCGCCCAGATCATCCACACGCCGAAAGCCAGCGCGACGAAGATGATCATGCGCCTACCTTGGTCTTGCATCAGCAGTGCTCCTGCCCGCAGCGGTGCGGGACCGGGTCGTGACCGCCGCGGCAGAGCGGGTTACAGCGAAGAATTCTCCACGCTGCAAGCGCGCTCCCGACGACGATTCCGCGCTCGTTCACCGCATCGATCGCGTACTCCGAGCACGTCGGAACAAACCGACACGTCGGCGCGCTCTTCATCGGTGACAGGACACGCCGATACATCCGCACGGGCAACAGCACGACCCACACCAGAGCGGCGTGGATGCGAGCGAGCACATGCGTGGCGGTCATAGCGAGCGAAGGATCTTGGTCAGATCGGGTGCGAAGTCGTCGGGGTGACCCTGCCGCGCCGCCGAGTCCTTGGCAACCAGAACCACATCCCAGCCAGGTGGGACCCAGCCGTTGGTTCGCAGCCACTCGCGGAGCATGCGCTTGATCCGATTCCGAACGACCGCGTTCCCTACTTTCTTTGTCACGGTGATGCCGAGGCGGCCGACCGGCAAGGCCTGCTCCAGCGCGATCGCCAACAGGTGGCGTCCGTGGAGCTTGCGCCCTCCGGACTGGACCGCGAGGAACTCAGCACGACGACGAATCCGCATCTCCTTCGTGATGCGGCTCGCCATCTCACTTCTTGGCGATCGTCACGCTGATGCGCTTGCGACCCTTCGCACGGCGACGGCGAAGCACTTCGCGGCCTCCACGGGTCTTCTTGCGGGCTCGGAAGCCGTGGGTGCGCTTGCGGCTCTTGTTATGCGGCTGGTACGTACGCTTCACGGCATCTCTCCGGGCTTTGCGAGGCGCGATCGATACGCAATCGGAACCGGGGTGTCAAGGACGCTCGTCCGGAGTTCAATTGCCGACGAATTTGGCTTGCGATCGCAAATGCGCATCTGCTACCTACGCCAAAGTTTCTCCTGTGGACAACTCGTGAAGGGCGGCACGGGAGGAAGTCCAGAAGTGGCTGTGGATAACTTCTGGAATGGCTGTTCTTTGTCTGTGGTACGACGGTCGCTAACACTTTGACATCACAGGACTTAGTTCCTGGAGCCGGGGAATGACACAACAGCTGCCTTGGGATGAAGCGGTAGGACGCCTGCGCGAGCGCGTATCACCGCAGAATTACGACATGTGGCTCCGTCCCATCGAGCTCATGTCCTGGGATGGATCGGTGCTCCGGCTGCGCGCGCCGAACAGCTACATCCGCATGTGGTTCGAGTCCAATTTCCTGCCGTCGATCGTCAAGGAGCTCAACGACCTCGGTCACGACCAAGTGCGCGTCGAGTTCGATCCCGATAGCGAGCTGCGTCCCGCGCCCGAACCGGTCGAGATGCCGCATGGCACCGGCGAGGTGAAGGCGATCGCGATCCCCGCGCACGCCGAACCCGCGCCGCGCACGTCGTCGAGCGCGATGACCGCGATGACCGACGACGAGCCCGGCATCGTCGCCCCTGACGCCGCGACGCTCAACCCCCGCTACACGTTCGATACGTTCGTCGCCGGCCCGAGCAACCAGCTCGCGTTCGCGGCATCGCAGGCCGCCGCCTCGAGCTACCCGCCGAAGTACAACCCGGTCTTCATCTGCGGTGGCGTCGGCCTGGGCAAGACGCACTTGCTCCACGCGATCGGTCACCAGCAGGTCGCGAACCGACCCGGCGCACGCGTCGTCTACATCTCGTCCGAGCGGTTCATGAACGAGTACGTGCAGGCCATTCGCACCGGCAAGATGCACGAGTTCCGCCGCAACTACCGCGAGGGCATCGACGTGCTGCTCGTCGACGACGTGCAGTTCCTCGCCGGCAAGGAATCGACGCAGGACGAGTTCTTCCACACGTTCAACGCGCTCCACGAGACGCACAAGCAGATCGTGATGACCGCCGACCGCAAGCCGCACGAGATCAGCGACATCGCCGATCGCCTGCGCACGCGCTTCGCGTGGGGCCTGCTCGCCGATATCGAGCCGCCCGAGCTGGAGGTGCGCATCGCGATCCTTCGCAAGAAGGCCGCCGTCGAGGCCGTCAACCTTCCCGACGACGTCGCGCTCTATATTGCGAGCGCCATCAAGAGCAACGTCCGCGAGCTCGAGGGCGCGCTGATTCGCCTCGCCGCGTACGCATCGCTCTCCAAGCGCCGCATCGACCTCGAGTTCGCTCAGGAGACGCTGGGCGCCGCGCTGACGCGTCCCCGCGAGGTCATCACCGTCGAGAGCATCATCAAGTCGGTCGCGAGCTACTACGGCCTCAAGCCCGCCGAGATCAAGTCCGACCGCCGCCACAAGTCGCTCGCGAATCCGCGCGCGGTGGCGATGTACCTGTCGCGCAATCACACGAAGGACAGCTACCCCGACCTCGCGCGCGCGTTCGGCGGCAAGCACCACACGACCGTCATCTCGGCGGTTCAGAAGATCGCGGAGCGAGTGAAGGACGACGCGTCCCTGCGCTCGGAGATTCACGCGATCGAAAGCATGATCCTCCGGTGACTAACTCTGTGCGGCTCCCTGTGGACGAATTGCGGACGAAGATCCTCGTCGGAGTTGTCCACACGTTTGCTGCATGTCATCCACGGTTGACCGAGGGTGTCAGACCGTTGTGCTCCGCTACCGATTGTCGAGGCTCCGCGGGTGTATCCGGACTTCTCCACACGGTCCACAGCACCTACTGATCCCTACTACTACCAAGATCTAATTCTTAAGATCCAAGAAGACGAAGACGAAGAGCGAAGAACGCGAGGGTGACGATGGAGTTTCGAATCTCGAAGAACGAGTTCCTCAGAGGCCTACGCCTCGCGCAGGGCATTGCTGACCGCAAGAGCACGATGCCGATGCTCGCGAACGTCCTGCTCCGCACGCAGGGCAAGAACAAGATCCTCGTCGCCGCGACCGACCTCAACGTCTCTCTGACCGCAGAGCTGAAGAGCGAGAACGCGAACGAAGGCGGCATCACGCTCGGCGCCAAGAACCTCTACGAGCTCATCGCGAACGCTCCAGGCGACGATGTCACGCTGAAGAAGGCGGACAACCACTGGGCGGAGATCCGCTCTGGAAAGGTCACCTATCGCATCGTGGGCATGCCTGACCGCGACTTCCCGAAGGTCCCCGACCATCGCGAGGCGCAGTACGCCCAGGTCGAGAGCATCGTGCTCAAGGAAATGATCGAGCGCACGCTGTTCTCGGTGTGCAACGACGAGACGCGGTTCCACCTCAACGGCGTCTACTTCGAGAGCGATGGCAGCAAGGCGCGCATGGTCTCGACCGATGGGCACCGGCTCTCGAAGGTCGAGCGGACGATCGCCAACGGCCCCAAGCTCTCCGCGGGAGTCATCATCCCGAAGAAGGGCCTGCTCGAGATTCGCAAGGTCATCGAGACCGCAGCGCAGGTGAAGCTCGCGATCAAGACACCGCATCTGTTCCTCGTGGCCGATGACATCGCGCTGGCCGTCAAGCTCATCGACGCGCAGTTCCCGCCGTACGAGCAGGTCATCCCGAAGGACCACAAGAAGGTCATCACGGTCGACCGGCCGAAGTTCATCGATGCCCTGCGTCGCGCGCAGTTGATGTCGTCGGAGACGCGCGGCGTGAAGGTCGCGGCGTCCAAGGACGGCATCACGATCACGAGCGACAACCCCGACCTCGGCGAGGTTCGCGAGGAGCTCGAGGCCGAGTACAAGGGCGATGCGATCGCGATCGGCTTCAACCCGAAGTACGTCGTCGAGCTGCTCGGCCAAATGCAGAGCGACCAGATCACGATCTCGCTCGGCGGTGACCTCGACCCAGGCCTGATCCAGCCGCTCGGCGGCGACCAGTACCTCGGCGTCGTCATGCCGATGCGCATCTGAGGCGCGCGTGCGCCGTCGGTAGGCCTGCCGTGGCGCGAGAGAGGATGCGATGCGCATCGAGGTTCTGACCGCAGAGGGCGTGCGGAACCTCCGGCCGTTGACGCTGAGCCCGCGCGAGCGGTTCAACGTGTTCGTCGGCGACAACGGGCAGGGCAAGACGAACCTGCTCGAGGCGATCTACGCGGTCGCCACGCTGCGCTCGTTTCGCACGGCCCGCTTGGCCGACCTCATCGCGTTCGAAGGGGCGGGGGCGGCTGCCGCGAGCGACGGGGCTGGGCTGGCCGCGAGCGAATCGTACGTGCCGCGAGCGAACGAGGCTCGAATCGGCGCGCGCGTGCTCAAGGAGGAGCTGGTGCGCGTCTACGAGGTCGCGATCGGGCAGGGCGCCCGGCGGGTCACGCTCGACGGCAAGGCGGCGCGGCCGCTCGCGCGTTACTTCGGCGGCTTCAACGTCGTCGTGTTCACGCCCGAGGATCTCGGGTTGCCGCGCGGCTCTCCAGGGGACCGGCGGCGGTTTCTCGATCGCGCCGTGTTCAACCTGCGTCCCGAGTACCTCGCGCAGATGCAGGACTACGAGAAGGTCATCAAGCAGCGCAACACGGTGCTGAAGATGGCGGGGCAGGGCGCGATCGCTCCGCCACGCGTCAACGAGCTGCTCGAGGTGTACGACGCGCAGCTCGCTCCACTCGCGCTGTCGGTCGCCAATGCGCGGGCCGAGATGGTCGAGCGCATCAGCGGCGAGCTCGCGCAGGCGTTCGCCGACATCACGCGCACCGGGTTGACGGCGCGGGCCCGTTACGTCTCGAAGATCGCGGGAACGTCCGTCGAGGTGGTCGCGCAGATGATTCGCGACGCGCGCACGAAGGAACTCGCGACGAACGCGACGCAGACCGGTCCGCATCGCGACGACCTCGCGTTCGAGCTCGAGCAGCGCGACGCCGGCGCGTTCGCATCGCAGGGCCAGCTGCGCGCGATCATGCTTGCGTGGAAGAGCGCAGAGCTCGCCGTGCTCGCGCGTGCGCACGCGGATCGTCCGATCCTGTTGCTCGATGACGTGTCGAGCGAGCTCGATCCCGCGCGCAATCAGTACCTGTTCGAGCACCTCGCCGGCGGGGCTGGACAGTGCTTCATCACGACGACCGACGGACGCCATGTTCTGCTCGACCGCGACCGGGCCGATTACCGCATCCGAAATGGCGAGATTTCCTCGTGAAATCAGGCAATTGATCCCTTCTTTTGGGCGGTTGGATGTGGTAAGCCATGTCCTCGACGGGAAAACGGCGTTAAATGGCTGATCCGACTACGAGTTCGCAGGGTTCAGAGCCCGTCTACGACGATTCCTCGATCGGCGTCCTCAAAGGGCTCGAAGGCGTCCGCAAACGGCCCGGCATGTACATCGGTGACACCGATGACGGCACGGGTCTGCATCACCTCGTTCACGAGGTCGTCGACAACTCGGTCGACGAGCATCTCGCCGGCCACTGCAACCGCATCGACGTCGTCATCCACTACTACAACTCGGTCACCGTCGAGGATAACGGCCGCGGCATTCCCGTCGGCATTCACCCGGTCGAGAACCGTCCCACCGCCGAGCTCGTGATGACCTCGCTCCACGCCGGCGGCAAGTTCGGCGGCGGTGGCTACAAGGTGTCGGGCGGTCTGCACGGCGTCGGCGTGTCCGCGGTCAACGCGCTCTCCGACTGGCTCAAGCTCGAGATCCGCCGCGACGGCAAGGTGTTCTATCAGGAGTACGCCAAGGGGATTCCGGCGACCGAGTTCAAGCAGACCGGCGTCACCGATCGCCGCGGCACGAAGATCACGTTCCACCCGGATCCGGAGATCTTCAAGAACATCCTCGAATTCAGCTTCGACCAGCTCGCCCAGAAGCTGCGCGAGCTCGCGTACCTCAACTCCGGCCTGCAGATCGTCATCCACGACGAGCGCAACGACAAGAAGGCCGACTACAAGTTCGAGGGCGGCATCGCGACGTACGTCGCGGATCTCAACGCGAACAAGACGGCGATCTCCGAGGTCGTGTCGTTCACCGGCACGCACGAAGGCTGCGAGGTCGAGATCGCGATGCAGTGGAACGACGGCTACTCCGAGCTCGTCACCTGCTTCACGAACACGATCAAGAACCGCGACGGCGGCACGCATCTCACGGGCTTTCGCCAGGCGCTGACCCGCACCGTCAACAAGATCGGCGAGGAGAACAAGCTGATCAAGGATGCCAAGGGCGCGCTCTCCGGCGAGGACCTGCGCGAAGGCCTCACCGCGGTGATCAGCGTCAAGGTCGGCGATCCGAAGTACTCGAACCAGGCGAAGGACAAGCTGGTGTCGAGCGAGGTCGCGACCGCCGTCGGCGCCGTCGTGGCCGAAAAGCTCGGCGCCTATCTGGAGCAGCACCCCAAAGACACCAAGGTGATCATCTCGAAAGCGCAGCTCGCATCGCAGGCGCGCGAGGCCGCCCGCAAGGCGCGCGAGATGGTGCAGCGCAAAGGCGCGCTGACGCTGACGTCACTGCCCGGCAAGCTCGCCGACTGTCAGGAGCGCGATCCCGAGAAGTCGGAGCTGTTCATCGTCGAGGGTGAGTCCGCCGGTGGCTCCGCGAAGCAGGGCCGCAACCGCGCGTTCCAGGCGATCCTTCCACTGCGCGGCAAGATCCTCAACGTCGAGAAGGTCCGCTTCGATCGCATGCTGTCGTCCCAGGAGCTGACCACGCTGATCACCGCACTCGGCGCCGGCATCGGCGAAGAGAAGGACCTGACGAAGCTGCGCTACCACAAGGTCATCCTGATGACCGATGCCGATGTCGACGGCAGTCACATCCGCACCCTGCTGCTGACGTTCTTCTTCCGCCACTTCAACGAGCTGTTCGAGGCGAACCACATCTACATCGCCCAGCCGCCGCTCTACAAAGTGAAGAAGGGCAAGACCGAGCTCTATCTCAAGAACGAGCAGGCGCTCGAGGACTTCCTGCTCGACTCGGTCACGCGCGAGACCAAGCTCCTGCTCGGCAACAACACCGAGCTGACCGGCAACTCGCTCGTCGACTGCATCAAGCGCATCACGACCGCGAAGCGTGTCCGCATGCAGCTCGACAAGCGCGCCGATCGCCGCATCGTCTCCGCATTCGCCGATGCGCAGCTCTCCGAGGCGGACCTCCGCGATCGCGACAAGCTCGAGCGCATCGAGGCCAAGGTGATGGCCGATGTCTCGCGCCGTCACGGCGAGCTCGGGCAGGCGGGCGCCGAGTACAAGCAGGACGTCGAGCACGGCACCTGGGAGCTCCGCTACCAGGGCGGCCAGAACGGCATCCGCCGCCACACGGTGATCAACGCCGACCTCGTCCGCAGCGCCGAGTTCGCCGAGCTCAAGAAGATCAGCGCCGAGCTCAAGGGCAAGCTGGTCGAGCCGATCCGCGTCGTCCACGACGGCGGCGACCCGCACGAGGTCAAAGGCTGGGACGAGATCGCGGAGCTGGTCGAGGAGCTCGGCCGCAAGGGCCTCCAGATCCAGCGCTACAAGGGCCTGGGCGAGATGAACGCCGAGCAGCTCTGGGAGACGACGATGGACCCGGAGCGCCGCAATCTGCTCAAGGTCAAGGTCGAGGAGATGGAAGAGGCCGATGGCATCTTCACCAAGCTGATGGGCGATCTCGTCGAGCCGCGCCGCGAGTTCATCGAAGAGAACGCGCTCAACGTCCGCAACCTCGACATCTGAGGCTCGCGTTGGCGGGCGGGCGGATGAGCGTGTCGATGCGCGGCAGCGTGCTCGTGCTCGTGGCTGCTGCCGCATGCAAATCGAGCTCGCGGACGCCGGCGCCCGCGGGACCGCCGCCGCTCGCGCGCTGCGATCTCGAGACCGCGACCCTGCACACGTGCACCGAGATCTTCGATCCGGCGCGCATCGCCGTGCACGAGAAGGCCTGCGCGAACGGCACGTTCACGCGCAACGCCGCGTGTCCGAAGACCGCGACGTCGCGCGGCTGCATCGTGCCCGACGGCTCGCTGACGTGGATCACGAAGGGCGAGCTCGCGTGCCCGCGGCTGTCGTTCACCGGCACGCCGTTTCATTACGACGCGCCGCAGGCGTACTCGTGCGGTCAGGGCGACCGCTGCCTCGAAGAGCACAGCGTGATCGACACCGGGCCCACGCACCCGGTCTCCGACTGCCAGTGGTTCCGCCTGGCGCCGTGCCCGACGGAGCATGCGCGCGGTCGGTGCGTGATCGAGAATCCGGCGATGGAGACGTCGCTCGTGTTCTCGCAGGACATCACCGGCGACCAGGCGGTCGTCGTGTGCGCGACGCAGTACCACGGCACGTTTCACTCGATGTAGGCAGGAGGCACGATGAAGATCGCGATTCTCGGAGCGACGGGCAAGACGGGTGGTCACGCGACCAAGCACGCGCTCGCGCAGGGCCACACGGTGCGTGCGCTCGCACGTGATCCGAGCAAGCTGAGCGAGAAGGATCCGCTGCTCGAGGTCATCCAGGGCGACGCGACGAACGTCGCCGACTGCGCGCGCCTCGTCGAGGGTTGCGATGCCGTGTTCGCCGCGGTCGGGCCGCAGGGCATGGGCACGACGACGGTGCGCCAGGACATCGCGCGCGCGGTGACCGCGGCGATGAAGCAGGCCGGTGTGAAGAAGCTGGTGTGGCTCTCTGCGTTCGGCGTCGGCGAGAACCTCGCGCAGGCCCGGCGCACGTCGTGGTTCGCGACGCTGTTCATGAAGACGCTGCTCAAGAAGACCTACGTCGACGCGGCCGCCGCCGAAGCCGTGCTGCGCGCGAGTGGGCTCGACGTCGTGCTCGCACGTCCGCCGCGGCTGACCGATGGGCCGTCGAGCCGAGCGCTCGTCGCGATTCCGGAGAGCGACAAGGTCCCGCGGCTGACGTGCACGCGCGAGGATGTCGCGAAGTGGATGCTCGACGCGGCCGCGACGACCTCGTTCGATCGCCAGGCCGTCACGATCTGCTGAGCGCTAGAGCGCGCGGTGCTGGCCGGCGTGGAGCAGCGGCTCGGCGTGCTCGCAGTCGTTGAGGCGCACGACCTGGAGCTCGGTGAGCGAGCGGCCGGAGAGCACGTTGAGCGTCGCGGGCGCCTGGCGGAACTTCCAGACCTGCTGGAGCGGCAGGCCGAGCACACGGCAGAGCAGGACGCGATTGACGGCATCGTGCGCCGCGATCAGCGCGGTCTGGTCGGGTTGCAGGCGCGCGCACACGCGTTCGAGCACCGCCCACGCGCGCGCTTCGACATCGCCGAGCGTCTCGGCGTTCGGGCCGGCCGGCGCGTCGCGGCCCGGCGCGGTTCGCCAGATGCCGAACATCTCCGCGTGATCGCGCTCGACCTCCGAGGCGAGCTTGCCCTCCCATGCGCCGTGCGAGATCTCGAGCAGGCCGGCGTCGAGCTCGAGCGCCGGTGTGCCGCGGCCGGCGAGGATCGCTTCCGCGGTCGTGCGCGCGCGAGAGAGCGGCGAGGCGATGGCGATCGCGATCGGCGTGTGACGCAAGCGGTCACCGAGCGCGCGGACCTGGGACTGGCCGGTCTCGGAGAGCGGGATGTCGGTGCGCCCCTGGTAGCGACCCTCGCGATTCCAGGTGGTCTCGCCGTGGCGGACCAGGAGGATGTTCATGGCGACGCTATACACCCGCTGTTCGTGGTAATCGACCGAGCATGACTCACCGCAGCCGGATTCTGGGGATCGGCATGGCCGTCCCGTCGCGCGTCGTCACGAACGACGACCTCTCCAAGCTGATGGAGACCACGAACGACTGGATCGTCGAGCGCACCGGCATCGAGCAGCGGCGGTGGGTGGAGCCGGGCGAGGCGGGTGCCGAGCTCGCGACGAAGGCGAGCAAGGAAGCGATCGAGCGCGCGGGAATCTCGGCGCGCGACATCGACATGATCGTCTACGCGACGCTCTCGCCCGACGTGAACTTCCCGGGCACCGGCGTGTTCGTGCAGCGCAACCTCGGCATCGCGGACAAGGGCATTCCCTGCCTCGACATCCGCCAGCAGTGCACGGGCTTCATCTACGGCCTGTCGATCGCCGACACGTACATTCGCTCCGGCCAGTTCAAGAACATCCTCGTGATCGGCAGCGAGGTCCACTCGACCGGCCTCGACATCTCGACCGCCGGCCGCGACGTCACGGTGCTGTTCGGCGATGGCGCAGGTGCGGTCGTCGTCGGGCGCGCTACCGACGAGGAGCACATGATCCTGTCGACGCACATCCACGCGGATGGCAGCGAGGCGGAGATCCTGTGGACCGAGTATCCGGCGAGCCGCCACAACCCGCGCATCTCGGCGGAGGCGATGGCGGAGCGCAAGCACTACCCGCAGATGAAGGGCAAGAACGTCTTCAAGCACGCGGTGACGCGCATGCCGCAGGCGATCATGGAAGGCATGCAGGCGAACGGCATCAAGTCGATCGCCGAGATCGACATGCTGATCCCGCACCAGGCGAACCTCCGCATCAATCAGATGGTCGCGCAGATGATCGGCATGCCCGCCGAGAAGACGCACAACAACATCCAGAAGTACGGCAACACGACGGCCGCCTCGATCCCGATCTGCATGCACGAGGCGATCGAGCTCGGCAAGATCAAGCCGGGCAACCTCGTGGCGCTGGTTGCGTTCGGCGCCGGCCTCACGTGGGGCTCGGCCTTCCTGAGGTACTAGCGCTACGCGCGCGGCGAGCCGCGACTACGCAGCGGCAGGCGCGAAGATCGCATCGATCTCGGCCGCGATCTTGTCATCGCCAACGCCCTTGGCCAACGCGAGCTCCTTGATCAGGAGGCCGCGCGCCGTATCGAGCATCTTGCGCTCGCCGAACGACAGCTCCTTCGTCGTGCGCAGCACGCACAGATCGCGGAGCACCTCGGCGATCTCGAAGACCGAGCCGGTCTTGATCTTCTCCATGTACTCGCGATAGCGGCGGTTCCAGGTCTGGGTGTCGCGCGGGATATCCCGAGACTTGAGGATCGAATAGACCTCTTTGACCTGCTTGGACGAGATCAGGTCGCGCAGGCCGACCGAGCCCGCGTTGATCGTCGGAACCATGATCTTCATCCCCGTATCGAGGATCTTGAGGATGTAGACCGGGGTCTTGCTGCCGCCGATATCCCGCTGCTCGAGCGCCACCACCTCGGCCACCCCGTGCACCGGATAAACGGCCTTGTCCCCTACTGAAAATTGCTGCTTCAAGTGGAACACCCCTGACGAGCCAATTTAGCAGCCAGGGGTGCCTCTGTCAAATACCGCACCGAGTCAAGACAGCGAGATTCCAGCACAAACTCAGTGCTTGGACGTCGCGTACTCGACGATCGTCGCGACCGCAAAGCCGGTTCCGCCCTTGGGCTGGCTCGGACGCGGCGTCGAGGTCGAGGCGGGGCCCGCGATGTCGACGTGGACCCAGGGCGTGTCCTTGGCGAACGTCTTGAGGAACAGGCCCGCCGTGATCGCGCCGCCGTAGCGGTCGCCGGTGTTGCGCATGTCCGCGATCGGCGACTTCAGCTGCTCGCGCAGCCGCCCGGTCAGCGGCATCCGCCACATGTCCTCGCCCGTGCGGTCGGCGGTGTTGAGCCAGCCGCGCACGAGGCCCTCGTTGTCGCTGAACACGCCGGCCGTGTACGGGCCGAGCGCCACCATGCACGCGCCCGTGAGCGTCGCGAAGTCGAACATCTCGTCGGGCTGGATCTTCGTACGCGCGTACGTGATCGCGTCGCCAAGCGTCAGGCGGCCTTCGGCATCGGTGTTGTTGATCTCGACCGTCGTGCCGTCCATCGACTGCAGCACGTCGCCGAGCTTGTACGCGCGACCCGACACGAGGTTCTCGCACGCCGCGCAGATCGCGTGGACTTCGTACTCCGAGCCGAGCGTCGCGATCGCGTCCATCGCGCTGATGACGGCCGCGCCGCCGGACATGTCGATCTTCATGTCCTCCATCGCGTTGCTCGGCTTGAGCGAGTAGCCGCCCGAGTCGAACGTCACGCCCTTGCCGATGAAGCAGATCTTCTTCTTCGGCTTCTTCGACGGCTTGTACGTCAGGTGGATGAAGCGCGGCTCCTGATCGGAGCCCTGCCCGACGGCGAGGAACATCCCCATGCCGAGCTCCTGGCACTGCTTCGGCGTCAGCACGGTGACGCTGAGCGAGCCCTTGTGCTTCTTCGCGATCGCCTGCGCGTCGGCGGCGAGCGCCACCGGCGTGATCACGGCGGCGGGCTCGTTGATCAGGTCGCGCGCGTGGTTGACGGCAGCCGCGACGACATTGCCGCGCGTGACTGCGGTCTGGAACGCGCGCGCCTGCGCGGCAGACGGCTTCTTGCCCTTGGTATCGGTGAAGATGCCGAACGACTTGAGGCTCTGCGGTTTCTTGTGATCGTCGCCGGTCAGATAGCGACCGAACTTGTACGTGCCTTCGTTGAGGCCCTCGACGGCGAGCTGAACGAGGATCGCCTCGCGGTTGCCGCCCAGCTGCGGCAGTACGAAGCCGACCGTCGCGGCGTTGATCTTGTTCGCCGCTTGCGCGACCGCAGCCGCGACGTCGCGGATCGATGCGTTCGCGAAGTCACCGCGCGGACCGGCACCGACCACGAGCACGCGCTTCGCAGCGAGCTTGCCGTGCGTGTAGATCGACAGCACCTGGCCGCTCTTGCCTTCGAACGACTCGTGCTTGGCGACCTCGGCGAGATGGCCACCGAGGGCCTGGTCTGCCATTTTGAAAACGGGATCCTTGCCGGGCTCGCCGAACGTCGTGATCGCGAGTGCGTCGACGTTGGCCTGCAGAATCGGACCCGTGAGCTGAGTCACTTCGAAGGTGGTCGCCGAGCTCATAATTCTCCGTAATTGCTAGGAAAGGCGCCCGTTTATACGGCGCCGACTTTGCGAAGTAAAGGAATGAGATTGCCTACATTGACTTGAGGAGAGACGGATCCGTAGAGTCGATACCGGACAGAGCTTCTGGGGGATTTTGAATGCGAAGCAAGGTGATGACCGCGCGCCCGGCGGCGCGTAAGGGCGAAGGCAGCCGAAGCAAGAAGACCGTCGCCGTCCCGTCCTCGCGTAAGAGCGAGCCGATCATTCAGCTGGTCGAACGGAAGTCCTCTCGCAACATCGTGGAGCTGCCGAAGAAATCCGGCGAGCTGCCGATTCCGACTGCCACGTTCGTCTTCTAACTCGTCAGTCCTCATTCAGCAGTTTCTTGAAGTTGCGTGCATCCGACCAGCGCTCGGGTGACGCGAACACCACGGTGAGCTCCCGGTCCTCGTAACTAGCGACGAGGTCGGCGAGCTCATCGAGCTTTTCGGCGCGCAGCGTTCCGGTGCGCCCCGCGCCCTCGATCCGCAGGTACAGCGAATCCGCTTCGAGGTCGTAGTGGATCTCCGGCGGCTCGCCCGGATCGCGCACCAGCGGATCGAACGCGCACGTCACGCCGAGCTCGTTTGCGAGCTTCACCGCAGTCCGCACGTTCCACAGCCCGCCGGGAACCCACACGCGCGGCACGTCCATGACGGCGACCTCGCCAAAGAACCGCTTGAGCTGATCGCGATTCGCGGCACTCGGGGAGAACGACTCCGGAGATCGGAAGACGACGTAGCTCGCCTTGAGCTGAGCGGTCGCCGCGGTCAGCGGAGCGAGCGTCGCGCGCGAGACGGGGCTGTCGCGAAACTCGCCGGTCGACGCGTCATGCGGCCACAGCTTCGTCGACACCGGCGGCTTGCGATGCGTCAGCGGAAACGGCGCGACGAGACCTATCGCGTCGTCGGGAGTTTCGTCCGCCCACTTCGCGAGCACGCTCGGCTTCGCCGGTCCTGCGAACAGCACGGAGAGCTCGAGGTAGCTCAGCTCGGAAAAGTACCGCTCGCGTTCGACTCTCGCGGGGATGTCGACCGTGCCGATGCGTAGGGGCGCGCTTTCTTCCGACAGACGGCGCACGCTACGTCGGCGTCAGGTATGGTGCAAGCGGAAGGAGCGCCCATGAAGTTCTTCATCGACACCGCCGACGTCAAGGAGATCCGCGAAGCCGCCGCCATGGGGCTGGTCGACGGCGTGACGACGAACCCGTCGCTCGTCGCGAAGAGCGGCCGCAAGTTCCGCGACGTGCTGCTCGAGATCTGCGACATCGTCAAAGGCCCGGTCTCGGCCGAGGTCGTGACGCTCAAGCACGACGAGATGATGAAGGAAGCGCGCGAGCTCTCCGCGCTGCGCCCGAACATCGTCGTCAAGATCCCGCTGATCCCCGAAGGCCTCAAGGCCGTGCGCACCTGCGCCGAAGAGGGCATCAAGACCAACGTCACGCTGTGCTTCTCGGCGACGCAGGCGCTGCTCGCGGCGAAGGCCGGCGCGAACTACATCTCGCCGTTCGTCGGCCGCCTCGACGACATCTCGACCGACGGCATGCAGCTGATCGGCGAGATCGTCCAGATCTACGACAACTACGACTTCAAGACCGAAGTGCTCGTCGCGAGCGTTCGCCATCCGATGCACTGCCAGCAGGCGGCGCTGATGGGCGCGCACGTGATGACCGCGCCGTACAGCGTGCTGATGCAGCTGTCGAAGCACCCGCTGACCGACATCGGACTCTCGAAGTTCCTCGAGGACTGGAAGAAAGTTCCGCAGTGAAGTTCGCCGCGCTGCTGCTCGTGGGCTGCGCATCCTCGAACGGCCCGCACCTGACGTCGGTGACGCCGTCACAGGCTCCCTACGGATCGACCGTCACGATCGCCGGCGAGCGGTTGTGCGAGGGCGACTGCATGACGGCGGGCGGCGAGATCACGTTCGGCGATGCGCGCGCCACGATCCTCTCGCTGACGGACACCGCGGCAAGCGTCTCGGTTCCCGACGGCGCCGTGATCGGCAAGACGACCATCGTGCTGACCGTCAACAACACGTCGTCGAATGCGCTCGCATTCACGGTGGTCGCCCCGTGAGGAAAGCGAACGAAGTGAGCGGGGGGTTGGAGGAGGGTGGGCTTGCGGGGCAGGCCTCGCGCGAGCGAGGACCTGCTCCGAGGCGCGCGTTCTCGGTCGCCGTGTACGCGCGTCGCGGTGAGCGCGTGCTCGTGATCGAGCATCGTCGCCTGAAGACGTGGCTGCCGATCGGCGGCGAGCTCGAGGCTGGCGAGACTCCGCTCGAAGCGGCCGTGCGCGAGCTGCGCGAGGAGACCGGGCTCGCCGGTGCGTTCCGGCCGCTGGCGGCGGCGCTCGACGGCGTGCCGCCCGGGCTGATCGGCTACGAGGAGCATCAGGCCGGCAGCAAGGGCCTGCACATGAACTTCGTGTTCGTCTGCGAGGTCGCGGCCGATGCCGAGGTCGTTCCGAATGACGAGTTCGGCGCGTTTCGCTGGGTCGACCGCGCGGAGCTCGAACGGCTCGAGTCGCCGCTCAACGTGCGGCAGTTCGGATTCGTGGCCCTCGACGCGCGCTGGGCGTGATAGATCGCCCGCGGTGCGCATCCGCCAGCACGTCAACCCTCTCGGGCTGCACTACGAGCAGTTCAAGGGCGTGCGTCCGCGCTTCGAGGCAGGGCGGCCGATCGAGGTCGAGATCGGCTGCGCCGAGGCGCAGTTCCTGTTCGAGCGCGCCGTCCAGGATCCGTCGCGCACGTACGTCGGTCTCGAGATCCGCGACGAGCTGGTCGATCACGTCAATCGCCTCGCGGCGGAGCGCGGCGCGCCCGTGCACGCGGTGTTCTGCCAGGCGCAGCTCCACATCGACGAGATCTTCGGCGGTACGAAGGTCGATCGCGTCTACGTCAACTTCCCCGACCCGTGGTTCAAGCGCCGCCATCACTCGCGCCGAATGGTCGATGCGACGCTCGCCGAGGGCATCGCGCGGATCCTCCGTGCGGGCGGCGAGCTGTTCGTGCAGACCGACGTGTGGGACATCGCCCTCGACGCGCTCGTCGCATTCGAGCCGCGATTCGACAACGTCGCGGGCGAGTGGACGTTCTGGAAGCAGGGCAATCCGTACGGCGTGCGCAGCTGGCGCGAGCAGAATGCCGAAGAGACAGGGCTCACGATCTGGCGTCTCATGTACCGGGCGCGCTGACGTACAATCGTCGGGTGAGAGGCGTCCTGCTGGTGCTCGCGTGTGCGAGCTGCGACGGCGTGTTCGGCCTCAACGCCGTGCCGCTGCCGGCGGCCGATGCGCCGCCGATGGCCGACGCGCCACCGATGATCGACGGCGCGCCGATGATCGATGCGCCCGCCGGCGGATCGTTGAAGCTCGTCGTGCCGACGCTGCCCGCGATCTACGTCGATGACACGCCGACGATCTCCGTCGCGATCCACGGACCGATCAACGCGAGCGTCACGGTCAACGCCGCAGCGTCGGTCGGCATGGTCGCGCCGGCATCCGGCGTCCGCATGCTCGACGGCAACGGCCTCGGCACGTTCGACGTGACGTACACCGCGCCGTCGGCCGCGTCGCCGGAGTCGCTGTCGTTCACCGGATCGGCGGGCTCGCTCAGCGACCTCGAGACCGCGCCGTTCGACGTGCTGCCGCTGACGTCGGTCGGCCTCGACGCGTCGACCGCGCTCGCGCAGACGTCGACCGTCGGTCAGGCGCTCGGCCTGCGCGTCACGATCAACTCCGCGGTCACCGTGCGCAAGGTCGGCTTCTACACGACCACGGCCGGCGCGCACGTCAAGGTGGGCGTCTACAACCTGATGAACCTGACGCCCTACCAGCTGCAGGTTGCCGGTGGGCCGCAGACCGTCGTCGCGGGCCGCAACGTGGTGCCCGTCGCGAGCACGCAGCTTCCGGCGGGGCAGTACTGGATCGTCGTGACGCTCGATGCGGCGACGATGCTCGAGTACCGCAACGGCAACAACGAGCTCTACGGCGCCTCGAACTATCCGTACGCGAGCGGGATGCCGGCGGTGTGGGGAGCGACCTGGAATGACGTCGCGAACTCGTCGTTCGAGTTCTTCATGCTCGTCGAGCCGTAGCTACTGCACGGTCGCTTGCTTGATCTTGTCGAGCCGGAACTGGCGATCGTGGCCGGTCTCGAGATCGATGCAGTTGAGCAGCGTGACCTGGCGATCGAACACGAGGTTGCGAATGCGCACGAGCCGCGGCGATAGCTGCCACGCTTTCTTCTCGTAGACGATGCGCAGCGTGCGCGCCTCGAACCACGCCTGCTCGACCGCCTCGCGCACGTTGCCGGGCACCGGGAGCGCGGGCACGCCGACGAGCTGGAGATCACGCACGAGTGCGAGCAGCTCGCGCTGCGCCGACGTCGACAGGGCCGCTCGCACCTTGTCGACCGCGCTCTCGACCGTCTTCGGGAACGGCATCAGCCGGTGCTCCAGCGCGAGCCGCGACAGCGCGATCAGCAGCGCCGCTTCGCGCGCGGTGAAGTTGACGGGCGGCAGCTGGTAGTTCTTGTCGAGCGCGTAGCCGCCGCCGCGTCCGCGATCGGCGCGGATCGGCATGCCTGCATCCTGCAGCGCCTCGATGTCGCGATAGATCGTCCGGAGCGTGACGCCGAAGCGCTCCGCGAGCTCGGCCGCGGTGATCCCCGTGCGGCGGCCCCGGAGCACTTCCGCGAGCGCGAACAGCCTGCTCTTTTTTCGCATGTCGAAACCTGACACTAGGCTGTCACGCAGGGGTGGCAAGTACCAGTTCGAAAGGAAAAAACACCATGATCGACATGAAGAAGACTCTCCCCCGTCCCGATGGCCACCACACGATCACCCCCGGCTTCGTCGTCCCGCAGGCGGCCGCGGTCGTCACGTTCCTCGAGAAGGCGTTCGGCGGCCGCGTCGTCGACCGCTACGACGCCCCCGATGGCAAGGTCGGCCACGTCGAGGTGCTGATCGGAGACTCCGTCGTGATGTTCGGCGACGCGATCCACGATCCGGCGATGCCGGCGAACCTGTCGTTCTACGTGCCGAATGGCGACGCGGTCGACGCGACGTACAAGAAGGCGCTCGCCGCCGGCGCGACCTCGGTCGCCGAGCCGAACAACCAGTTTTACGGATATCGCAGCGCGAGCGTGCGCGACGTCGGCGGCAACAAGTGGACGATCTGCGCGGTCATCGAGCAGCTGAGCCGCGAGCAGATCATCGACCGCATGAAGGGGATGAAGTCGTGAGGAGAGCGGAGCGAAGCGAGGCGGGGTGGTTGGTGTTGGGGTTGGCTCGCACCGGATGCCGAGCGGAGCGAGGCGTATCCGGGGCCGCCTGGTGGCTGTGGATGGCCGGCTGGAAGAAGGCGGGCTAGAGTGGCCCCCGTGGCCGGGTATCGCTCGAAGAAGGCGCGACGCAGCGACGAGGGCGCGAAGGCTCCGCCGCTGCCCGCGCGTTCGTCCTCGCCGTTTCGTTTGAAGTCGGCGTACGAGCCTGCCGGAGATCAGCCCAAGGCGATCACGGAGCTCGTCGACGGCCTCAAGCGAGGCGACGAGGCGCAGGTGCTGCTCGGCATCACCGGCTCGGGCAAGACGTTCACGATGGCCAACGTGATCGCCGAGACCGGCCGCCCGACGCTGATCATCGCGCACAACAAGATCCTGGCCGCGCAGCTGTACGGCGAGTTCAAGGAGCTGTTCCCCGACAACGCCGTCCACTACTTCGTCAGCTACTACGACTACTACCAGCCCGAGGCCTACGTCCCGTCGACCGACACGTTCATCGAGAAGGACTCGATCGTCAACGAGGAGATCGACCGGATGCGCCACGCGGCGACGTTCGCGTTGCTCTCGCGACGCGACGTGATCATCGTCGCCTCGGTCTCGTGCATCTACGGCATCGGCTATAAGGACACGTACGCATCGATGACGGCCGAGCTCGACGTCGGCACGAGCGTCGATCGCGACA
>JAFAOG010000343.1 GCA_019237945.1 Deltaproteobacteria bacterium | reverse complement strand
ACGGCGGCGCGATGGGCTCGTGGTACGTGTTCTCGACGCTCGGCCTCTATCCGGTGGCCGGCAGCGACCAGTGGATCCTCGGCATGCCGCGCTTCTCGAAGGCGCGTATCGATGTCGGCGGTCACGAGCTCGTGATCGAGACCAAGGGCTCGGGGGCGCACGTGACGAAGGTGCTAGTCGACGGAAATCCCGTATCCGGACCGTACCTGTCGCATGCGCAGCTCGTCAGCGCGTCGACGCTGACGTTTCAGCTGTAAACCGCTCCCGCGCCTCGCGGCTCCTCGTCCGCATGTTCCTAGACGCGCGCGACTGGATGGTCCAACTGGTGCTCACGGTGTCGATCGCCGCCTGCGTGGCTCGTGCGGCATCGCCCCCTCAGCCGCCCACGCCACCGCAGCCGCCGGCGCCGCCCCCGCCGCCCGGGTTCGTCGTGTTCGCGCATCCGGCCGGGCAGAGCTGCCCCGCCGGCGCGACCTGCTCGTTCGACTGCGAGCGCGGCGGCTGCGCGTTTGCGTGCGCGAGCGGAGCGACGTGCAACTTCGCGTGCGACGGCGGCGGCTGCGAGCTCACCTGCGACGCCGGCGCGACGTGCAACTTCGAGTGTGACGGCGGCAACTGTCAGCTCGCAGCGGCAACCGGCTCGACGGTGAACTTCGAGTGCGACGGCGGCAACTGCGGCACGAGCTGCGCTCCGGAAGCGACGTGTCGCGTCGAATGCGACGGCGGAAATTGCAGGACGGGCTGTGCGCCCGAGTCGTCGTGCGTGGTCGATTGCGACGGCGGCAATTGCAGCTGACGTGCTAGACAGCGGCGGTGACCGCGCGTGCCGTTCTTGCATTTGTTCGGCTCGGTCGCCCGCTGTTTCTCGGCGGCGGATTCATCCTGTATGCGATCGGCGCGGCGGTCGCGGCGGCGACCGGTCACGCGATCGCGTGGCATCGCTACGCGCTCGGTCAGCTGTGCGTGACGTCGTTCCAGCTGATGACGCACTACGCGAACGACTACTTCGATCTCGAGACCGATCGCGCGAACACGACGCCGACCGCGTGGTCCGGCGGCTCGCGCGTGCTGCTCGATGGCGCGCTGTCGCCGCGCGTCGCGCTGGTCGCGGCGCTCGTGCTCGCGGGCATCGGCGGGGTGTCGTCGTTCGTGCTCGGGCGCGCTCTGGCGACGCTCGCGGCGATCGCCGTGCTCGCGTGGAGCTACAGCGCTCCGCCACTGCGCCTGTGCGCGCGCGGCCTCGGTGAGGTCACGACCGCGCTCGTCGTCACCGTGCTCGTGCCGCTGCTCGGCTTCCAGCTGCAGGCACCGGACTGGCGCGGGCTGCCGCTGCTCGCGCTGTCGATCGCGCCGCTCGCGCTGCTCCAGTTCGCGATGCTCGTCGCGATCGAGTTTCCCGACGCCGCCGGCGACGCGGCGACCGGCAAGCGCACACTCGTCGTGCAGCTCGGGACGCGGCGCGCGGCGACCCTCTACATCCTGACGACGCTCGGCGCATTCGCGCTCGCACCTGCCGCGTACTCGCTCGGGTTGCCCGGGCTGACCGCGATCGCGATCGCCGTGCCGGCGCCGCTCGCGATGTGGCGGATCGCGCGGCTCGACGTCACCGCCTATGACACGCTGACGTTTTGGGGCGTCGCGCTGCTCGTGCTGACGAGCGCGTGCGTGCTCGGGAGCTGGCTCATGAACTCGAGCACGCTCGCCTCGAGCTGATCGACGCCGGGATGCTCCGTTGGCATGTGGCTCGCGCCTTCGAGCACGACCATCCGCTTCGGCGCCGCGATCCGCTCGAAGAACCGGCGCGACAGTGCGATGTCGGTCATGTGATCGGCACCGGGGTGCGCGAGCAGCACCGGGCAGACGTCGAACGCTTCGGGCTCGAGCGCCGGCGCCGTCGCCATCAGCGTGCGCAGGAAGCGCGCGGGGACCCAGCTGCCGCCGCCGAGCTTGTCGCGCGCGACGATCGCCGACAGCTCCGGCTTGTTGCTGATGCGGTGCATGCGCGACATCAGCGCCATTGGCAGCGGCAGCCCGTCGGTCAGCGGCGCGAGCTTCTCGAGCATCCACAGACCCGCGGTGCCGAGCAGCGGCGTGCGCGCGAACCCGCGGCGGACCTCGCGCTCGCGTGGATCGGCGAGCGTCGTCGCGATCAGCCCCACGACATCACGGGACCGCGCGGCCGCCTGATACGCGAGCAGGCCGCCGAGGCTGACGCCGAACAGCACGATCGGCTTGCCGTCGCGCGCGCGCTCCGCCGCGATCAGATCGCACACGCAGTCGATCCACAGCCCGTACGTCATCTCGCGGCGCGACACGCGCGTTAGCCCGTAGCCCGGCAGATCGGGCGCGACCGTCTCGTACCCGTAGCGCTGCGCGAGCACCGCGGCGGGCGCCATCACGCGGCCGTACGCGCCGGCGCCGTGCAGCACGATCACCTTGAGGCCCGGCCCCGGCATCCGGTCCAGGTGGACGTCGAGGCCGCGCCACCGCCAGGTCTCCTCGCGCGGCGTCGTCTCGGCGCTGCAACGCATGCTTCTCGGAAAGAACTCCTGATAACGGCGCCAGGTGGGGTGCTGGTCGTAGCTGTCCATGCGCCCCTTGTAGGAACGAACGGACCGTATGGCAGTGGCCCTGCGCGCCAACCGGCTGACCGTCGACGCCAGACACTTCGCGCTTTCGCGTTTTCGCGCTAATCCGGGTCTCCGAAACTTCGCGGCTTCGCGAACTTCGCGTTCATCCGAGCCCGCTACTGCACAGCGGCCGCGGATCGCCGAGCCTCGACCGGCGTCAACCCGGTCCACCGCTTGAACGCGCGGAAGAACGCGCTCGGCTCGGAGAACCCGAGCAGGAACGAGATCTCGGCGATCGACAGGCCCTCGTCGAGGTAGCGGCGCGACAGCTGGCGGCGCACGTCCTCGCGCACGTTCGCGAACGACGTGTTCTCGTCCTTGAGCCGGCGCTGCAGCGAGCGCGCCGTCAGCCCGAGCCGCTTCGCGACGACATCGACGTGCCCTTCATCCGCGCGCAGCACCTCGCGCAGCACGCGGGCGACCTGCGACGTCGTCGATGCATCGGTCGGGCGCTGGCGGGCTTGCTCGTCGGCGGCGCGCGTCAGGATCGCGAGCAGATTCGGATCGCTCGATACCAGCGACGTCTGCAGCGCGCTGCGCGGCAGCACGAGCTGCGTGACCGGCGCGCCGAACGTCACCGGCGCGTCGAACCACGCGCGATATGCCGCCGCATCCGGCCCCTTGTGCGAGAACTCGACGCGCACGAAGCGAAACGGGACCGTCGCGAGCTCTCGGGCCTGCTTGGCGACGAGCGCGAAGCACAGCTCGTGGGCACCCGGCGCCGGCGCCTCGCTCTCGCGCGTCACGCGCACGTACGCGTGGTCGTCGTCGATCTCGAGCGCGACCTCGACCGCATCCTCGAGCACGTTGAGATAGCGCACCCACTGGCGCAGCGCCTCGCCGACCGTCGGCGCCGAGCGGCACACGTACTCGACGATCCCGAACGCGCCGGGCGGTGTCGCCGCTGCGATGTCGAGCGCGACCGTGCGCGACGTCTGCCGCACGAGCTCGGCCCACGCGACGCAGAACTGCGCCGGCGTCAGGCGCGCATCGCTATCGGCGACGAGCTCGGGCGTCAGGTCGGTCGCGCGCCAGAAGTCGTCCGCACGAGGCAGGGCCGCGACGACCGGGCGCACGAGCAAGGTGCTGACGGTGCCGGCCACAGCTCATGCTACCAGCCAGACGACCAGCCACGACAGCCCGCCGGTCACCGCGAACGCCGCGCTCGCGAGCGCCGCCCGATCGATGCCCTGCCGCTTCACGAGCGGCACGAGGATCGACACCAGATCGCCGGCATCCATCGCCGCGTTGAACAGCATCACGAACGGCAGCGCCTCCGGATGGCGCAGCGCCCAGAACACGAGGACGCCGAGGCCGATGTCGCGCACGCCGAACATGCGAGCCATCAGCCGCGCGGTCGCGGTGTCGTGCGCGCGTGGAAACCCGAGCATCCGCGAGCTCGGACCGGCAGCGACAAACGGAGCGGCGCCGATCGCGATGCGGCCGAGCGCCATGGCAGAAAGCACGATGCGAAGCATGCGCGGTTCGTAGATCCGCGAGCTGCTCCCGCCAGTGACCGCGCGCGCCAATGCGATGACCGCGGTACACCATCGGCATGCGTTACCTCTATCTGCACGGTTTCGCGAGCGGGCCCAACTCGACGAAGGGTGTCGCGTTCGCGCAGCACTTCGCGGAGAAGGGGATCGCGATCGAGCGCGTCGACCTGCGCGTGCCGAGCTTCGAACAGCTGCGGCTATCCGCCATGATCGAGAAGGTGCGCGGCCTGCTCGCCGACAACACCGTCCTGATCGGCAGCTCGCTGGGCGGCCTCACGGCGGCGCGTGTCGCCGAGGCCGATCCGCGCGTCCATGCGCTCGTCCTGCTCGCGCCGGCGTTCCAGCTCGCGCAGCGCTGGCAGACGATGCTCGGCCCGGCGTTCGACGAGTGGAAGCGGACCGGGTGGCGCGAGGTCACCGACTACACGACGGGGAAGCCGGCGCGCGTGGACTTCGGATTCGTCGAGGACGCCGCGCGCATCGATCGCGGCTACCCGCGGATCCACTGCTCGACGCTGATCCTTCACGGTCGCGGCGACGACACGGTGCCGATCGATCGGTCGCGCGAGATCGTCGCGCAGCAGCCGCACATCAGGCTCGTCGAGCTCGACGATGGCCACGAGCTGACGCGATCGCTTCCCGCGCTGCTCGCCGAGACCGAGCTCTTCCTCGCCGGCGTATAGTCGCGCGCGATGATCGACTGGCACCTCCGCGGCAAGACCGCGCTCGTCACGGGCGGCACGCGCGGCATCGGCAAGGCGGTCGCCGACGAGCTCGCCGCGCTCGGCGCTCGCGTGATCACGGTCGCGCGCAACGCCCCGGACGCCGGGCACGCGCACTCGCACGTCGCCGCCGATCTCGCGACGCCCGAAGGCCGCGCCGCGATCGTGCGCGCCGTCGATGGCCCGCTCCACGTGCTCGTCCACAACGCGGCGACGAACGTTCGCAAGCCGCTCACCGGCTACGACGACGCGACGCTCGAGCACCTGATCGCCCTCGACCTCACCGCGCCGCTCCTGCTCTCGCGCGATCTCCACCCGCGGCTCGCGGAGGCCGGCGGCGCGAGCGTGATCCACGTCGGCTCGGTCGCGGGTCAGGTCGCGCTGCCGACCGGCGTCGCGTACGCGGCGGCGAAGGCCGGCCTCGCGCAGGCCGCCCGCACGCTCGCGCTCGAGTGGGCGCGCGATCGCATCCGCGTCAACACGGTCTCGCCCTGGTACACGCGCACGCCGCTCGCCGAGCCGGTCTTGCGCGATCCCGAACGCCTGGCCGCGATCCTCGCGCGCACGCCGCTCGGCCGGATCGCCGAGCCCGAGGAGGTCGCCGCCGCCGTCGTGTTCCTCGCGCTCCCCGCCGCGAGCTACATCACCGGCCAGGACCTCGCCGTCGACGGCGGGATGACCGTGTACGGCTTGCCGCCTCCTACCAGCGCAGGCAGCTGAACCCGCGATACGCGTGCACGCCGCCGCTGTTGTCGTTCGAGTAGACGAACGTGCCATCGCCGAACACGCCGAGCCCCTGCGTGCCGGTCGACGTGCTGTCGAGCATCGTGAAGTGCGCGCCGTCAAACGCGAGCGCGTACAGCATCCCGTTCTCGGCGACCGTGAACACGTGCGCGCCGTCGCTCCATACATCGCGCGCGGCGGCCCCCGGCGCGAACGTGTCGAGCTCGGTCAGCGTCGTCGCGGTCATCGCGTAGGCCGTGACTCCGTCGCCGTTCGTGACGTAGACGATCGAGCCATCGCTCCACACGCGCGACGCGCCGCCATGGGCCGCATTCGGCGTGACCAGATCCGTGAACGTCGCGCCGTCGAAGTCGAGCATCCGCACGACGTTCGCATCGGCGAACACGACGCGCCGATCGCGCGCCCACACGCCCTGCGCCCAGCCCATCGTCGGCAGCGGCGTGCCGACGGTCGTCAGCGTGCCGACGCCGTCGTACTGGACCGCATACAGCCCGTTCGGGCCGTCGGGCACGACGATCATGCCGCCCGCGAGCCAACCATGCCGCGCCTCGGAGAGCGTCGTTGTCTGTTGCGCGCGGATCGCGAGGCTCCCATCGGCCGCCACGTCGATCACGTAGAACCCGGTCCCCGGAGCGCCGACATAGTAATGCGTGCGATCGCTCCACACCGCCTCGGTCCACCCGATCCCCGGCAGCGCGCCGACCTCGGTGAACGCCGTGCCATCGAAGCGCAGGTTGTGAAGCCCGCCCGTCGTGTCGGCCTGCAGCACGTACGGCGGCGCGGCCCACACGCCATAGCCACCGCCGTGCGTCGGTGCCGTCGCCGCGAGCACGAGCGGCCCGCTCTCCGCCTGCTGACACCCGCCGCTCGCCGGATCGAAGGCCGCCGCGTCGACGCCGGGCGCCGCGCCGTCGGGCGTGTGCGCGTCGAAGCCGAGTCGCCCGCACGCGGCAACGCACAGCACGAGCGCGAGCCGCCCGCAGGCGGCCCCGATCTGCCCGAGGAGCATCGCTCCAGCCCGCACGCGATCATGATAGCGGATCCGCGGGCGCTTGCGCATCTCGCGCTTAGTGTTACATTGACACCATGAATCTGGACGCGGCGCGGCTGTCGCTCGAAGGCCTCTCGGTCGGCGATGCCTTTGGCGAGCAGCTGCTGCACATGGGGCCCGAGGGGCGCGCGATCGCGCTGACCCACCGCACCGAGCCGCACGGCCGCGTGTGGAAGTGGACCGATGACACGGCGATGGCGCTGAGCATCGTCGAGACGCTCGCGGCCGGCGGCGTGATCGATCCGGCATCGCTCGCGCAGCGGTTCGCGCATCGCTACAAGCTCGATCCGATGCGCGGGTACGGCGGAGGCGCGCATCAGGTGCTCGCATGGCTCGACGAAGGCATGCCGTACGACGTCGCGGCGAACAGGCTGTTCAACGGTCAGGGCTCGTGCGGCAACGGCGGCGGCATGCGCGCGGCCCCGATCGGCGCGTACTTCGCGGGCGAACTCGCGACGACCGCGCGCCAGGCCGCGCTATCCGCCGCTCCAACGCACGCGCATCCCGACGGTGTCGCCGGCGCGGTTGCGGTCGCGGTCGCGGCAGCTGCGGTGTTTGGCGGCGAGCGCGATCCACGCGCGGTCCTCGAGGCGGCCCACACGCACGCGCCCGAGGGCCCGACGCGCGATGGCGTGCGCCGCGCGATGACGATGCTGCGCGCCGACCACCAGACCGTCGCGGCCGAGCTCGGCAACGGCAGCCGCGTGCTCGCCTCTGACACCGTGCCGTTTGCGCTGTGGTGCGCCGTCACGCACCTCGACGACTTCGCGGAGGCGTGCTGGACCTGCGTCGAGGTCGGCGGCGACATCGACACGACGTGCGCGATGGTCGGCGGCATCGTCGTCGGCGCGGTCGGCCTCGATGGGATTCCGGCCGCGTGGCGAGCGGCGCGCGAGCCGCTGCCCGGCGTCTAGCCGGCGTGGTAGGGATAGGACGTGAGCGACGAGGATCTGAAGTTCGCCGTCCTCGCGCTGTCGTCGGTGTTCTTCGTCATCGACCCGCTCGCGAACGTTCCGATCTTTCTGACGATCACGTCGCGGTGCGCGCCTGCGACCCGGCGGCGGATCGCGGCGAAGGCGGCGTTCGCGACGTGGGTGACGCTATCGATCTTCGCGTTCGCGGGCGGCCTGATCTTCAAGGCGTTCGGGATCTCGCTCGGCGCGTTCAAGATCGCGGGCGGCATCATGCTGCTGCTGATGGCGATCGACATGATGCGCGCGCAGCCGTCGCCGACGCGGACGACCGCGAAGGAACAGGACGAGAGCCTCGATCGCGGCGATGACATCGCGATCTTTCCGCTCGCCGTGCCGATGCTCGCCGGGCCCGGCGCGATCGCGACCGTGATGGTGCTGATGTCGCGCGCGGCGTGGAATCCGGTGCGCACGCCCGCCGTATTCCTCGCGGTGACGATCACGTGCCTGGTCGCGTGGGTACTGATGCGCAGCGCGACGCACGCCGAGAAGTTTCTTCCCGAGCCGGTGCTGCGCGCGTTCGAGCGCGTGATGGGCCTGCTGCTCGCGGCGGTCGCCGTCGAGTTCGTCGCGGGTGGCATCCGCGACATGTGGCACCTCTAGCGCCGGGGCGGCGGAGGCGGCGGCGGTGCGTAGGGATCGACCGGCGTCTCGTCGGTCAGCGTCACGCCGTTCTTCTCGCACGCGGTGCGCATCGCCTTCTGCTTGCGCGGCGGCAGCTTGTGTAGCGTCGCCTGCGCGAGCTTCGCGTCGTGATCCTTGCACGCGACGATGCCGACGATCGTCAGCGCGGCGACGTTGCGCGGCGCGATCTTGAGGACCTGGTTCGCGATCGCGAGCGCGGACTTGTCGTCGCCCTTCGCGAGCGCGGTGCCCGCCTTGACGAGGTCGGCCTTGACCTCCGGCGGCGGGCCGGCGGACGCCTCGGGCTCGCCCGTCGGGATGATGTTCTCCTTGTTGCACCAGAACAGCGCGTAGTTGCGATCGCTGGCGTTGAGCTGGAGGTAGTAGAGGCGCGCTTTCTTGGCGTCGTGGAGCGAGCACGATGACAGCGTCGCCAGCCGCAGCGCGCCTTCGTTCGCGGTCTCCTTGTCGAGCACCTTCTCGGCGAGCGCGAGCGTGGCGGCGTAGTCCTTCTTGGCGAACGCGTCGCCGGCGTTCTTCATCAGCGTCTCGGTCGTCTCGACCGGGGCGTGCGGCGCGGGCGGCTTGCATGCGGCGGCCTTCGCCTCGAGCGTGCGGTCATCGGGGACGTTCTTCTGCGCGGCGTCGGCGAGCTCCTTCGCCTTCTTGCACGCGCCGATGCGGTTCTGGCCGTCGATCGCGGCGAGCTGCTCCGCGACGTACTTCTCTCTCGCGTCGGCGACGAGCTGCTGCGCGACCGGATCGTTCGGCGCGAGGTCGGCGATCTGGAGGATCGCGAGGTACTCGTGGTTCTCCGCGAAGTCGGCCATCTTCTCGCGCACGGCCTCGCGCGGATCCTCGGCCGCATCGGCGGGCGGTGGTGGCGCGGCATCGATCGCCTTCGCGACGACCGCCGCATCGATCGGGCGCGGCGGCGTCTTCGCGGGCGCGTGGCGCATCACGAGCGTCGCCCCGAGCGCAGCGCCCGCGACGAGCACGAGACCACCGACGACGAGCGGCCAGCGCTTCTTCGCCGCCGGCAGCTGGGTCTGGCCGAGCGCGGTCGGCGATCCCAGCGTCGGCGCCACCGCCGCGCGCGAGGCACTCGCGGGAGCCATCGATCGCGACGCACTCGGCACCGCGGTGCGCGAGCCCGAGATCCGCGCGATCATCAGCGCCGAGCCGTGCGCCGACTCGCTACCGAACGGCGCCAGCGCCTCCGCCAGCTCCCCGACGGTCTGAAAGCGCGCCTCGGGCTGCTTCTCGAGGCAGCGCATCACGATCGCGGCGAATGCCGGATCGACGCCGGTCAGCGGCGCCGGCGGATCGACCGCGACCTTGACCGCCATCTCCGTCACGGAGGTCGCCTCGAACGGCAAACGCCCGCTGCAGCCCTCGTAGAGGATCACGCCGATCGACCAGACGTCGGTGCGCGCGTCGACGTCGTGGGCGCTGCGCAGCTGCTCGGGCGACATGTACGCCGGCGAGCCCATCATCATCGCCGTCTTCGTCAGCCGCACGTCGGTCGCCTGCTGCGACTTCGCGATGCCGAAATCGAGCACCTTCACGAGCGTCGAGCCGTCGACGCGGTGGGTGACGAACAGGTTCGCCGGCTTGAGGTCGCGATGGACCATGCCGAGCGCGTGCGCCTCCGCGACCGCGACGCACGCCTGGAGGACGTAGTCGGCGAGCAGCCCGAGCGGCAACGCGCCGCGCTCGATCACGTGCGCGAGGTCCTCGCCGTCGAGGAGCTCCATCACGATGTACGGCTCGCCCGACTCGAGCGTGCCGACGTCGCTGACCTTGCACACGTGCTCGTTCTTGAGCCGCACGCTCGAGCGCGCCTCGCGCTGGAACCGTTCGGCGACCTCGCTGTTGCTCGCGAGCTCGGTGCGCAGCACCTTGATCGCGACCGGCTGGTCGAGCTGGAGGTGCGTGGCCGCCGCGACGACACCCATGCCGCCCTCGCCGAGGATGCGTTCGATGCGCAGCTTTCCCGCGACGATCGAACCTACCTCGAGCACGTCGCCAGCATATATGATTGCCTCGTGGTCCGTTGGCTTGCCCTTGGCTTCGTGACGGCCGCGTGTGGATCGACTCCGCCACCGGCACACGAGGTTAAAGGTCCGAGCGTGTGCGACCGCGTTGCCGATCACGAGATCGGGCTGATGAGCGCGTCGCAGAAAGCCGCGCCCGAGCAGCTCGACCCGTTTCGCAAGATCATCGCCACGCACTGCACCCGCGACGCGTGGTCGGCCGAGATGACCAGCTGCCTGCTCAGGACCGCGACGCTCGCCGAGGGGGACGCCTGCGGGAAGTACCTGACTCCTCAGCAGGCTTCTGCCTTCCAGGCCGATGGGCAGGCCGCCCTCGAAAACCTGGACGCGGGCAGCGCCAAGTAGTGCTATCTAGCGAGCCGCCGTGGTCGCCGCTGCCCGTCCGCTGTTTTCGTACCGCCCGTACTGGGCGCAGCGGTTCGGCATCGCGCCGTTCCTGCCGACCACGCGCGCCGAGATGGACGAGCTGGGCTGGGACTCGTGCGACGTCATCCTCGTCACCGGCGATGCGTACATCGATCATCCGAGCTTCGGCATGGCGCTCGTCGGCCGGCTGCTCGAGTCGCACGGCTTTCGCGTAGGCATCCTCGATCAGCCGAGCTGGACCGACGTCGAGGCGTTCCGCGCGCTCGGCCGCCCGAATCTGTTCTGGGGCGTGACCGGCGGGAACATGGACTCGATGGTCAACCGCTACACGTCGGATCGGAAGATGCGCTCCGACGACGCGTACTCGCCCGACGCCAAGGGCGGCCTGCGCCCCGATCGCAGCGTGATCGTGTACTCGCAGAAGTGCCGCGAGGCCTACGGCGACGTGCCGCTCGTGATCGGCGGCATCGAGGCGAGCCTGCGCCGCATCGCGCACTACGACTACTGGAGCGACAAGGTCCGCCGCTCGATCCTCGCCGACACGCGCGCCGACCTGCTCGTCTACGGCAACGCCGAGCGCGCGATCGTCGAGATCGCTCATCGCTACGCCGCCGGCGACACGAAGATCACCGACCTGCGCGGTACCGCGTTCATCGGCAAGCGCGACGGCTTCGACGAGATCGACTCGACCAGCCTCGATGCCCCCGGCCGCGTCGATCCGAAGCCGGATCCGTATGCGATGACGCAGACCGAGGCGTGCGCGACGAAGGAGCCGGCGCCGCCGCCGCTCCTCAAGCTCGGCCTGAAGAAGCCGCGCCCGAACCGCGAGGCGCAGGTGATCCGCATGCCGAGCTACGAGCAGGCGATCGCGGATCCCGTGCTCTACGCGCACGCGTCGCGCATCCTCCACCTCGAGGCGAACCCGGGCAACGCGCGCGCGCTCGTGCAGCGCCACGGCACGCAGGACGTGTGGATCAACCCGCCGCCGGTGCCGCTGACGACGCCCGAGATGGACGCGCTCTACGAGCTGCCGTTCACGCGGCTACCGCACCCGAAGCATCAGGGCACGAAGCTGCCCGCGTACGAGATGATCAAATTCTCGGTGACGATCCTGCGCGGCTGCTTCGGCGGCTGCAGCTTCTGCTCGATCACCGAGCACGAAGGCCGCGTCATCCAGAGCCGCAGCGAGTCGTCGATCCTCGGCGAGATCGAGCGCATTCGCGATCAGACGCCGGGCTTCCACGGGATCATCAGCGACCTCGGCGGCCCGACGGCGAACATGTACCGGATGGCCTGCAAGTCGCGCGAGATCGAAGCGGCCTGCCGCAAGCCGAGCTGCGTGTTCCCCGACATCTGCGAGAACCTGAACACCGACCACTCCTCGCTCGTGTCGCTCTACAAGAAGGCGCGCGCGATCAAGGGCGTGAAGAAGATCCTGATCGCGTCGGGCGTGCGCTACGACATCGCGGTCCGTTCACCCGAGTGGATCAAGGAGCTCGCGCAGCACCACACGGGCGGGTATCTCAAGATCGCGCCGGAGCACACCGAAGAGGGACCGCTCCAGCACATGATGAAGCCGGGGATCGGCGCGTACGATCGCTTCAAGGAGCTGTTCGACCGCTACAGCAAGGAAGCGGGCAAGGAGCAGTACCTGATCCCGTACTTCATCGCGGCGCACCCCGGCACGACCGACGAGGACATGCTCGAGCTCGCGCTGTGGCTCAAGCGCAATGGCTTCAGGCCCGATCAGGTCCAGGCGTTCCTGCCGTCGCCGATGGCGACCGCGAGCGCGATGTACCACACCGGCTACAACCCGCTTCGCTCGCTCAAGGCGAAGCAGCGCGTGCCGATCGTCAAGGGCCTCGAGCGGCGGCGCCTCCACAAGGCGTTCCTGCGCTATCACGATGCGAACAACTGGCCGATGCTGCGCGAGGCGCTTCGCCGGATGGGCCGCGAGGATCTGATCGGCAGTGGCAAGCAGCAGCTCGTGCCGTCGTGGCAGCCGGCGGGAACCGGTGATGCGCGCGAGGGTCGCCGCGGGAGCAATCGCGGGCCGCGCGTCCAGCCGGGTGTTGCACTTACACAGCACACCGGTCTGCCACCTCGGGCGCCTGGCCCGCAGCGCAAACGCCGCGGTCGCTGAGTGGTAGAGTACGAAGCAGGCCATGGGGGCGCCCTCTCCATCTCCGGATGACTCCGGCGTCGTCCCTGTGGGCAGTGTGCTCGACGGGCGATACCGCATCGATGCCGTGCTCGGCAAAGGCGGCATGGGGCGCGTCTACAAGGGCGAGCACACCGGCATCGGCAAGGCCGTCGCGATCAAGGTCCTGCACGCGAACCTCGGCCGCTCGCGCGAGGCGACGCAGCGGTTCCAGCGCGAGGCGCTCGCATCGGGTCGGCTCGATCATCCGAACATCGTCGGCGTCTCGGATTTCGGCGTGCTCGAGGACGGCTCGCTCTACCTCGTCATGGAGGCGCTCGAAGGCGAGGCGCTCGGCGCGCGTCTCGAGCGCGAGAAGCGGATCCCGTGGCTCGAGTCGCTCGAGATCCTGCGCGGCGTGCTCGCCGGGTTGCGCCACGCGCACGATCGCGGCGTCGTCCATCGCGACATCAAGCCCGACAACATCTTCCTCGCGGTGAAGGATGGCGATCGCGTCATCAAGATCCTCGACTTCGGCATCGCGAAGCTCTACGCCGGCAATGCCGACGATCCAGCGACGACGCGCGCCGGCCTCACCGTCGGCACGCCCGCCTATCTGTCGCCCGAGCAGGCCGTCGGCGGCGCGATCACGCCCGCGAGCGACCTGTACTCGACGAGCGTCGTGCTCTACGAGATGCTGACCGGGCGGCCGCCGTTCGAGGA
Source organism: Deltaproteobacteria bacterium (assembly GCA_019237945.1). Classification (GTDB taxonomy): domain Bacteria; phylum Myxococcota_A; class Polyangia; order Haliangiales; family Haliangiaceae; genus JABFXX01. The sequence continues at coordinate 1,113 of JAFAOG010000343.1, read as the reverse complement.
TACCGATCCACTCGCGATGCTGACCGCGCACGTCAGCCGCGACGTGCCGTCGTTCGCGGAGGCGGCGCCGGATCTCGTCGTGCCGCCAGGCCTCGAGCAGGTCATCCAGCGCGGCCTCGCCAAGGTGTCGAGCGAGCGCATCCAGAGCGCGACCGAGTACATGGAGGCGCTCGATCAGGTGCTGCGCAGCGCCGGCATCGAGATGTCGATGATGTCGCGGTCGTCGGGCTCGTACGGCATCCCGACGCCGCCGGCCGGCGTGATCGTCACGCCGACGCCCGGCTCGCTCCACGCCCACATGATGGGAACGCCGGCGCGCGGGTTGCCCGCGAGCGTCGCGCAGACGATGTCGGTCGACGTGCAGATGACCGGCGATTCGGTTCCGGTCGCGCGGCCGAGCCGGCCGTCGATCGCAGATGCGGCGCCGCTGCCGAAGAAGTACGGCGTGTTCGCCGTGCTGATCGTGATCGCCGCGATCGCGACTGCGCTCTACGTCTGGCAGAGCCACGACGGCAAGGGCGGGACGGCGACGGCGGTCGTCGTGCCGGTGCCGGTCGGCGGCGAGTCGATGGTCGACAAGGAGACGCGCTTCAAGGCAGCGCTCCACGATCTCGAGGCGGGCAAGACGTGCGCGGATCGCAAGGCGGCGATCCCGGTGCTCGTCGAGCTGGGTGATGCGCGCGCGATTCCCGATCTCCGGCGGGCGCGCTATCGCGGCACCGGCGGTGTGCTCGGCATCGGCGAGAGCAACGCGAACCAGTGCCTCAAGACCGATGCCGAGAAGGCGATCCAGACGCTGACGCCCTCTAAGTGAGCGGACGCGCCTTCCATTCCTTCTGGGAGAACGCGTCGAAGTCGATCACGAGACAGATCGGCTTGTCGTCGGCATCGACGGCCCAGTAGGCGGTGACCTCGCTGTTGCCGCAGGGCAGGGCGAGCGCACGGCGGCCATCGGTCAGCGGCACCTCGACGGGCTGGATTCCGATGCCGGCGGGCACCGCGAGCGTGCCGGGCGCGTCCTTGCCGGCGTCCATCAGCGCGATCCAGCCGGTGGTCACGGGAATCTTCGGCAGCTGATCGGCGCCCTTCGGCTTCTTGCCGCCCTTGAAGTGC
>JAFAOG010000129.1 GCA_019237945.1 Deltaproteobacteria bacterium | reverse complement strand
GACGCGCACTTGTCGTTCATCGACGTCTGCGCGGTCTTGTCGCCGGTCTCCTTGTTCTCCTTGAACATGATGATCTTGGCGTCCTGGCCGCCGAGCTCGATCACGCTGCCGACGTCGGGGTGGAGCTTCTCCACCGCCATCGTCACGGCATTCACTTCCTGCACGAACTTCGCACCGAGGTGCGGCGCGATCGGGCCACCACCGGAGCCGGTGATGAACGTGCGAATCTTGTCGTTCGTCAGCGTCGGGAACGCAGCGTGGATCTCACGCAGCATCTCGCGCGTCATCTCTGGCTGCCGCGTCTCGTGGCGCAGGTACTTGCTCCAGAGGATTTCCTTCGAGTCGGGATCGACGACCGTCATCTTGACGGTGGTGCTTCCGACATCGATTCCGATGACGACCTTGTCCGGTGCTTGAGCCATAGTGTCCTCGCAGCGCAGAGCTAGACTGACGCGTCAGTCTAGGACTGGAATGACACGTCAGTCCAGTCTTAAACTATGGCAAGGACAGATCTCTTTGTGCGTAACGCGCTGCGCGCCAAACGTAGGGGGCATTACACCTACACGACGCGCAGCGCACGGGAGTACGCAGCTACTTCTTCGCAGGGGCCTTCGCAGGCGCCTTCTCGGGCGCCTTGTCGCCACCGGCGGCCGGCGGCGGTCCCATCATGCCCAGCTGCATCGCCATCGCGGCGCTGTTCCAGAAGCCCCACGACCCGACGAGCTTGCCGTCCTTGCCGTACTTGAGCAGCTGGAAGAACTTCACGTTGATCGGCTTCTTCGTCGGCTTCGCGATGCCCATCTCGGGCGCCGCGCCGTCGTTCGTGCCGCTCATCGTGCCCTGCCACGCGACGTAGTCGCCGGCGGCCCACATCGTCTCGCTCGTGAACTTCACGTCGGAGAACGCCTTGACCAGGCCCTGGTGCGCCTTGACGGTCTCGTCCTTGCCGTTGAAGTCCTTCGCGACGCCCTGCTCCGACCACACGAGCTTGGGATCGAACGACGCGTCGAGGGCCTTAAAGTCGCGCTTGTTGAAGTTGTCCATCAACGCCTTCGCGCTCTCGAGGTTCTTCTTCTCGGTGTCGTCATCCTTCGCGACGACGACCTCGTTCGCCTGCATCGGCTTGTCGGCGGCGGGGCGCGCGGGTGCCTTCGAGGCCCCGATCTGGCCCATCATCTCGCCGAGGTCCTGATAGAACCACTCCTTGTCGACGGCCTTGCCGTCGTCGGTGAAGTGGACGACGTGCGCGACCTGCATGCCGATCTTCTTGTTGCTCGCCGGGATGTCGCCCATCGCCGTCTTGAGCACGCCGCTCTGCGTGCCGGTCATCAGCGCGACAGTCGCGCCCTGGTGGCCGTTGATCAGCGTGACCTCGACGTCGCCCTTGATGTCGGGGAACGCGTCGACGATCGGCTTGTTGTGCTTGTCGGTGATGTCCGCGAAGCTCGTCACCGGCGGCATGCCGCTGTCGACGAAGTCGCTGGTGATGTCCTTCGAGTAACAGCCCTCGAAGCTCTTCCAGTCCTTGCCGCTGAAATAGCCCCAGCACTCGACATAGCGCTTCGCCATGTCATCGCCGGTCGCGGCCTTCGCCGGCGCGGTTGCGGCCGAGCCCGCCATCGCCGCCGAGCCCGCCATCGCGCCCGAGCCGGTCGGCGTCATGCCGCCCTGATCGTCGACAGGCTTGGCAGCCTTGTCGTCCGCGTCCTTCGCCTTCTTCTTACAACCCGGAACGACTGCCGCGGCGATCAGCGCCGCACACCACACCCTGGATAGCCTCATGTTTCCCTCCAGCGCCGGAAACTAGCGCGATCCGAAAGCCGCCTGCAATTCAGCGCGCTCGTCCATTGTCGCGTTCGGATCCGCGCAGGCGTGGGCGGGGTCGACCATCGTCTGGGCCGCGAGCGCGCACGGCGTCGTGCCGCCGAGGTGCAAGCAATCGCCTGCCGTCGCGGACAGCGGCACGCCGTTGAGATAGGCGAACAGTGCGAGCGCCTGCGCGGCCGCGATCTCCGGGGTGTGGTCGTAGACGACCGCGACATCGGACTCGGCCGCGTTGCAGCCGGTGCCGACGACGGCGCGCGTGGTGCCGGGCTCGCTGTCGGTCAGCACGATCATGTCATACGGGCCGGCGTCGGGCCGCACGTCGACGACGGCGACGCCGTACGGATCGAGCACGTGCTCGATCGCATCGACGACGACCTTCGACGGCGTGGCCGGCCGCCACGGCAACAGCTGCGTCGGCGCGTCGACGAGCGGCGTCGCATCGTGCGTTGCGTCGGGCGCGCTCGCCGGTTGCAGCGTGATGCCGGTCGTCACGACGAACAGCATGTGGCTCTTCGCCGGCGAGGCGAACACGGCCGTATCGATCGATGCGTCGCCCGTGTGCGCGAGCCCTCGCCCGTCGCTGCCGCACGCCGCGAGCAGGCACAAGACGAGCGCGCGGGTCATTCGATCAGTGTACCGCGACGTCCCACGACAGCGGGTACCGAATCACGGTCGACTCGCGCGCCGCGGCGAAGTGCGCGGTCTTCACCGCATCGGCAAAGCACGCATCGACGCCGGCGACGTCGCCGACCGTGCCATCGGGAGCGATCACGAACGACATCGTGCGCGGTAGCGGATCCTGCTCGGCGCACGCGGCGAGCGCGGTGATCGCGGTGCGCATGCCGGCGCGGATGTCGGCAGCGCTGCGCAGGCCGGCGGGTCCCGTCGCATCGCGCGCGGGCGCCTCGAGCACGGGCATCGCGAACAGCGCGGTGTCCTCGTTGACGACCGACATCGCGGGCTCCGCGACGCTGTCCGACGACGGCAGCTCGAGCTCGGCGGGCCCGCGCAGCTTCTTGAACACGCGTGGTGCGCCGCCCGTCGTCACCTCGAGCCGCGCGAGCGTCTGGTCCTCGGGCTCGACGACGAGCGTCGGCGCATCGGGCAGCTCCATCCAGATCTCGACGGTCACCGGCGCCGCCTTCGCGAGCGGGAACACGTGGAGGGCCAGGTGCTCCTGATCGCGCGAGCTGTTGTCGTGCGTGAGCATCACGGGATCGATCTCGTGCGCGACGATGCCCATGTACTCCTCGCGCGCGTGAACCGCGGGCTGCGCCGTCGCGACGGTGCGGTGGCTCTGCTCGACGACGACGAGCCCGGTCACCGCCGCGCCATGCGGGACGCTGATCGGCAGCGCGATGTCGCGTCGCTCGCGCGTCGCCGTCGACAGCACGAGCGTCAGCGTCGCGTGGCGGCCGTGGATCGCGAGCGCGGCGCGTGTGATCGCGACGGCGTCCGCGTGGCCGATCGTCAAGGTGGGAGGCGGCGCGGGGACGAAGGCCGGCATGCCCGTAGGACACCGGCCGCCGACGACGGTTGCTAGAGACCGATCTGATTCTGGATGCAGACCTTCTTGGCCTGATCCTTCAGCGGGCCCTTGATCGGCGTGCCGTACTTCCGGGCGGTTGCCTCGTCCTTGAGGCGACACGCGGCGAGCGTGCAGCCGAGCAGCGCCTGCGGGTTCGACTTGTCGTCGAGCTTGCCCATCTCGCAGTACTTGAGGACGTCCTTGTCGCGGCCGTCGATCATCGCCTGGTTGCGCGCGTGATCGATCTCGGCCGGGGTCGTCGGCTCGGGCTCGGGCGGCTTCGTCTCGACGGGCTTCGCCGCTTCCGCGGAACCCATGGTCTTGGGAGGGGGCGCCGGCTCGTCCTTCGGCTTGCTCGCCTCGACCTTCGCCTGCTCCTTCGCGTTGTCCTCTTTCGCCTGTTCCTCGCCGCTCTTACCGCATGCGACGAGCAACGCGACCACCATCAGCGCGTGCTTCATGCGCCGGAGCGTAGCCGCTAACCGGCGGTCAGGACAACCGACAGCCAGATCCGCGCGCGGCTCTTCTTGAGCGCCGGGAAGTGCCAGCTCGTCATCACCGAGCCGATGCAGCCGATCAGCTCGTCTTCGTCGCTGATCACGATCGGCTCGATGACCTTGCCGCTGCGATCGACGGCGAACGTCAGCTCGACGTCGTCCTTGTCCTGGGGACGCACGCCGGGGACCTTGCGGTAGCAGCGCGACAGCGCGCGCAGCTGGCGGGTGTCGAGCGCGACCTTCTGGCCGGTGCCCTGGACTGCCGACAGCGCGGGCCCGGTGTCGAGCGTGGTGCGCGCCGGCAGGTCGTCGTGGTGCGTCGCCTGCGTCTCGACGAGCGACGCGGCCGCGAGGCGAAGGCCGCCGACGCCGGTCGCGGTGTGCACGGTCGACTCGAGACCGCGAAAGCCGACGTCATCGTGGCCGATCGAGATCGTCGGGGCGCGCGCGGCCGCGAGGGACGCGTCGAGGCTCTCGTGGCGCTGGACGTCATCGCCGGCGATCAGCTGCGCGAGGCCGCTCGCGTCGTCGACGATCGATCCCGCGGGATCCGCCTGCGCCGACAGCGGCGCGACGATCACGATCGCGAGGA
>JAFAOG010000585.1 GCA_019237945.1 Deltaproteobacteria bacterium | reverse complement strand
CACGCGATCCGCGCCGCGTTCGAGCCGGGCCGCTCGACGGAGGAGCGCATCTCCGCCGTCCAGTACACCCGCTACCCGCTTTCGCCCGACGTCAAGGCAAAGCTGCTGACCCCCGGGACGCCGATCGCGGTCGAGATCGACCACCCGAACTATCGCTACCGCGTAGAATGTCCGGAGGAGATGCGGGCCTCGCTCGCAGCTGACTACGGAGCGTAAATGCGGAAGTGGGTGCTTCTGACGGTGCTCGCGGCGTGTGGTGGAACGAAGGCGCAGGTGCAGCGCGAGCAGCAGTCGTTTCAGTGCAAGGATCGGATGGCGACCTACACGGTCGTCCACGACATCAGCGGCGACGAGCGAGGCGTCCAGCTCGACTGCGCCGACGCCGGCCCGCGCATCAAGCGCTGGAAGACCGACAAGAACGGCACGCGCCAGGAAGACGCGCGCAACATCACACCAGGCCAGTTCGACACCGCGTGGAAAGAAATCGCCGGCACCGGCTGGGAGAACCTCAAGGACTGCACGAACGGCACGCTCGAGAAGCGCGACCCCGTCTACCAGTTCGACATCAAGGACGACGAGAACAAGGCGTCGTTCTCGTGCCAGACGCGCGAGGTCCCCTACCCGTACTTCGACATCACGAACTCGCTCGACCAGATCGCGATGGAAGGCGCCAAGCAGCTCGGCGATGACGAGCCCGCCGATGCGAAGGCGCTCGACAAGAAGGACAAGAACCGCTGATGTCGGGGCCGCTGGCGGGATCGACGGCGGTCGTCACCGGCGCCTCGCGCGGCATCGGGCGTGCGATCGCACTTCGTCTCGCCGAGGCCGGCGCCGAGGTCGCCCTGTGGGCGCGCGACTCGAACGCGCTGCGCATGGTCGCCTCCGAGATCGCGCAGCAACGCGGCCGCGCGCGCGCGATCGTCGTGGACGTGACGGACTCGGGCGCCGTGCAGCGCGCCTCCGAGCTCGTGCGCGCGACGATGCCGCCCGTCCGCACGGTCGTCAACAACGCGGGCGCCGTGCTGCGCAAGTCGACCGAAGCGATCAGCGATGCCGAGTGGCGTCACGTGATGGCGGTCAATCTCGATGGCACGTTTCACGTCACGCGCGCGTTCATCCCGGACCTCGAGCACAACGCGGGGCGCGTCATCAACATCGCCTCGATCGCGGGCCGCGAAGGAACCGCCCTGCTGGCCGCCTACTGCGCGGCAAAGCATGGCGTCGTCGGGCTGACCCGGGCCCTTGCCGAGGAGCTACGCGCTGCTAAGGTCTCGGTGAATGCGATCTGCCCCGGCTCCGTGGACACGGCCATGCTCCGTGAAGGGATGCCAGGAGCAAGGCCTGACATGACGCCCGACGACATCGCGAAAACGGTTGTCTGGGTCGCGCACGGTGCGCCCGCGGCGCTCACCGGCACCTGTATCGACGTCTTTGGCTAGTGGAGGCGACGATGGTGAGCGAAACGTTCGAACCACCGGACCCCGACGCGCTCGCCGCCCTCCCAATTTTCCCGCTGCCGAACTGTGTGCTCTTGCCGGGCGGTCTACTACCGCTGCACGTGTTCGAGCCGCGCTATCGCGATCTCACGCGCGACTGCCTCTCCGGCAAACAGCTGATGGCGATCGCCCGACTTCGCCCCGGCTACGAGCAGACCTACTACGGCCGCCCGCCGGTCTACGAGCGCTGCGGCGTCGGCCGCATCATCTGCAGCGAGGAGCTGCCCGATGGCCGCTTCGCGCTCCTGCTCCGCGGCGTCGCGCGCGTCGAGATCGCCCGCGAGCTTCCGGCCGAGCGCCCCTATCGCCTGGTCGAAGCGCGCCCGCTGAGCGATGCGCCGGTCGATCCATCGGATGCGGCCGAGCACCACCGCAAGCTGATCCAGCTGTGCGATCGCCTCGCCGAGGTGATCGAGCACGGCGGTCCGCAGCTGCGCGATCTCGTGCGCGCGTTCCCCGATCCGGGCAAGTGCGCCGACGCCGTGGCCGCCGCCCTCGTGATGGACGCCGATGCCCGCCAGGAGCTGATCGAGGCGTGCGACCCGATGGTCCGCCTCCAGCGGACGCTCGGCCACGTCAGTCACATGCTGTGCGAGCTCGCGCCGTGCGACGGCGCAGTCAACTGACGCATCACACGCACATGAGCAAGCGCGCCGCCTCGTACATGGCGCTCAGCGCGTTCGGATTCTCGGTGATGGCGATGCTCGTCAAGCTCGCCGCGCGCGAGCTGCCGACGGGCGAGATCGTCCTGGCGCGCGCGATCGTGACGCTGATCCTCTCGTTCTGGCTCGTGCGCCGCGCCGGCCTCTCCCCGTGGGGCACGCGCCGCGCCGGCCTGATGTTCCGCGGCTGCCTCGGCTTCTCGGGTCTCGCGTTCTACTACCTGTCGCTCGCGCGACTGCCGCTCGCCGAGGCGACGACGCTGCAGAGCCTCATCCCGGTGATCACGGCACTGCTCGCGTGGCGCCTGCTCGGCGAGAAGGTCGGCTGGGCCGGCGCGTTCGCGCTCGCGTGCGGCCTGGGCGGCGTGCTGCTCGTCGCGCGTCCGTTCTCGCACGCCAGCGGCGATTCGATCGGCGTCGCGTGCGCGCTCGCGGCTGCGATGTCCTCCGCGACCGCGTACGTCACGGTGCGCGAGCTCTCCAAGACCGAGCACCCGCTCGTGATCGTCCTCTACTTCCCGCTCGTCGCGACCCCGCTCGCGATCCCCTGGGCCGCCTCGCATCTCGTCGCGCCCTCCGTCACCGGCTGGCTGCTGCTCGCCGGCATCGGCATCGCGACGCAGGTCGGCCAGGTCTTCTTGACCAAGGGCCTCGCGCTCGAGCGAGCCGGCCGCGCGTCGGCGATGGGCTACCTGCAGATCGTGTTTGCGATCGGCTGGCAGCTCGCCGTGTTCGGCGATGCGCCGAGCCCATGGATGCTCGCGGGCGCCTCGCTGATCATCGCGGGCACGCTCGCCGTCTCGCGCCCGTCGGCGTAGTCGAACCGCATGCCGCTAGTCTGCCATCAGTTCTGGCAGACGCTCGCGCACGCGTTGACCGACGTCGGGAAGTGCGGCGACGGGCAGCACACCTGTCCGCTCGCGCACGTGCCGCCGTTCGCGCCCTCGAGCAGGCACAGCGCGCACAGCCCCGACACGCCGGCGACGCGCGCGTCACACGAATCGAGACACGACTGCACCTGCGTGCTGCACGACGCCTCGCTGCTCGAGCAGATGTCGTTGCAGATCGGGTGCGGCGACGGGTTCACGCCGACCGAGCCGGCGCACGCGCTGCCGCAGTCCATCACGCTGTTCGGGAACTCGGGCGACGGGCAGCACACCTGGCCCGCCGAGCACGTGCCGCCGTTGCTGTGCTCGAGCAGACACGTCCCGCATAGCGGAGCCATGTTCTGCACGCGCAGCTGGCACTCCTGCTCGCACGTCGTGACGTCGCTGCCGCACGTCGGCTCGTTGCTCGCGCACAGCGTCTTGCAGCGCGCATCGATGTCACCGAGCGCGGTCGACGTATCGCTGCCGCCGCACGCGGCCACCAGGACCAACACCATCACGAGGCTCTTCATGCGCGGCCGTTTCCCACGGTTCGCACGGGCGGTCAACGGCTACTTGATGACGGCCAGGCGCGGCGAGCGCTTCGGCTTGCTCAGCACGTTCTTCGCGACCGCCATCGCCGCCTTCATCGCGATGTCCATGAAGCGCGCGGCGTTCTCGCTGTCGGGCGAGGCGACCGTGACGGGGACGCCCGCGTCGCCGCCGAAGCGGATGCGCGTGTCGATCGGAATCTCGCCGAAGAACGGCGCGCCGACCTCCTGCGCGAGGCGCTTGCCGCCGCCGTGGCTGAAGATCTCGTCGGTGTGACCGCAGGCCGGGCACTTGTAGTAGCTCATGTTCTCGACGATCCCGAGGATCGGGATCTCGACCTTCTCGAACATCGCGATGCCCTTGACGACGTCGACGATCGAGACTTCCTGCGGCGTGGTGACCATCACCGAGCCGGCGATCGGGATCAGCTGGCTGAGCGAGAGCTGGACGTCGCCCGTGCCCGGCGGCAGGTCGGCGATCAGGTAGTCGAGGTCGCCCCAGTCGACGTCGGCGAGGAACTGCGTGAGCAGGCGGTGCACCATCGGGCCGCGCCACACGACCGCCTCGTCCTTGTCGACGAAGAAGCCGACCGAGATCACCTTGATGCCGTGGTGCTGCGCCGGCACGATGCGCTGGTTCTCCGCCGCGGTCGGCGGACGCTCGGGCGGACCGAGCATGGTCGGGATCGACGGCCCGAAGACATCGGCGTCGAGGAGGCCGACCTTCGCGCCGGTGCGCGACAGCGCGAGCGCGAGGT
>JAFAOG010000518.1 GCA_019237945.1 Deltaproteobacteria bacterium | reverse complement strand
CACCCGCGCCGCCGCCCGCGAACTCGTACGTGCCCGAGGTCGCCACCGTCAGCTGCTCGATAAGATCATCCGCGTGGCCGGCGAGCGCGTCCGTCATGACGAGCGCGGTGCGATAGGGATAATCGCTGCTCTGCAGGCCCCTGAACGCCGAGACGACGCTTCGCGCCGCAGCAGCGCGGTCCTTGCTGACCCCGCTGGCAACGCCCGCCGCAAAGCGCATCGTCGAGGACCGGATCGCGAGCGCACACGCCGAGCCTTCTGCCCTGTTCTTGCCGGTGAACTCACCGGCCGAGGACGAGCCGACGAGAACGCCCGGTTGACACGTCTCGGCGAGCGCATGCAACAGGGCGACATGATCGTAGCGAGCCGAAGCAAACACGATGACGGCGTCGGGAGGCTCGTCACCCAGATCCCGCCGGATCTGCTGACCGAGCTCTTGGCCGGCAACGCTGCTGTCTTCGGCGGTCGTGAAAACGGCGGCGGTCTTCGTCATGGTGTTCCGCGCGCGATCTGCAAGACGTACACCCGGCTCCCGGAATCCAAGTCATTGCTGCAACGGGGTAGGGATACCCGGCGCTGTGCATTATCGCCCGGTGTCGCGATAGCGCTGTGCGCTTGCGCCACAGAAGCGCGCCTGTGCAGCCTGGACTCGCGTCGATCGACCACGCGTGAGGTAACGGGGCTTGGGTCGCTCTCAGGAGTCCGGACGCGTCCGGAAGGTTCAGGTCGACGACCGCGATGTCCCACACGAAGGCGTGGATCAACTCGCGCGCAATCGCGACCGTCGCAGCTTCACCAAACACCGCATCGACGATGAGCTCGTTCAGCAGCTCGCGAACGTGACGCCGGATGCCATGGTGGTCATCGACGAGGAGGATCGCGACAGTCACGCAAGCATCATGGCAACCGCCGATCGCCAGTGCGCCGTGTCGTTTGTCCGATGTTCACGTCAGGGTTTGTCCTACGCGAGGCGACGGTCGATCGCGAAGCGCATCAGCTCGCTCGTGCCTTCCAGGCCGAGCTTCGTCAGCAGCCGCGTTCGGTAGGTACTGATGGTCTTCTCGCTGAGCGACAGCTCGTTCGAGATCTGCTTGACGCTCTTGCCCGCACCGATCATGCGCAGAACTTGAAGCTCGCGATCCGAGAGTGCCGAGACCGGGTCGGAATCGGGAGCTGCGAGCTGCACGAGGACTTCGCTCGCGAGAGCCGGATGCAGATATCGGCCGCCTTTCAGGACGACGCCGATCGCGATCGGCAGCTCCTCCGCGGCGGCCGTCCGGAATGTACCCGGCGGCGCCGGCGCGCATCGCGCGGACCACATACTCACGCTCGGTGTGCATGCTCACGATCAACACCGGCAACTTCGGCTGGTGCGCATGAAGATCGCGTAGCAGCTCGAGACCGCCACGCTGAGGCAGAGACAGGTCGACGATCGCCAGATCCCAGTGGCGCGAGCTGGCAATCGTGAGTGCTGCCGCCGCCGTGTCAGCTTCGTCGAATTCGATCCCCTCGCGATGCTCGGAGATCGTGTCTCGCAGTCCGCGTCTCACGATCGCGTGATCGTCCACCAGCAGCACCCGCACGACGCGATCCAATCATGCTTGTCACGCGAGCGCTACCGGCGAGGCTGCAGCCGCGGTCGAAGTGACAGGGCGATGCCTCGTGCGGTGTGCATCGTCGACCTGCCGGGTCCAATGCAGGTCCTAGAAGGGGAAGCGCGGCTGGCTCTTTCTCGGAACTTGGCGGAAGCGCATGGGAATCGAACCCACCATGCCGCTGCTCGCGCAGAGCATCATCGGTTTTGAAGACCGAGGCCGGCACCAGTCCGACGCGCGCTTCCATCGCGGAACGTACACGGAATAGACGGAACGTTGCAGGGGTTCGCGGCGGATTGCGTGGGTGGGGGTATGGAAGACGAGCTCGAGATCGTGCTGGCGCTGCTCGAGGCGGAGCTGGCGGATGATGCGGCCCTCGACGAGACGTTTGATCTGGAGCGCGATGAGACGCGCGAGGTGACGGAGGTGATCGCGTTCGATGACCAGTGGACGCAGCCGTACGTGCTGGGACGGGCGCCCCAACGCTGTGCGTAGGCGCGCGCGCGGGCGCGGATGCGCGGGGTCGCGGGAGTCGACGCGGCGGCAAGTGCGGAGAACGCGCGAGGTTCGGGCGCGGCACGCGGTGTGCTGCGAGGCGGCCACCATGCGTACACTTCATTCGGTTCTGTTTGCTTCGGTGTTGACGGCGATCGGTTGCACGGGCTCGGCGCAGGTTCATACGGAGGGCGACGTTGCGTACACGCAGCCGGCGCTCGTCGAGGTCGAGCCGGGCGTTCAGGTCGTCGCGGATTACGACGAGCCGGTCTTCTACAGCGACAACATGTACTGGCGGTACGAGGGCGGCGTCTGGTACCAGTCGCGCTATCACAACCGCGCGTGGGCTCGCGTCGACGCGCCGCCGGTTGCGGTTCGCCACATCGAGCGGCCGGAGATGTACGTCCACTATCACGGGCGCGCGGACGTCGGCGGTGGACCGGTGATTCGTGATCATCGGACGAACGAGAATGCGATCGTGGCGCCCGCGCCGACGCCGGCTCCGCAGCCCGCGCCGCAGCCGCAGCCGCAGCCCGACGTTCGCGACCATCGTGACGACGCGACGGTGCGGGCGGACGTCCATGCAAACGTGCATGGCGATGTTCGTGCGGAGGAGCGTCGCGACGAGCGCCAGGAGCGCAAGGACGATCGCGAGGTCTCGCACGACAAGGGCGAGCTGAAGCACGACCAGGGCGAGCTGAACGCCGAGATCAAGCGTGATGAAGCGCGTGGCAACGAGACCGAAGATGCGCGCGATCGGAAGGAGCTGGCTCGCGATCAGAAGGAGACGGCGAAGGACAAGCGCGAGCTGAAGAAGGACGAGAAGCGCCGCGACAAGGACGAGCGCAAGGAGATGCACGACAAGCACTAGTCCGTAGTGGCGCGTACGGAGCGGGACACGTGCTCGTGCAGCGTGCGCGAGCGCGCGCCCGTGCGCGGCTGCGCGGGGACTCGCGGGAGCGGGAGCACGCAAGCGCCCTGAACCTGCGAAATTCTCGCGTGGCACGCGGGATGCTGAGAGGGGGGCACCATGCGTACACTTCATTCGGTTCTGTTTGCGTCGGTGCTCACGGCGATGGGTTGCACCGGGTCGGCTCAGGTGCACACGACGGCAGAGGCGGACTATGTCGCCCCGCAGCTGGTCGAGGTCGAGCCGGGCGTCCAGGTCGTCGCGGACTACGACGAGCCCGTCTTCTACAGCGACAACATGTACTGGCGGTACGAAGGCGGCGTTTGGTACAGCTCGCGGTACCACAACCACGCGTGGGTTCGCGTGCAGACGCCGCCCGCGGTGGTCGCGCACGTCGAGCACCCCGAGGTGTACGTGCACTATCACGGTCGGGCCGAGGTTCGTCAGGAGCGTCGCGAGGAGCGCGTCGATCACGACATGAACCAGGTCAACCACGATCAGCACGAGGTCAATCACGACCAGAACGAGATGGCGCACGACAAGGCCGAGATCCGTCACGACGAGGAGCGCGGCCACGAGAAGGAAGCGCGCCACGACGAGAAGGAGCTTCGTCACGACGAGAAGGAAGCCGCCAAGGACGAGCGCAAGGAGATGAAGGACGAGCGCAAGGCGGCCAAGGACGAGCGCAAGGAAGAGAAGCACGAGCACAAGCACTAGCGACGCGTTGCGTCGTGCCGCGCAACTGGCGCGAAGGTGCGTGTTGCGGAACGCGAAATCGCGGTAAGACGGGGGCGCGCAATGAGTACCAGCGTCCCCGCTTCTAGCCGCACGAAGGCGGTGCCTCCGGCCAACCCGGGCCGGATGCCCGCCGAGCTGTGTCTGCAGATCTATGACCTGATGCTGCGGGCGCGGCTGCTCGAGGAGCGGCTGATCACCATGTACAAGCAGGGTGACGGCTACTTCTGGATCGGTGGTCCGGGCGAGGAGGCGTTCAACGTCCCGCTCGGCCTGCTGGTCGACAAGGGCATGGGCGTCGACCACGACTACCTGCACCTGCACTATCGGTCGAGCGCGACGCTGCTCGCGATGGGCGCGGATCCCGTGGATTCGCTGCGCCAGATGAAGAACACGATCACCGACCCGTACAGCAAGGGCCGGAACTTCGCGGGCCACTTCAGCGTGCGGAAGTGGAATGTCGTGCCGGTGACATCGCCGATCGAGGTCCAGTACTCGAT
>JAFAOG010000497.1 GCA_019237945.1 Deltaproteobacteria bacterium | reverse complement strand
TCACGCGGAGGAACTCCTCCGAGCTGCCGTCGAAGTACTTCTTGTCGCCAGGCTTCGACAACGCGAGCCCTTCACGCAGCTTGCTATCGATCTTGGTGGCGAAGAAGAGTGAGCAGCTCTTGTCGAGTTTCATGGATTAGCCTCGTTCGGGGACAAGGATTCGAACCTTGATAAAGAGCTCCAAAGGCTCCTGTCCTGCCATTAGACGATCCCCGATCACTCGCGCACATTAGCGCCAAACACCCGAACCGGCTACCCATCTTCTTGATTTCGTTGGGAGCTTGACACGTTGGGGCGAACCCATTAGGGTCTGCGGCCTCTGGCGAGGTAGCTCAGCTGGTTAGAGCAGGGGTTTCATAAGCCCAAGGTCGGCGGTTCAAGTCCGCCCCCCGCCACAAGCATTCCAATCCGCCCGATCAGGCCCGCGACGCGCGCAGCGTGCCGGGGATCGGAGTCGGGATCGCTGTAGGGACAGCGGGCACGAGGTGGCGCAGGTGCCAGGTCTGCAGGTGAGCGGCGCGCCGCGCGTCGCGTTGCGTGCGGGTCATCTGTCGCGCGAGCAGGCCGACCGCCGTGAGCAACGCGCCGACGAACAGCGCGTGCGCGATCGCGAATCGGTGCCCGTCGAGCGCTCCCGCCGGCGACGTGATCGCGAGCGACGTGCCGATCGTCCCGATGTGGTTGCCGCCGATGCCGGCGAGCTCGAGCAGCCACGGACCGATCACGGCGAGCGTCAGGCCAGCGGCGAGCAGCGAGGTCTTTCCGAAGCGCGGATGCATGTTGAGGCCGAGCATCACGGCGGCCGCCAGCGGCGGCGCGACGAGCAGCGGACTGAACATGCGCGCGAGGATCGCGATCGCGATGCAGTTCGCGACGGCCGTCAGCCACAGAAACGGGCTCGACACTCGCGACTTCGAGCGCCACAGCGCGAGCGTCGAGGACATGTTCAAGGCGGCGGCTCCCGCGACCGTCACGAGGTACGGCACGCTCGTCAGTCCGACCCACACCATCAGCGGGATGAACACGAGGTACAGCGCGAACGCGAAGAACGCGACGCGCGCCTGGTCGCGCAGGTTGACGTCGTCGATCGCGTCGAGCTCGCGGTCGATCTCGGGAGGCATCTCGCGCGGCGGCTCGAGCATCAAGCGCCCGACGAGCGCGGCCGCGTCGGGGATCGTCGGATCGAGGGCGAGCGCGCGCCCCGCGTGTTGCATCGCGACCCGGCGATGCTCCGCATCGGGAGGCTTGCGCGCGAACGAGGACGCGGTCAGCGAGGTGACATCGCCGTCGTGGAGGGCGGCGCGTGCGCGGGCGAGCTGTTCGCGCGCGAGCTGGCGGCGCTGCGCGACGTCGCGGTCGCCATCGAGATAGCGCTGAACCCGCTCGCCGAGCTCTCTTGCCGTCGCCGGCCGGTCGGCGGGATCGGGGGCCGTCGCCGCGACGACGAGCGCCTCGAGCTCCGGCGGGACATCGCGATACGGCGCGTGGACGCTCGGGCGCGCGTCATACGGCTCGAGCACGGCGCCGAGCGAGCGTCCGTCGTGCAGCGGCTTGCCCGCGAGGATCTCGAACAGGATGCAGCCGAGCGCGTACACGTCGGCGCGTCGATCGACCGGCAGTCCGCGCAGCTGCTCGGGCGGCATGTAACCGACCGTCCCGAGCACCGCGCCGGCTTCGGTGCCGCCGCCGGCCGAGGGGCGCGGCTCGATCGATCCGACGAGGTCGTCCTCGGCCTCGACGCGCGCGATGCCCCAGTCGAGCACGTAGACCTCGCCGAAATCGCCGAGCATGATGTTCGCGGGCTTGAGATCGCGGTGAATGACACCTCGCGTGTGCGCGAACTCGACGGCCAGACACACGTCGTGGAACGCGCGGAGCAGGCGCGAGCGCGAGCCCTTCACGGATGCGGTGCTTTCGAGCGAGAGCTCGCCTTGCGCACGGATGATGTCGTGGAGGGTGGTTCCGCTCAGGCGCTTCATGACGAAGCACGGGCGACCTTCGTCATCGAAGAGGATCTCGTGAACCGGAACGATCGCGGGATGCTCGAGCCGGCCCTGCACGCGCGCTTCGCGTAGAAACCGCGTCTTGGAGCCGTGCTCGAGGTCCCGCATGCGCTTGATCGCGACGTCGCGCGCGAGCTGCAGGTCGGTCGCGAGCAGGATGTCGCCCATGCCGCCTCTGCCGAGCTGCGGTCCGAGGTGGTAACGCTGGTTGCCGGTCGGCATCGGATCGCGCGGTCCGGACGGGGACGCGTCGGGGTGCGCCGTGTCGGCACTGGCGATGTCGCCTGCGCGGAGCGTGTCTTCGGTCGACGTATCCCGGGTCCCCATATTCCCCATCCTAGACCGCTGCGCGGCACCAGCGCACGCTGGGTCCACGCGCGCAGGCAAACGTGCGCGTGCGCGCGGTTGACCGCGCGGATTGCGACGTGATCGGGCACTTGCGAGTGGCGCGCGTCTTGGATTGGAGGCGAACGCTCATGAGCGACGCCATCTTGATTGTTGACGACGACGAGGACTCTCGCGACCTGCTCGCAGCCGCCTTGGCGCAACGCGGGTTCCAGGCCACCGCGGTTGCATCCGCCCAGGAGTGTCTCGAGGCGGTTCGCGCCGGCTCGATCGACGTCGTCGTCACCGACCACCAGATGCCCGGCATGAGCGGCATCGACCTCTGCGCGGTGCTGCACGAGCGCCACCCCGACGTGATGACGCTCGTGTTGACGGGCGTTGGCGACCTCGCGCGCGCCATCGAGGCGATTCGCGCGGGCGCGTACGACTTCCTGACGAAGCCGGTGAAGGTCGATGCGCTCGAGATCGCGATCCGTCGCGCGCTCGACCACCTGGCGACCAAGCGCGAGGTCAAGCGGCTGCGCGCGGCTGTCGATCTCGATTCGCCGATTCCCACGCTCGCCGGCGCGAGCGCCCCGCTGCGCGAGATGACGCAGATGATCCGCCGCGTGGCCGACAGCGACGCGACCGTGCTGATCACCGGCGAGAGCGGCACCGGCAAGGAGCTCGTCGCGCGTGCGCTGCACGATCTCTCGCCGCGCCGAGGCGAGCCGTTCGTCGCGATCAACTGCGGCGCGATGCCAGCTCCGCTGCTCGAGAGCGAGCTGTTCGGGCATGTCCGCGGCGCCTTCACGGATGCGAAGACCTCGCGCCCCGGCTTGTTCATGCAGGCGGGTCGCGGAACGATCTTCCTCGACGAGATCGGCGAGATGCCGCTCGAGATGCAGGTCAAGCTGCTCCGCGTTCTGCAGGAGCGCACGGTCCGTCCGGTCGGTGGCGACGCCGAGGTGCCGATCGAGGCGCGCGTGCTCACCGCGACCAATCGCGACCTCGGGCACGAGGTCGAAGAGGCACGGTTCCGCGAAGATCTCTACTATCGCGTGAACGTCGTCGCGATCCACGTCCCGCCGCTGCGCGAGCGGTGCGCCGATATCTCGGTTCTCGCGCAGCACATGCTCAAGCGCATCGCGGCCCGCTCGTCCAAGCCGGTCGTCGAGATCAGCGCCGACGCGCTCCGCAAGCTGACCTGCTACGAGTGGCCCGGGAACGTTCGCGAGCTCGAGAACTCGATCGAGCGCGCGGTCGCGCTGTGTGGCGCGGGGCCGATCCTGCCGGAGCACCTGCCCGCGAAGATCCAGAGCTTCGAGCCGAACCGGATCGAGCTCAATGCGACGAGCCCGAGCGAGCTGATCACCCTCGAGGAGATGGAGCGCCGGTACGTGCGCCAGGTCCTCGAGAGCGTGCGCGGGAACAAGACGCACGCGGCGCGCCTGCTCGGCATCGATCGGCGTTCGCTCTACCGCCGCCTCGAGAACCCGAGCACCGCGAGACAGGCATGATGCTCGCGGGGCTCGCGATCCTCGTCCTGGACGACGACGCCGACGCGCTCGAGCTGTTCGCGGGAACGCTGCGCCGGATGGGCGCGGACGTCCGCGCCGCCTCGACGGCCGAAGGCGCCCTGGCCACGGCACGCACGTGGCGTCCCGACGCGGTCCTCTGCGATCTCCACCTGCCCAGCGTCGACGGCTACGCATTCCTGGCGCAGCTTCGCGCGATCGAAGGTCGGCGCTTCGTTCCGGTCATCGCCGTCAGCGCGAGTCATCCGGGGGTCGAGCGCGACAAGGCGCTGGCCGCCGGATTTGCCGACTACCTCGCGAAGCCGGCGCGCGTCAGCGACGTCGTTGCCGCTCTCACGCGCGCGATCGCAGGAAGCAGCGAGCCTCAGCTCGCCGCGACGTCCGCGCAATCGACGTAGCGTCCGCTCGCCGCGACGTCCCCGCGATCGAACGCAGCGTCACTCGGCCGCGAGGTCGGCACGATAGACGAAGCTTCCGCCGACCGCGGTCGCCGGAAACGCGACGCCGCGGACGACGCTCGCGACACACTGCCCGACGCCGGCCTCCGGCGCCTCGAGCACGAACGCCTTGTCGACGCTTCCGTCCGGCGCGACCTCGACCGAGATGCGCACGACGCCGTCCGACGCCTGCGGATCGCGGCAGTCGCGGACCTTCATCTTGATGCCGGCGGTCGCGCGTGCGATCGCGGCGCGGTCGAGCGTGCGCGCTTGCTGATCGCGGAAGGGCGCGCAGCACTCGCGCTCGTTGTTGTGGCGCGCGCAGCTGTCCTGCGTGCACGTGTCGTCATCGTCGGCTGGCGTCGCCTGTTGCAGCTCGACCGGCACGGGGACCGGCGCCGCGGCGGGCTCGGCGGGATCCTGGGCGGGGACGGCGACGCGCTTTGTCGGCGCGGGCGCGTCGTGCTTCGCGGCAGCGGGCGAGGCGGGCGCCGCAGCGGGCGCGGCCTTCGCGGCAACCGGCGTGGCCGGCGCGGCAACCGGTGCGGCCGCGGGCTTGACCGCAGCAGGCGCGGGCCGCGACTCGTCAACGGGCGGCTTCGTCGCTGGCAGCGACTCGTCGACGATCTGCGGGCTCGGTTCGGCCGCCGACACGACGGACGCCTCTTGCCGGCCGGCCGACGCAAAGACGCCGGCGACCGCGGCGAACAGGGCGACGGCGACGACGCCGAACACGAAGAGGCCGCGGCGGCCGCCGGCCCGCAGGTCGGGCGACAGCGACACGAGCAGAGCCGCGGACGGCAGGTCGCCGATGATCGCGATCCGGTCGGTCGGCACGCGCCCGACGACCGCGCGCACGCCGCCTCGCACCTCGTGCAGGAAGCGCTCGACCGCGGTGATCGTGTCCACCAGCGAGGTCGGCATGACAACGATGC
This sequence comes from Deltaproteobacteria bacterium, assembly GCA_019237945.1. Classification (GTDB taxonomy): domain Bacteria; phylum Myxococcota_A; class Polyangia; order Haliangiales; family Haliangiaceae; genus JABFXX01. The sequence continues at coordinate 16,276 of JAFAOG010000497.1, read as the reverse complement.
GCTTCGAGCCGTCGTCGAGGCCACTCAGTGCGCCGGCGGCGACCGCTTCGTGGGCTTCGCCGCAGATGACGATCGCGTCGATCGCCGGCGAGGCGATCCAGGCTGCGACCTGCGCGCGGACGTCCGCCTCGTTCGGGCGAACCCAGGCGCGCGCGGCGACGCGAAGCAGCTTGTCTCGCAGACGCGCCTCGACGAGCAAGCACGCGGGATTGTCGTCCGCGAAATCCGGCGAGATGGTCAGTAGTGCGACGCCCGGCTCCTGCAACACCCCTCCAACGTAAGTCGCGGATCGGCGTTCGAAAGTGGTGACTCGGGTAGCGCAATTTCGGCACCGGGCGCGATGTGGGTGCGCGGACCACGCCTCAATGTCGCGGCGATCTGGCCGACTCGCACCAGGTGCGCGACCCGAAGCAGACGACCGACCTGCCCGAATTCTCTGTGGCCGACGAGGTATGCACGGTCCGCGTTCCGCGCGTCGATACGGTCGATGCAGCGACGATGCGCCGTCCACCTACACAGAAGGCGACGCTGACGAGCCGGGGGCGTCGCGCCACGTTCGCGCTGGAGAGCATCGTCGCGAACACCGCGACGCTGACCGGGCCGCTAACGTTCGCGCTCGGCGATCGCGTGGCGCTGACGCTCGAGGTCGACGGCGCGTTGCGCACGCTCGCGGCGGAGATCGTCGGCGTGACGACGGCCGATCTGCTGACCGACCACGTGACCATCGCGTTCGTCGATCCTCTCGCGAGCTCGCAGCTCACGATGCGACGGGAAGCGTGAAGAAGAAGCCGTGCGCTTCGACGATGCCTCTGCAGATGTAGAGGCCGAGCCCCGACTGCCGCACGTGTCGCCCGCGTTGAGCGATCAGGTCATCAGCACGACGTAGCCGAGCGCCGCGATGCCGAGCAGCAGGATCAGGATGATCGCGGTCAGCATCAGCACGTGGCTCTTCGACTCGACGGCGCTCTGCGACGGACGCAGCGACGGTGCGACCTGCGGCGCCGAGATGCGATCGTTCGAGCCAATGGCGAGCTTTGGCTGGCTCGGGCGGCTCGAGCGCTTGCCGAGCAGGTCGTTCGAGCTCTGGCGCCGTACGCCGGCGGCGGGCGTGTTCGTCTGGAACGCGGACAGCACGGGCTGGCTCTGACGCGCGGGCGGGCTCGAGCGGCGATCGCGGGTCTTGACGCGCGACTTGATCACGGGGTTCGAGCCGGAGAGCGACGACGACGAGCCGCGGCCGAGTCCTTCGCGCTGCGCGGCAGGCCCCGCGAGGAACGCGAAGTACGCCTCGGGCATCTCGTCGACCTGCATCGGATGACCGCACACGATGCAGTTGCAGGTCGGCGGCGACGCGCCAGGCGACGTCATCTCCGACGTCTCCACGACGATCGACTTCTCCTCGTCACACTCGCTGCAGCGATACGGGACCAGGAAGCTCTTCACGGCGCCATTGCCGGTGAAGTTCTTCACCAGGTTGATCTGCGCGACGATCGCGGGCGAGCAGCGCACGAGGACCGGCGTGGTGCCGTTCGCCTCGAGCGCGGCGATCCAGTTGACCCAGTCGCGCACACCGCTGGAATTGATCCGCTCGACACCCGACAGATCGATCATCGCGGTGGTCGCGGTGATCTGCTCGACGAGCTGCTTGAGCCGGTTGTGCTCGTCGATGAAGCCCGCGAGCTTCACGATGCTGGTGTCACCCTCGTTCTCGATGGCCGTGCGAAGTTTTTCCATCATCGTCCCTTCTGTCCCTGTAAACCCCGTACGCATCACTACAACACATGAAGCTCGCTCTGGGAAGAACTACTTTAATTTCAGGTGGATGCGGTAGGGATCCATGCGAGATGTAGGCGTCAAACAGATCCACCGAGTTACAATTTACAGTCGCGGCTGACTGTTTTTCGCAAACGCGATACAGCTTCCGACATGGACTTCCGCCTCGATGACGATCAGCAGCTGATCGTCGAGACCGTCCGCAAGTTCTCCGATCGCGACATCCGCGGCTGGGCCGCCGAGGCCGACCGCGCCGGCGCTCCTCCCGAGCGGCTCGCGCACATCGCCGGCGAGCTCGGCTTCCTGATCGATGCGGTGCCCGCCGATGCGGGCGGCATGCTGGAAGGCAGCTACTCGCACGTCACGCGGGCGCTGCGCGGCTACGAGCTCGGCCGCGGCTGTGCGGCGATCGCCGCGCTGCTCGAATGCAATGTCGAGCCGGCGCTCGCGGTCGCGGCCTGGGGCGACGCGAAGACGAAGCAGGCGCTGTTCGCCAGCCTGTCGAGCGGCGGCTTCGCGACGCTCTATCACGACAGTCGCGGCGCGCTCGCGGTCGACGGCGACCGGATCACCGGCAAGCTGATCGCGCCGGCGCTCGCGGTCGCGTCGTACGTGCTCGTCGCGGCGGACGGCAAGCTGATCCTCGTGCCGACCGACGGCATGCGTCGCGATGCGATCACGCCGAGCGGCTGGCGCGCGGCTCGCTGGGCGACGGCGACGCTCGAAGGCCAGCGCGGCACGGTGCTCGAAGGCGGCAGCGTCGAGCAGGTGCTCGCGTGGGCCCGCACGAGCCTGGCCGCGCGCGCGGTCGGCGTCGCGGTCGCCGCGATGGAGCACGCCGCGAGCTACAGCAAGGAGCGCGTGCAGTTCGGTCAGCCGATCGGCCAGTTCGAGGCGCTGATCCGGTTGCGCGACGACGCGCTGACCACCGCCGCTGCCGCCCGCATGCTCGCGCTGCACGCGGCGTGGCTGATCGACACGAACGATCGCACCGCGTACGACACCGCGAGCCGCGCCCGCGTGATCGCCGGCGACTGCGTCGCGCGCGCGACGATCGACGCCGTGCAGATCTTCGGCGGCTACGGCTTCGTCAACGATTATCCCGTCGAGAAGCTGATGCGCGATGCGCGCGCGTTCGAGGCGGTGCTCGGCGACGAGCGGCTCGGTCGCGTGCTCGCCCAGAAGGAGACCCGCTAATGGACCTCTTCCACGACAACCCGATGTTCCAGGGCATCCGGCAGATGATGAACGCGTTTGCCAAGCAGGCGATCCGGCCGATCGCCGCGAAGCACGATCAAGAAGAGTCGATGCCGTGGGACCTGATGAAGCAGGCGCAGGCGTTCGGCATGACGCAGACCGCGGTGATCGACGGCCGCAAGAAGCTGACCGGCGTCGACGAGGATCCGGATCCGAAGAAGCCGAAGTCGCAGGCGCGCCTCAGCGTCGCGGCGAGCGAGGAGATGGCGTGGGGCTGCGCCGGCATCGCGCTCGCGCTCGGCGGCTCGGGGCTCGCGTGCGCGCCGGTCGCCCGCATGGGCACCGACGAGCAGAAGGAAGAGTTCCGCCGCCTGCTCAAAGGCGTCGACGAGAAGGGCCACATCAAGGTCGCCGCGATGGCGCTCTCCGAGCCCGCGACCGGCTCCGACATCTCCGGCCTCAAGACCAGCGCGACGCGCGACGGCGATCACTGGATCATCCGCGGCAGCAAGCAGTGGATCACGAACGGTCAGAGTGCATCGGTCTACGTCGTGTGGGCGCAGACGGAAGCCGCGGCCGGTCGCTCGGGCGTGCGCGGCTTCATCGTCGCGCGCGGCACGCCGGGGCTCGTGCCTGGCAAGAAGGAGACGAAGCTCGGCATCCGCGCGTCGGAAACGGCGCAGGTGCACTTCGAGGACGTGCGCGTCCACAAGGACATGATGCTCGGCGTCGCACAAGCGGGAGGCCAGCCCGGCGGTCTCGCCGACACCAAGAAGATGCTCGACTCCACGCGTCCTGTCGTTGGCATCCAGGCCGTCGGCATCGCGCGCGCCGCGTTCGAATACCTGCTCGAGCGCGTGCAGGGCGGCACCGTGCAGGGCACGCCGCTCGCGAGCCACCAGCACATCATGTTCGAGCTCGCCGACATGCAGATGGAGATCACGGCGGCGCGCATGCTCGCGCACCGCGCGGCGTGGATGGCGGATCACCACCTCGACAACGTCGCGGAGGCGTCGATGGCGAAGGCGCTCGGCGCGCGCGTCGCGCAGGCCGTGACCACGCGCGCGATGGTGCTGCTCGGTGAAGAGGCGCTCGAGCCGAGTCACCCCGTCGAGAAGTGGTATCGCGACGCCAAGATCTACGACATCTTCGAGGGAACGGGTCAGATCCAGCGGCGCATCATCGCGAAGCATCTCACCGGTCAGAATCCGACGTGATACTCTGGAAGGGATGAGGCGCGTAGCCACGCTCGTGGCGTGCTTGCTCGCGTCCGCGTGCGCGAAGACGAATCCCTACAAGTGCAGCGCGAGCGATCAGTGCGTGCTCGCCGGCAAGACCGGGACCTGCGAGCCCGAGGGCTTCTGCGCGTTCCCCGATCCGGGCTGCCCGAGCGGGAGCCGCTTCGAATCGGGCGCAGGCGACGGGCTCGGCGGGCAATGCACCGCGCCTCCCGACGCGCCGGTTCCACCGTGCGGCGCGCTCGGCCAGGCGTGCTGCGGTGCCGAGCAAGGCTCCGCGTGCGTTGCGGGCACGTATTGCAATGCGGGCATGTGCGACGAGTGCGTCGCCGATCTCAACTTCGGGAAGGACCTCGGCTGCTTCCTCAAGAAGGACCACACGCTGTGGTGCTCGGGCAACCAGAACGGCGGCGAGCTCGGCAACGGAGCAGGAAGCAACGTCGACGTGCTGACGCCGGGCCACGTCGTCGACAACGCCGGCCCGCTCACCGACGTCACCGCATTCGGCACCGGCTATCTGTTCGGCTGCGCGGTGCGCAGCGGCGGCGCCGTCGCGTGCTGGGGCCGCAACTACAACGGGATGCTCGGCAACAACTCGACCACCGACTCGAACAAGGCGGTCCCGGTGCTCAAGGCGATGGGCTCGGGCACCGCGCCGCTGACGGGCGCGAAGGACGTCAAGGCCGGCAGTCGCGCCGCGTGCGCGCTCGATACGACCGGCATCGTCTACTGCTGGGGCTTCAACGGAGACGGCGAGCTCGGTGACAGCACGACCGCCGATCGTCACATCGCCGCACCGGTGATGGCCGGCAGCGCCGCGCTCTCGGGCGCCGAGTCGCTGATCGCGGGCGACTCCTCGTTCTGCGTGAAGAAGGGCGGCGATTTCTGGTGCTGGGGCGACAACAGCTCCGGCGAGCTCGGCACCGGCAGCAACACCGACCAGCCCGTGCCGATCAAGGTCGCGACGACCGCGGTGCTGACGATCGGCAACTTCCACACGTGCTGGGTGAACACCGACACGACCGTCTCGTGCGTCGGCGGGAACTGGCACGCTCAGCTCGGCCAGGGCTCGGGCAACGACTTCACCGGCCAGAACACGATGGTCCCCGCGCCCGTCGTGACCGATACCGGCACGCCGTTCATGGGTGCGGCCGAGGTCGTCGGCGGCGGCGCGATGACGTGCGCTCGCACGACCGACGGCCGGCTCTACTGCTGGGGCGACAACAAGTACGGGCAGATCGGCGGCGGCTCCCCGACCCCGACGCCGACGCTCGTCCTCGACGCGACGACGGACAAGCCGCTCGAGCACGTCGACCACCTGGTCGCCAAGTACGCGCATATTTGCGCCCACACGACCGACGCCGGCTGGAAGTGCTGGGGGCGCGGCCGGGACGGCGAGCTCGGCGACGGCAAGGGCCGCAGCCGCGGCTTGGCCGCCCCGCTCGGCGTGACCTGCCCGTAAATCGCATCGGCCGCGCGGCTGCGATATCATTTTTGGCCTGGATGGCCATCGCGCTCGGCATCGACCTCGGCACGACGAACTCCTGCGCCGCCGTCGCCACGCCGACGGGCGTCGAGTTCATCCTCGGCCAGCGCGCCGAGCGCGTGCATCCGTCGGTCGTCGCGTTCCCGTCGAGCGGCGGCGTCGTCGTCGGGCAGGACGCGAAGCGCTACCGGCTGACCGAGCCGCAGCACGTCATCCACTCCGCGAAGCGGTTCATCGGCCAGAACATCCGCGCGCCGCTCGTCCAGCTCGCGCTGACCGGCATCCGGTACAAGGTCGTCGAGGGTCCGAACCAGCAGCCGATCGTCGTCGTGCGCGACCGCCGCATGACGATGCCCGAGATCAGCTCGCACGTCCTGCTCCACCTCAAGCGCTGCGGCGAACGCCAGCTCGGCACGAGCGTCACCGATGCCGTGATCACGGTGCCCGCGAACTTCACCGACGCGCAGCGCACCGCGACGAAGGAAGCCGGCCGCCTCGCGGGGCTCTCCGTGATGCGCCTGATCAACGAGCCGACGGCGGCCGCGCTCGCGTACGGCTTCGGCCGCAATCAGGATCAGCTGATCTGCGTGTTCGACTTCGGCGGCGGCACGTTCGACGTCTCGATCCTCCGCATCAAGGGCGAGGTGTTCGAGGTGCTCGCGTCCGACGGCGACTTCTTCCTCGGTGGCGACGATCTCGATCGCGCGCTCGCCGAGGTGCTCGCCGCCGAGTGCAACCGCATCCTCCGCTTCGATCCACGCCAGCACCCGGTGCTGATGATGAAGCTGATGATGGGCGCGGAGGCGATCAAGTGTCACCTCTCCGACAACGACGCCGCCGAGGGCGAGATCGACGGCATCGACTTGCCGAACGGGCAGACCGGCTCGCTGCCGTTCTCGCTCAATCGCGCGCAGTTCGAGGAGCTGATCAACGGCTACGTCAACCGCACGATCGAGGTGACGAAGCAGGTGCTGGCGCAGGCCAAGCTGTCGGCGCGCGACATCAGCGACGTCTTGTGCGTCGGCGGCTCGACGCGGATCCCGGCGGTGCGCAACCGGCTCGCCGAGGTCTTCAAGAAGCAGCCGAACATCTCGATCAACCCCGACGAGGTCGTCGCGCAAGGCGCCGCGATCCAGGCCGGGTCGCTGAGCGGGTCGATCATCCAGGGCAGCGGCATGGGCACGCGCGATGCGGTGGTCACCGAGGCGCACTCGCCGCTGATTCACGGCGGCGCCCGCGCGCAGGGCCCGCTCGCCAGGCCAGTGCTGCTCGACGTCAACCCGTCGACGCTCTCGATCCAGACCGCGGGCGGCTACGCCGAGCACCTGCTCGACAAGAACTCGCCGATCCCGATCGAGCGCACGCGCGTGTTCACGACCGCGCGCGATCACCAGACGCGCGTCGAGATCGATTGCTGCCGCGGCGAGTCGCGCCGCTACGCCGAGAACGAGCCGCTCGGCACGCTGGTGCTCGAGAACCTCGAGGCAAAGCGCCGCGGCGATCTCAAGATCGAAGTCTGCTTCCGCGTCGATGCGGATGGCATCCTCCACGTCAGCGCGATGGATCCGGACTCCGGCAACCGCCAGGAAGCTGCGCTGCAGGTGATCGGCGCGCCGACGCAAGAGGGCGCGTAGTCGATGGGCGGCAGCACGCGGACCGAAGTGCTGTTGTGGGCGCAGCGCGTCGTCGCGAAGCGGGCCGCGCCGGCACACGAGATCCTCGAGCTCAAGGTGGATTCGTCGGCGGAGGATGCGCAGGCCGCGTTCCACAAGATCGCGCGCATCGCCCACCCCGATCTCCATCGCAACGGCATGACGCCCGAGGAGCTCGAGATGGTGACGAGCGCGTACGGCATCGCCGCCGGCGCGTACCAGACGTTCCGCAACCAGTCGATGATGACGACGCGGATGAAGCCGCTGAAGCCCGAGGACCTCGCGGCCGCCGCGATGGGAAACAAGCCGGCCGCCTCCGCCGTTGGTCCGACCTCTCCGACCGCCACGCCCCCGACCGGCGTGCCGATTCCGTCGGCAGGCGCGAACCAGCAGATGAATTCGCGCGCGCTCGTCTATTACCGCAAGGCCGAGATCGCGCTCCGCCGAGGCGACGTCAAAGGCGCGCTTTTGCAGCTCAAGATGGCGATCGCGGCGGACCCCTCGTCGACCTTCCTACGAACGGCGCTCGCCGAGGTCGATGCTGAGTTGCGCAAGGGCGGATGATGTGACCAACTCCGCCGCATCATGGCGCGGCAGAGTACCGGCACTGCGATCACCGGCCACGGTGTGTGGCACCCCGAAACGGTCCTGACGAACGACGAGCTGGTCGTCGCGTTCAACGAGTTCGTCCGCCGCGAGAATGCGAAGCATCCCGATCGCCCGCCGCTCAAGGAGAGCTCGAGCGAGTTCATCGTCAAGGCGTCGGGGATCAAGAACCGCTACGTCCAGGACAAGACCGGTCTGCTCGATCCCGAGCGGATGTGCCCGAACATCCCGGACCGTCCCGAGGAGGCGCTCAGCGTCCAGGCCGAGTACTCGGTCAATGCGGCCAAGCGCGCGCTCGCGAGGGCGGGCAAGACCGGCGAGGACATCGATCTCGTCGTGCTCGGCTGCTCGAACCTGCAGCGCCTGTATCCCGCGATCGCGATCGAGGTCCAGGAAGCGATCGGCGCGCGCGGCTGGGCGCTCGACATGTCGCTCGGCTGCTCGGCCGCGACCGGCGCGACGATCGTCGCCTCGCAGGCGATCCAGTCGGGCAGCGCGACGTGTGCGCTCGTCGTCGTGCCGGAGCTGACGACCGGCCACATGAACTGGCGCGAGCGCGACAGCCACTTCATCTTCGGCGACGCCAGCGTCGCGATGGTCCTCGAACCGGTCGAGAAGGCGAAGCCCGGCTCGTGGGAGATCCTGTCGACGAAGATGCTGTCGAAGTGGTCGGCGACTGCGATCCGCAACAACCTCGGCTACCTGACGCGCTGCGATCCGGCGACGGCGAACAACGACGACAAGCTGTTCCACCAGCACGGCCGCAAGGTGTTCAAGGAAGTCGTGCCGCTCGCGTCGAAGTTCATCACCGAGACCCTCGCGGCGAACGACCTGACGCCCGACAAGATCTCGCGCTACTGGCTGCACCAGGCGAACCAGAAGCTCAACGAGGTCGTCGCGGAGTGGGTGCTCGGCCACGTGCCGACGCGCCAGGAAGCGCCGATCATCCTCGACGAGTACGGCAACACGGCGTCGGCCGGATCGCTGATCGCGTTCTCGCTGCACAGCGACGACCTCGCGAAGGGCAACTACGGCCTGATGTGCTCGTTCGGTGCCGGCTACTCGCTCGGCGCGCTGCTGCTCCAGCGGATGTGATGCGCAAGGCAGCTGTCCTCGCGCTCGTCGCCGCTTGCTACCGCACCAGCGAGTGGGGAGCGACGGGCGAGTTCCGCGCCCAGCACCAGAAGAACGACGAGCAGCAGGTCACGACCGTCAAGCAGGCGTCGTTCGACGAGAAGGACGGCCTGCGCGCCACGGTCGTCGACAAGGGCATGTGCCGCCCACTGCTGCTCGGCGATCACATCGAGCAGGAGCAGGCGTCGACGAAGGAGCTGACCGGCACGGGCTGGCTCGTCACCGGCTCGCTGATCACGGGCGCGCTCGGCGCGTTCGGCATCCTGTTCGCCGCCGCCGACGCGAACAACCAGGATGTCTACGGCAACCACCTGCCCTCGCGCCTGTCGTCGACGACGCGCACCGAGCTGATCATCGGCGGCAGCGCGCTCGTGCTGCTCGCGATCGGCGGCGTCGTCGCGGCGGTCGAGCTGCCGAGCGAGCGGCGCAACAAGCGGTGGATCCCCGTCGAGGGCGACCCCAAGCAGATCTTCACGGCCGAGGATCCGGTGCCGTGCAGCGCGCCCGCAACGCCGGTGTCGGGCGTCGAGGTCACGATCGAGGCGAAGTTCGGCAAGGGCAAGCCGCTCGCCTGGACCGTCGCGACCGACGCCAGCGGCACCGCGGAGATCGATCTCGACCGCATCCGGACGCTCGCCGGGTGGTGCGGTGTCGCACTCGTGACCGCCAAGGCGCTCGACCAGACGTGGACCGGCCCCGTCGAGGGGCAGCGCACGCCGCTCGCGCAGATCCAGGACGACACGCTGCGCTCGATGGCCGCCGGCTGCCAGTAAGCGCTACGCTGTAGCGTGCGTTGTGCGTTGCTGATGGTCCTCGGCGCGTGCGGGCGGATCGGCTTCGGGCCGCAGATGGCGGCGGTCGACGCGCATTCCGATGCCGATGCCGTCGCACTGGACGCGAGCGCGGACGCGTCGGCGGATGCCTCGCAGCTCGCGATCATGTACGTCGGGCCATTCGCGCAGCGGCATCCGGGAGCCGGCGTGACGACCGACATGTTCACCGCGACCGCGCATGCGGCCGGCAACGTGATCCCGATGCAGCTCGGCTGCGGCTCGACGACGCGCCCGACCGGCGTGGCGATCGCGGCGAACGGCTGGACGTTTCACCAGCTGTCGCAGCCGAACGGCGTGAGCCCGCTGTGGACCTCGCGCATCGTCGCGATCGCACCGGATACCGCGCCCGTGACGATCACGGTGACGTGGACGGGCTCGCCGTGCGAGATCGGCACCGACGTGCTCGGTGATGAATTCAGCGGCGTCGCGACGGGGCTGACGTTCGGCATCCTCCAGGGCGGCGCGTACACCGGCAACGGCAACTGCAGCGGCGCGATCACGACGATGACGCCGAACGAGGGCATCTGGGCGGCCTGCTTCGCGTCCAGCTCGGTCTCCGCCATCGGCCCCGGGTACCTGAAGGGCGCCGACGATGGCGGCGGCGACTGGGCGGAGTACCGGATCTCGGCCGACCCGTCGGGCACGATCGAGACGCCAACGTTCACAAATGCCGGCGCCTACTTGCTCGACGTGCTCACGCTGCGCAGCAACTGAACGCAACGGAAATCGTCCCGGCGTGTCGTGCGTTCAAGCCGAGATGACCGACATCTATCGCGATCCCACCGACGGCGCGACGGCGCGCCGCGTCGAGCTGCTCCGCCGTCGGCGCGACGAGCTGGTCACGATGCCCCACGCGATCCGCCGCGTCGTCGTCGCGCGAGGAGCCCGCATGGCAGCGGCGTGGGCGATGGCGCTGATCGGCGCGGTGCTCGTCGGCTCGGCCGCATCGCCGCGGGTCGCGAAGCTCGTCGGCCACCTGCTGCCACCCGATGATCCGGCGGTGATCGCGACCGGCCTGCTCGCGGTGTGGCTCGGCGGAGCGCTCGTGTACGCGATCGCGCGCGCCGTATGCGAGCACCGCTTCACGATCGCGATGACGAAGTGCGTGCTGCCCGGCGATGACCTCCACCAGGATCTCGAGCGGCTCTCGCACGAGCAGCCCGATGACGTCGCGCGCCGCATGGCGCATCGCCTCGAGCTCCGCAGCGCCGCCCTGCCCGTGCTCGCGGCCGCGCTCGTCGCGCCGGCGACGTTCGTCTACGTCGCGCTCGCGGTGCGCACGCACGGCTGGCCTGCGAACCGCGTCATCGAGCACACACTCGGCGACCATGCGGGCTTCTTGTTTGCGGGCGCCCTCGCCGGTCTCGTCGCCGCGCTCGGCGTGATGTCGTCGCGGCTGCGCTCGCCACGTGCGATCGTCCCGGCCGGCGTCGTCGCGATCACGGCGCTCGTGTTCGTGATCGCGCTGCATCGCATCCCGACCGCGTGGTACGCGCTGCCGGTCGTCGCGATCGCCGGCATGATCGCGCTCGTCGCGCACAAGCTTCGCATCGAGCGCGCGTGGATCGAGACCGACGATCCCGCCGCCGGCGCGGAGGTGTTCGATCTGATCGCGGCGCGGTTCGCGCAGCTCCGCGGCTTCGCGGTCGCGCATCGCGGCCCGATCGCGTTCGTGCTCTCTGCGTTCGCACTCGGCGTCGCCGGCCACGCGTCGCAGGCGCAGCTTCCTCGCGCGACGCCGACGCACATGCTGTCGAATGCGTTCGCGCGCGCGACGCTCGTGGATCCGCCACCGCCCGATCAGCGCGAGATGGTCGTCGCCGACAGTCCGCGCGGGCATGTCGTCGTCACGCGCGGCGACTACGGCACGATCGTCTATGACCTGACGCTCGTCCCCGGCAGCGACTACATCCACACCGGCATCGTGATCCCACCCGGCTGGGAAGGTCGCGTCGAGGCGCACGTCGATGCCGAGCACACGACCGCGAAGGACTACGAGATCGACGGCATCGGCGACATCACGCCGCAGCACACGTTCGATGTCGCGATGCCGATGGTGTGCACGACCGAATCGCCGCGCTCGATGATCTTGACGGTGCACGCGAAGAAGGCCGGGCAGCTGCGCCTGATCGTGCAGCCGACGCTGCGCGCGTCGAAGTGCTAGCTGCGCGGCGTGCGGCGCGCCTGCACGGTCTCGTTGTGATTCGCGACCGGGAGGCCGAGCGCGAAGCGGCGCTGCTGCCACAGCACGCGCTGCGGATAGAGGTTGCACTTGCCGGTCTTGACGCCGTAGTTGCCGCAGCCATGGCCGGCGAGCGCGATCGACAGATCGCCGCGGACGCGCTTGTCGCGCAGCCAGTGCTCGAGCTCGTCGGCGCCAGCTGCGTACGCGACGTGGGGATCGCGCAGCGACACGCACTCGCTCCAGCTGCTCGCGAATGTCTGCAGCGGACCGCAGTACATCGACTGGCGCGCGTTGAGGTTCGCGGGCGGGGTCGTGCTCGCGTAGTGGCCAGTGCGCCGCTTCTTGCCCTCGACGCGCGAGGTCGCCGTGACATCGAAGCGACTCTCGACGAACGCGATCGCGAGCAGCAGCTCGGGCTGGACATGGGCCGTCGAGGCGTCGACCGCGGCGGCCGCGTGATCGTACGCGTCGAAGAAACCGAGCTCGGGCTGGGCCGCCTGAAGCCGCATCGCCAGACCGAACGTCCTGATCAGTCCAACGAGTGCGGTCATACGCACTGCGTCTAAGCAAAGGTCGGGCGCGCTCCCGGCCTGTGGATTGATGTGAATTCCTGTGAAATCTCCACTCCGGAGCGCGCCGCGCTGTCCAGCCGTGCGCTCGCGCCACGATGAGCGCGAGTCAAACGCGCGCTGCGCGATGCTGACTCATCACATGGCGACGACTGCTTCCAGTATCTGAGCTTCAGCGGGAGCGACGACGCCGGCGCAGCATCATCGCGAACGCGATCGGGATCAGCGACGTGCCGCCCGCGGCCGCGCAGCCACCGGTCTCCGGACCGTTGTCGGCGTTGCTGCCGTTGCCACCGCCACCACCGCCACCACCGCCAGCGCCACCACCGCCACCGCCGGTGCCACCACCGTCGGAGCCGGAGCCCGAGCCACCGCCGCCGCCACCGCCACCACTGCCGCCGCCGCCGGTCCCCGAGCCCGAGCCACCGCCGCCACCGCCGGTGCCCGAACCGCTGCCCGAGCCACCGCCGCCGCCGCCGCCACCGCCGAGCGTCGCGAGCGTCGAGCCGATCGGCGTGCCGACGCCCGTCGGGCCGTCCCAGCCGGCGCCAGCATTGCACACCACGGTGCCGCAGCTACCGTTGTGGCCGCTGGTGACATCGTTGAACGCCGTCGTGTGCTGATAGGCGAACTGCGACGTGACGCTGCCGTTCTTGGTGACCGCGAAGATCGCGGCGACCAGCGGCGACGCGGCGCTCGTGCCGCCGACGACCTGGAATCCGCCGCCGTTGTAGACGGCGACACCGGTGGCCGGATCGCCCACGGCGGAGACGTCGGCGGAGATGCGCATGCTGCACGCGGTCGACGTCTGCCACGACGGCTTCGCGATGCTCTGGCTGCAGGAGCTGCCGCCCGAGCTCCACGCGGTCTCGGACCAGCCGCGCGAGCCGCCCGTCTTCTGGAGATTCGTGCCGCCGACCGAGATCACGTACGCGCTGGTCGCCGGGAATGCCGGGCCCTGGCCACCGGTGTCGTAGCCGCTATCGCCGGACGACACGAACACGCCGACGCCCGGATGGTTGAAGTACGAATCATCCGAGGGGAACGAGAACTGGCTCTCGGGCGCGCCCCAGCTGTTCGAGATGACCGTCGCGCCGAGCGCTGCGGCGGCGTTGTTCGCGACCGAGAGCCCGTTGCCTTGATCGTTATCGGCCTGGACGACGAGGATCTTGCACTTCGGGCAGCCGGCGCTCGCCATGTCGATGTCGAGTGCGGTCTCGACCGTCCAGTCGTCGTTCGCCGGCGGGTCGCTCGGCAGCGGCGACGTCTGGCCGTTCTGGTTGACGACCTTGAGGCAGCCGTTCGCGATCGTGCACGCGGGCAGGCCGTAGTGCGAGCGATACGCCGCGAGGTCACTCTCGATGTTCGAGTATCCGTACGCGTCGACGATCGCGATCGTCGCGCCCGGATCGACGGTCGTCGGAATCGCGTATGCGCTCGCGAGATCCGATGGGCCCAGTCCACTGGATGCATCGGCGGTGATCTGCAATGACCCGACGTCACTGAGCACACGTCGCGACATGCAGTGGAGTCGACCGCCGCTGCAGACCGCCTCGGTCTTCAGCTCCGAGCTCGCGGACGACGTCTTCTCCGACGCGGGTTCGGTGATGCACGCAGCTAGCAGCAGCGCGCTGATCGCGACAAATTTCTCGGCGCTGTTCCCCATGTTCACACCACCAAGTGCTCGGTGCGTGCCACGACGTGCGATCGCGACACTGGGTGGTACGCGTGCTCGCGTCGTGCAAGCTCGTGCGCGACTCGTCGTAGCGAAAGGCGACGGTCAAGCGTGCATAACTGCTCGCGCATCCTGCACCTCAACAGGGTGATGTCAGTTGAGGCGACATGTGCGTGTCGGACCCCCTTGGTATCGTCGCGCGCGATGTGGAGTCTTGCGAGCGCGGCTCGTGATGCAGCGAGCAGCGATGACGTGCTCGCGCGAGCGCTCGCGGTGTTTGGCCACGCGTCATTACGCCCCGGCCAGGCCGATGTCATCGCGGACATCTTCGGCGGCCGTCCCGTCATCTCGGTGATGCCGACGGGCGCGGGCAAGTCGCTCTGCTATCAGCTGCCCGCGGTCGTGCTCGGCGAGAAAGGCGGCATCACGCTCGTCGTGTCGCCGCTGATCGCGCTGATGAAGGATCAGGTCGATGCGCTGACCGCGAAGGGCGTCACGGCGGTGGCGCTGACAAGCGCGGCGGGCGCGGACGAGCAGCGCGAGATCATCGAGGGCATTCGCGCCGGCGCTTACACGCTCGTGTACGTCGCGCCGGAGCGGTTTCGCAGCCCGCGGTTCGTCGAGGCGCTGCAGGCGTGTGCGAGCCGGATCGCGCTCGTCGCGATCGATGAAGCGCACTGCATCAGCGAGTGGGGTCACGACTTCCGGCCCGACTACCGGCGGCTCGGCCAGGTCGTCGCCGCGCTGCAGCCGCCGCGGCTCGCTGCGTTCACGGCGACCGCCACACCCGAGGTCCGCGCCGATATCGCGGTGCAGCTCGGGATGGCCGAGCACACGCTGCACGTCCGCGGGTTCGATCGGCCGAACCTCTATTACTCGGTCGTCAAGGCCGGCGGCGCGCAGGACAAGGCGCAGAAGCTGGTCGATCTCGTGCGCATGCGCGAGGGCGGCGTCGCGCTCGTCTACGCGGCCACGCGCAAGAACGCCGAGGTCTACGCGCAGTCGCTGAAGAAGGCGGGGATGCGCGCGCGCGTCTATCACGCCGGCCTCGAAGATGAGGTGCGCGAGAAGGCGCAGGACGTGTTCATGGCGGGCAAGCTGGACGTGATCGTCGCGACGAACGCGTTCGGCATGGGCGTCGACAAGAGCGACATCCGGCTCGTCGTCCACGCAGATATCCCGCGCAGCCCCGAGGCGTACTACCAGGAGGCCGGGCGCGGCGGGCGCGACGGCAAGCCCACGCGCTGCGTGCTGCTGTTCAACCACGGCGATATCCGGCTGCAGGAATTTCTGATCGACGCGTCGTATCCATCGGCCGAGGTGCTGCGCGGGCTGTGGCGGCTGCTCGCGGAGCGTCCCGTGGCGACGGGCGAGGACCTCGAGGAGCGGCTCAAGCCGCAGCTGCCCGGCGATCCATCGAAGGCGGCAATCGGATCGGCGCTGCGGATCCTCGAGCGGCACGGCATGCTCGCGCGCGACCCCGAGCAGATCTCGGCGCGTCGCCCGGCGCCCGGTCAGTTCCCACCGCTCGATGTCGAGGCGCTCGCGCGGCGCGCGGAGAGCGAGCGCGGCAAGCTGCGCACGATGGTCGAGTACGCGTACTACCCGCGCTGCCGCCGCCAGTTCGTCCTCGAGTACTTCGGCGACGAGGACTGGGCATCGCGCGATCGGACGTGCGGCGCTTGCGATAACTGTGATGCGGTCGCGCATGGCCGAACCACCGGCATGTCCGAAGCCGAGCAAAAGGCCGCGCGGGGCCTGTTGCTGCTCGTCGGCGCGCTGCACGGGCGCTTCGGCCGGAAGAAGATCGCGTCGCTCGCGAACGGAACCGAAGATGACGCGCGGTTCGCGGACCTGCCGGAGCGCGGGTGCATTCGCGGCTGGTCGGACAAGCAGGTCATGGACCTCCTGCGCGCGCTCGAAGGCGC